>JBCDGG010000036.1:0-35674 GCA_038757905.1 Pseudomonadota bacterium | reverse complement strand
GACAGGTTCTACAACGCGCCCGACACCGAGATCGACTTCACCGAGCAGGGCGGCCTGATGTGGGGCGAGCATGCGGTCGGCCGGCTGGAGAAGGGGGCCGAGGCCATGCGCCCCGGCGTGGTCGCCTTCGTCGACGAGGAAGCCGGGTCGGAGGTGTCCGAGAAGGTGCAGCGCCGCCTGCAGCACTTCATCGACCGCCGTGTCGCCACGCTGTTCGAACCGCTTCTGGCGATGCAGCGGGACGAGGCGCTGACGGGCATGGCGCGCGGCTTTGCCTTCCAGCTGATCGAAGGGTTGGGCGTGTTGCCGCGCGAAGGCCAGGTGGCCTCGGACGTCAAGGCGCTGGATCAGGCCGACCGTGGCCTCCTGCGCAAGCACGGCGTGCGGTTCGGGCAGTTCACCGTGTTCATGCCGCTCCTGCTGAAGCCCGCGCCGACGCGGCTGCGGCTTGTGCTGTGGTCGCTGTGGCAAGGGCTCGACGAGTTTCCCGAAAGCCCGCCGCCCGGTCTTGTCACGATACCGACGCCGGTCGACGCGCCCCGGGGCTATGCTGGCGTGTCGGGGTACCGGGGGGCGGGGGCGCGCTCGATCCGGATCGACATGCTCGAACGGCTGGCCGACCAGATCCGCGCCGAGGACACCCGCGCCGGGTTCGAAGCAAAGGCCGATATGCTGTCGATCACTGGTATGACGCTGGAGCAATTCGCCGATCTCATGCAGGGCCTCGGCTACAAGGCCGAACGGGCCGAGCGCCCCAAGGCCAAGAAACCGCCGGCGCCGGAGCCGGAGGCGCCTGCCGCGGGGATGCCCGCCGCTGTGGCGCCGTCCGACGCCGAGGGCGCGGACGCCTCCGCCGCCGGTGCGCTGGCTGCACCCGATGGCATCGACGCGACGGCTGCCGCCGATGGGGCGGGCGCTGCGGACGCCAATGTGCCGACACCTGACGAGGTGGTCGGAACCCCGGTCCTGGACAGCACAGTCGCCGAGGCGCCGATGGCCAGCGACACGCCCGAGATCCCCGAGACCCCGAGCGAAGTGCCGGACACCCCAAGCGAAGTGCCCGTGGCGCCGGAGCCGGAAGTGCCCGCCGAGCCCGTGCCGGAGAGCCCGCCGATGCCCTCCGAAGTGCCGGACGCGCCGCCCCCGCCCGAAGTGTCCGAGGCGGCCGGCGAGGCGGAGGTGGATGCCGTGGCCGCCCCCGCCGTGGCGGACGAGCAAGCGCCGGATCAAGCCGGGACGGCGGCGTCAGGGGACGATGAGGACAGCGCGGAGGTCGAGGTCTACTACACGTTCACCTGGGCGCCGCGCCGCAAGAGCGGTGGCGGCCCGCGCCGGGCGCGCCCCGAAAGCGACGGCGCCGCGCGCCCGAAAGGCGGGAAACGTCCGCCCAAGGGGGCGAAGGGCGGCAAACCGCGGGGCAAGCCCGGCCCCCGCGATCAGAATGCCAAGACGTACCAGGCCCGTCCTCCGCGGACGCGGGAAAAGGAAATCGACCCCGACAACCCGTTCGCCGCGGCGCTGATGGGCCTCAAGGACAAGTCCTGACCGACGCGCCGGGGCGCGAGGACGGCCCGCACGCTCCGCGCCGCGAGGGCACGGAGCGGCTGGACAAGTGGCTGTGGCAGGCCCGGTTCTTCAAGACGCGCAGCCTGGCTGCCAAGCTCGTGACGCAGGGCAAGGTGCGGGTGAACGCGGTGCGCGTGTCCAAGCCCGCGCGTTCCGTCACCATCGGCGACACGCTGACATTTCCGCAAGGGCGCGAGATCCGCGTGGTGCGAATCGAGGCGCTGCCCGTCCGGCGCGGACCGGCGCCGGAGGCGCAAGCATGCTACGCCGATCTGGCACCCGAGGCGCGGTCCGATGGCGAGGCGGGCGCGGACGAGGCGGCGACCGACCGTCGCACCGAGCGCGCGGGGCCCCGGCCCACGAAGAAACATCGGAGGAATTTTCCCGATTTCTGACCTGGATCAGTTGCAGACCCTGGGACGCTGTCTTAGCTGAACATGTAACTCGGAGACAGGATATGACCTACGTCGTCACGGAAAACTGCATTGCCTGCAAGTACACCGATTGTGTCGAGGTATGCCCCGTGGATTGTTTCTACGAGGGCGAGAATATGCTGGTGATCCATCCCGACGAGTGCATCGATTGCGGGGTTTGCGAACCGGAATGCCCGGCGGATGCGATCCGTCCGGATACAGAGCCCGACATGGAGAACTGGGTGGAGTTCAACCGCAAGTATTCCGAGATGTGGCCCGTGATCATCACCAAGAAGGATCCGCTGCCGGAGGCCGAAGACCTCGACGGGAAACCCGGCAAGATGGAGCTGTTCTCGGAGGAGGCTGGAGAGGGGGGCTGACCGACGGAAGAAACGCCACGGCGCGCCGTCTGCGCGCGCGCACAGCACCCTCCTGAGCCGAGCCGGCGCCAAGGTCGCGCCGCCAGGTCACGCGTCCGGTTTCCGGGCGCGGACTGGAAATCTTGGCGTTTGCGTGCTATATCTGGGTGGCTATGGTGAAAACAACCTAATGCGCGTCGAACAGGGTTGCTTGACTGCTCGGCGGTACAGCTATGCCCGCAACCGGTTTCCGCTCCGAAAGCGCTCGCTTTCGGCAGCGGTTTTTTCGGCTTGAGTGCAGGGTTATTGAGGGAAACGCATGACCAAAAACAAGAAGCTCGACTTCCGCCCCAACGATTACGTCGTCTATCCCGCGCACGGGGTCGGCCAGATCATCTCGATCGAAGAGCAAGAGATCGCCGGTATCTCGCTCGAACTCTTTGTCATCAACTTCGACAAGGACAAGATGACGTTGCGTGTCCCAACCCACAAGGCAACCGAGGTCGGCATGCGCAGCCTGTCCTCTCCCGACGTTGTGTCGAAAGCCATGACGACGCTCAAGGGCAAGGCCAAGGTGAAGCGGGCGATGTGGTCGCGCCGGGCGCAGGAATACGAGCAGAAGATCAACTCGGGCGACCTGATCGCGATTGCGGAGGTCGTGCGCGACCTGCACCGCACCGATGATCAGCGCGAGCAGAGCTATTCGGAGCGGCAGCTCTACGAAGCCGCGCTCGACCGTCTGACGCGCGAGGTGGCCGCAGTGTCCGGCACCGGCGAGACCGATGCGCAGGCGCGAATCGACGAGGTGCTGGTCGCCCGCGCGGCCGCCTGATTGAACGCCGTAGTGTTGGGGGTGGGGCCGTCCTTCGGGCGGCCCTTTTGCATGCTTGTCGTCAGCCTGTCCTGTTCTTGCCCGCGGCCAACAGCCGCGCCCGCGCGGCGGCGGCCACATCGCGCCCGATCTCGCTGCCGTAATGCGGCGTGTGCGAAAGGCTTTCCACGGCGCGGGCCTGATCCTCGGCCAGGCGGTGCCGGGTCGCCGGGCTGACTTCCAGGCTCTCGACCGCGACGCATTCGGCAAAGAGCATCTCGTGCGTGTCGAGCACCAGCGTCACGTAATCGGCAAAGCCGCCCCGCCGCAGATACACCCGCTCTCCGTCGACCAGATCCCCCGCCCGCACCAGCATTTCCGCGGTGGCGGTCAGGCGCTCGCCGCCCCGCTGGTAGACGAGCAGCCGCTGATGCTGGCTCAGGATCAGGTCCCCGGGATTGCCGATGGTCTCCGCCGCGATGACGACGGGGGCATGGGGGCCGAGCGCGCGCTCGGTCTTGGCAAGAACGGCCCGCAGCGGCTGCGGCCCGGCATCGCGGGTCAGCACGACGTCGCCGGGGTTCAGCGTGTCGACGCTGCGTTGCGTCCCGTCCGCCATGGTGATGCGGGTTCCGGCCACGAAGGCGAAGGGCACGACGTCGGACAGACAGATCTCGCCCGGCTCGGCCACGCCTGCGAGCGTGTAGTCGAGGCCCGGCTCCAGCGGCCCGAGCGGAAACACGAACACTTCCGGCATCTCGCCGAAGGTCTCCAGAAGCATCAGGTCCACCGAGTGGCCGTCTGGGGCGAGCACCGTTGCCCGGGCGGTCATCTGCAGCGGCGCCCCCGTCAGGCCTGCCTCGCTGCCCTCGGCCACCCGATGCACGCCGCCATCCGCCCGCAGGACTGGGGCGACGCTCTCGCGCTGGGCGGAGAGGCCGGCATCCGCCACGGCAAGGCTCAGCGGCGCGGCCTCTCCGACGAGCCGGTACACATCGCCTGCACATAGGGTGTCGGCTTCGGTCATGGGATCGCCGTGGTTGGCCCCGGCCACCACGCGGAACGCATGGGCCTGCAGCACTTTCACCGTGTAGCTGGGCTGCCGCTCTGCCTCGGCCATGACATCCTCGATTGCCTCCGCCCGCGATAAACGGCGAACCGGACCCTCGTCAACGGGCGCTCTCTCGACGCCGTGCCAGCCGGGAGCGTGAGTCCTTCCAGCCCGGCGCATGCGATGCTAGACGGACGGTCGGATCGATCATCATACACAAAACCACAGGGAGTGAGCCATGGATCTGGGGATCGCGGGCAAGCGTGCGCTCGTATGCGCATCGTCGAAGGGGCTGGGCCGCGGCTGCGCCGAGGCGCTGGCCGATGCGGGCGTCAGCCTCGTCCTGAATGCGCGGGGCAGCGATGCGCTGGAGGCGACCGCGGCCGAGATTCGCGCCGCGAGCGGGGTCGACGTGGCGACCGTCGCCGCCGATGTGACGAGCGAGGCGGGGCGCGCCGAGGTGCTCGCCGCGGCGGGAGACGTCGACATCCTGGTGACGAACGCGGGCGGCCCGCCGCCCGGTCTCTGGTCCGATTGGGGGCGGGACGAGTTCATCAACGCGCTCGACGCCAACATGCTGACACCGATCGCGCTGATGACGGCGCTGTTGCCCGGCATGATCGACAAGGGCTGGGGGCGCGTCGTCAACATCACGTCGCAATCCGTCAAGGCGCCGATCCCCGCCCTCGGCCTGTCGAACGCTGCCCGCACGGGGCTGACGGGCTATGTTGCGGGCACGGCGCGGCAGGTGGCGCAGCATGGCGTGACCATCAACAATCTTCTGCCCGGCATTCATGCGACCGACCGGGCCGTCAGCCTGGACACCGGCATCGCCACGAAAGACGGTATCACGCTCGAAGAAGCGCGGACGCGGCGCGAGGCGACGATCCCGGTGCGCCGCTACGGCACCGCGGCGGAGTTCGGCGCCGCCTGTGCCTTCCTGTGCTCGCAGCACGCGGGCTTCATAGTGGCGCAGAACCTGCTGGCCGACGGCGGCGCGACGAACGCCACCATCTAGGCGCCATACGAGCGGTCGCCCAAGCCCCGCACATGCGCGGGCCGAGGGTGGCGATTTGGGTGCACAGGCGCTACCTGTGCACCGCCCAGCGACAGGAGAGGGACGATGCCGATCAAGAATCGCTTTGCGGAGCTGCTGCCCGAAATCACCGAGTGGCGCCGCGACATCCACGCCAATCCGGAGCTGGGCTTCGAGACCCATCGCACCTCGGCCCTGGTGGCCGACAAGCTGCGCGCCTTCGGTGTCGACGAGGTTGTCGAGGGCATCGGGCAGACCGGTGTCGTGGGCGTCATCCGGGGGCGCCGGACCGATAGCGGCAAGGTGATCGGCCTGCGCGCCGACATGGATGCGCTGCCGATGACCGAGATCACCGGCGCGCCCTATTCCTCGCAGACGGACGGCGCCATGCATGCCTGCGGCCATGACGGCCACACCGCGATGCTGCTCGGGGCCGCGCGCTACCTGTCGGAGACGCGCAACTTCGACGGCACCGCGATCATCATCTTCCAACCCGCCGAAGAGGGCGAAGGCGGCGGGCGCGCCATGGTCGAGGACGGTCTGATGGAGCGGTTCGGCATTCAGGAAATCTACGGCATGCACAACTGGCCCGGCCAGCCGACGGGCAGCTTCGCTATCCGCACGGGCCCGTTCTTTGCCGCGGCCGATCTGGTGTCCATCACCATCGGCGGACAAGGCGGGCACGCGGCCAAGCCGCATCAGGCGGTCGATCCCACCGTGATCGGCGCCCATATCGTGGTGGCGCTGCAATCCATCGTCAGCCGCAATGTCGATCCCGTGGAGCAGGTCGTGGTGTCGATCACCTCGTTCGAGACCGAATCCAAAGCCCATAACGTAATCCCGGAGACGGTGTTCCTGAAGGGGACGGTGCGCACGCTGTCCGAGGAAAGCCGCGATCTGGCCGAGGCGCGCCTGTCGCAAATCGCCACCGCCACCGCCGAGGCCTTCGGAGGCAAAGCGGAGGTGGTCTATAAGCGCAACTATCCCGTCACCGTCAACGCCCCTGAGCAGACGGAGTTCGCCCGCGACGTCGCCCGCGCCGTGGCAGGCCAGGTGGAGGATGCGTCGGTCACCATGGGGGGCGAGGATTTCTCGTTCATGCTGAACGAACGCCCCGGCGCCTATATCCTGGTGGGCAACGGCGACACGGCGATGGTGCACAACCCGGCCTACGACTTCAACGACGATGCGATCCCGGCGGGTTGCTCCTATTGGGCGGAGGTCATCGAACGGCGGATGCCCGTCGGGTAGCACCCACGCCCGTGCTCGGTCGCGCCTGCGCCTTGTCACGGCGATCATGCGCATGCCCGGGCGCGCGCCAGCGCTGTGCGCACTGGGACAAATGCGACCGCTCCCCTTTCCGGCATCTGGCTTGTCGCGGGCGGCAGCGCGTCTTTGCCACTGGCAGCGCCCCTGCCGTCGGGCTAGGCAACGGCCATGTCGCACGCCACTATCGTCTGCATCAAATGGGGCACGCTCTTCGGCCCGGAATACGTCAACCGCCTCTATTCCGGGGTCCGGCGCAATCTGACAGGGCCCGTGCGGTTCCTGTGCATGACAGAGCATGCCGACGGCCTGCATCCGGACATCGAGGTGCTGCCGCTCGCCGCGGAGCCGTTTCAGGCAGAGATGGACGCTGCGCTCGCCGTGGCCAACCGCCAGGGCGCGATGCGCAAGGTCAGCCTGTTCCGTCCCGGCCTGATCGAGGGGCTCTCCGGCCCGGTGCTGGGGTTTGATCTCGACGTGGTGATCACCGGCCCGCTGGACGGCCTTCTGCACCACGCCCCCGGCAAGGTCGCCATGCGGGCGGATTGGGTCGAGGCGCGGCGGGGGCGGCCCACTGGCCATGGCTCGGTCTTTCGCTACGACCCGTCGTTGCACCCCTGGCTCTACACCACGCTGGCCGAGGCCCCCAAGGCCTCGGTGGAGAAGGCGCGCGGCTCGGAGCAGCGTTACACCTCGATTCTGGCCCAAGAGCAGGGCGCGTTCGCCTATCTGCCGCCCGATCAGGTGGTGAGCTTCAAGCACGACTGTCTGTTGTGGCCGCCCGCAAGCTATGTGCGGCCGCCGCGCCTGCCGTCCACGGCGCGCGTCGTCTGTTTCCACGGGCGCCCCAAGATGGAGGAGGCCGTGGACGGCTGGCACGGCAACGCCTTCCGGCATGCCCTGCCCACGGAATGGCTGCGCGATCACTGGATCGACCGCACGCGCGCCGATCTTGGGGCGGATTGGGCCTGATGGGGGCTGACCGCCGGGCCTACCCGAGCAGGCGCGCCGCCAGGTCCGGCAACTCGCCATAGTCGGACAGAAGCCCGTCCGGCGCCAGATCGGCCATTGCCTGGCCCGTCGGGCCGAACGTCACCAGCACCACGGGCGCGCCCGCAGCCCGCGCGGTATCGCGGTCGGTGACCGTGTCCCCCACGAGGAGCCCGCGGCCCGGATCGCCGCCGGCGCGGGCCACCGCCTCGCGGAACGGCGTCGGGTCGGGTTTGCGGACGGGCAGGGTGTCGGCACCGATCAGCGCCCCGAACTCCGACAACACCCCGAGGCGTGTCATCAGCAGACGCGCGAGGCCTTCGGGCTTGTTGGTGCAGATCGCAACCGCGAAGCCGTCGGCCTTCAGCGTGGCGATGGCCTCCATCGCGCCGGGATAGAGCGTCGTGCGCCGGTCGATCTCCTGCTCGTAGACGGCGAGCAGGGTGGGATAGTAGGCATCCACCACCGCCTCATCGGGCTGGCCCATCCGCTCCAGGCCGAGGCGCAGCATGGCGCGGCCGCCGCCGAACGCCGTGGCGGCATCGGCGACGGGATCGAGGCGCTCGGCACTGCCCATCTCGGCGAAGCAGGCATTGGCAGCGGCGATCAGATCGGCCGAGGTATCCGCCAACGTTCCGTCGAGATCGAAAATCACGCTGCGCATGGGCCTGCCCTTTCCGAAAATGGCACCTGGGCGCGATGCATGCATGAAACACACCGAAACGCGCTGTGACTGGTCCGGCCCTTGCGGCAGGTCGCTGCCTCGGTATTACGGTGCGCAACGAACGACAAGAGGGCGCGCCGCCGGGCGACCGGACAGGCGCCACGACAGATCGGGGGCACTCGGGCATGACCCTTCAACTGGTACTCCTCGCGGCGGGGCAGGGCACGCGGATGGCCTCCGACCGTCCCAAGGTGCTGCATGAGATCGCCCATGCGCCGCTCTTGTACCATGCGTTGCGCTCCGGGCTGACGCTCGATCCCGCTCATATCGTCGTCGTCACGGGCCACGGCGCGGCCGATGTCGTCGACGCGCTGGCGCAGGATTTCCCCGAGGTGGAAACGGTCGAGCAGGCCGAGCGCCTCGGCACGGCGCATGCCGTCGCCCAGGCCATGCCGCGGCTTGCGGGCAAGGGCGGGCACACCCTCGTTCTTTATGGCGACACGCCGCTGATCCCGGCCGAGACGCTCCAGCGGCTGCTGGCGGGGCTGTCGGAACATGCCGCCATGATCCTGGGCTTCGAAGCGGCCGATCCCGGCGGCTACGGCCGGCTCGTGCTGGACGATGACGGCGCGTTGGAGCGCATCGTGGAGTTCAAGGAGGCCACCGAGGCCGAGCGCGCGCTCCGGATCTGCAACTCCGGCGTGATCGCCTGCGCGACGGAGCGGCTGGACGCGTATCTTCCGCGGATCGGCAACCAGAATGCCAGCGGCGAATACTACCTGACAGACCTGCCCGGGCTGCTGCGCGCCGACGGCTTGTCCTGCGGTGTCGTGCTGTGCGCGGAAGCGGAGACGCTCGGCGTCAACTCCCGCGCCGATCTCGCCCGCGCCGAGGCGGCGTTCCAGTCCCGGGCGCGGGACGCCGCGATGGCGACGGGCGTTACCCTGGCCGCGCCCGAGACGGTCCATCTCGCCTGGGACACGGTGCTGGGCCGCGATGTCGCCGTCGAGCCCAACGTCGTCTTCGGCCCCGGCGTAACGGTGGAGACGGGCGCCCGCATCCGGGCCTTTTCGCATCTCGAAGGGTGCCATGTCTCGTCCGGTGCCATCGTGGGCCCCTATGCACGGCTGCGCCCCGGGGCGGAGATCGCCGACGACGCCCGCATCGGCAACTTCGTGGAGGTCAAGGCGGCCGAGATCGGGCCCGGCGCTAAGATCAACCATCTGAGCTATATCGGCGATGCCACTGTCGGCGCCCGCAGCAATGTCGGCGCGGGTACGGTGACCTGCAATTACGACGGCGTGCTCAAGCACCGGACGATCATCGGCGAGGACGCGTTCGTGGGCTCCGACACAATGCTGGTCGCGCCTGTCCGCCTCGGCGACCGTTCGATGACGGCATCCGGCTCCGTGATCACGGCCGACGTCGAGGACGACGCGCTTGCCATCGGACGCGCCCGACAGACGAACAAGCCGGGCCTGGCGACGAAGCTGATGGCGCGGCTGCGCGCACTTAAGGAAGGCCGGGCAGCTGCCAGAGCCGCTGAGGCCCGGCCCGACCGGGAACCGGGCTCCGCCGACGGGGGGACGAACTGATGTGCGGGATCGTCGGTGCGCTCGGGGAGCATGAGGTCGCCCCGATGCTGGTGGAAGCGCTCAAGCGGCTGGAGTATCGCGGCTATGACAGCGCGGGCATCGCCACGGTTCAGGCGGGCGCGCTCGGCCGGCGCCGGGCCGTCGGCAAGCTGGTGAACCTGTCGGACCTGTTGGTGCATGAGCCGCTTGCCGGGAAATCGGGCATCGGCCACACCCGCTGGGCAACCCATGGCGCGCCCTCGGTCGCCAATGCCCACCCGCACCGCGCCGGGCCGGTGGCCGTGGTCCACAACGGGATCATCGAGAACTTCAAGGCGCTGCGCGAGGAGCTTGCCGCCGCCAATCTCGGCGCGGAGACCGACACGGACACCGAAACGGTCGCGCTGCTGACGCAGTACTATCTGAACAAGGGTCACGGCCCGGTGGACGCCGCGCATGAAACGCTGAAACGGCTCGAAGGCGCCTTTGCGCTGGCCTTTCTGTTCGAAGGCGAGAACGATCTGATGATCGCCGCCCGGCGCGGCTCGCCCCTCGCCATCGGCTATGGCGAGAACGAGGTCTTCGTCGGCTCGGACGCCCTGGCGCTGGCCCCGATGACCAATCGCATCTCCTATCTCGAAGAGGGCGATTGGGCCGTTCTCACGCGGCAAAGCGTCGACATTCGCGATATGGACGGTGCGCCCGTCGCGCGCCCTATCAAGACGGTGACGATCGACACCGGCCGGATCGAAAAGGGCGGCTACCGCCACTTCATGGCCAAGGAGATGGCCGAGCAGCCCACCGTGCTGGCCGATACGCTCGCGCATTATCTGTCGGACGGGATTGCGCTGCCCGATCCCGGGCTCGACTTCGGGGCGGTGGACCGGGTGTCGATGGTGGCCTGCGGGACGGCATCCTACGCGTGCCATGTGGCCAAGTACTGGTTCGAGCAACTGGCCCAATTGCCGGCCGAGGTGGACGTCGCCTCGGAGTATCGCTACCGCGAACCGCCGATCCCGCCGCGCAGCCTTGCGCTCTTCGTGTCGCAATCGGGCGAAACGGCCGACACCCTCGCCGCGTTGCGCTACGCAGCGCCCCTGTCGGAAAGCGTCGTGTCGATCGTGAACGTCTCTGAGAGCACCATTGCGCGGGAATCCGCCCTTGTGCTGCCCACCCATGCCGGGGCGGAGATCGGCGTGGCCTCGACCAAGGCCTTCACCTGTCAGCTTGCCGTGCTGTTCCTGTTGGCCGTCAAGGCGGGACTGGACCGCGGCACGCTCAGCCCCGAGACGGCCGCCCGGCACGCCGATCAGGTTCAGACGCTGCCGGGGTTGCTGAACCTCGCGCTCGCCCGCGAGCCCGAGATTGCCGAGGTCGCCGCAAAGATCGCCGAGGCAAGGGACGTGCTGTTTCTCGGGCGTGGCGTGATGTTTCCGCTGGCGCTCGAGGGTGCGCTGAAACTGAAGGAAATCAGCTATATCCATGCCGAAGGCTATGCATCGGGTGAACTGAAGCACGGCCCCATCGCGCTGGTCGACAAGTCCGTTCCGGTGATCGTCTTTGCCCCACGCGATGCCCTGTTCGACAAGACTGTCTCGAACATGCAGGAGGTGATGGCCCGGGGCGGCCGGGTCCTGCTGATCTCCGATGCCGAGGGTGTGGCCGAAGCGGGCGCCGGCTGCTGGGAGACGCTGACCATGCCGACCGTGGTGCCCGCGCTCGCACCGATCCTTTATGCCGTGCCTGCGCAGTTGCTTGCCTATCACGCCGCGGTCGCGAAGGGCACGGATGTCGACCAGCCGCGCAATCTGGCGAAATCGGTGACCGTCGAATAGGCGTGGCGTGGCAGTGCAGGCCGGATCGTCCTAGGATCACTGGTGAGCCATGCGCCGTTTTCATCGCGTCTTGACCCCATTGCCGCCACATCGCCGCTGCAGAGCTAGGCCCAGGCAGCGTCTACACCCCGGAGGCCCCCGGCCTTGATCAGCCCCACGACTCCGCTCGCGGATCTCTTCTACTCGGACTATTTCGGCGTGCGCTGGGCGGACCCGGGAGAGACGCGCGTGGTGACATGGAGCACCACGAACGGCACGCTCGACGTACCAGGCCAGCCCGATGTCGCGGCGACACGGGATGCGGCGCCCTACATGGCCGCGTTCGAGCGCGCCTTCCAGCTGTGGGACGAGGCTCTGTCCTCCGTCGCCTTCCGCTATACGGACGAGGGCAACCGCGCCGACATCACGCTGGCCATCACCGATCTGGGCGGGCGCGGCGGCACATGGGGGTTCTGGAACTCCAGCTGGACGAATGAGCGGGTCACCACCGCGACGATCCAGTTCGATGAGGCCGACATCGACAGGATATCGGTGACGACGATCGCACTGCACGAGATCGGCAATGTGCTCGGTCTGGGCGATATCCGCCCCTCGTCGAGCTACCGCAGCGTCCAGGAAGACCCGATCCCGGAGAGCTTCTCCGGCGACAGGTTGTGGGACGACGACATCGCCCTCATTCGCCGCGTGTACGAGGAGGATCCAGACGCCCCTCTCGGGCGCTACGTATGGGGCACGTCCGCCGACGATGTGATGACCGGTGGAACCGGGAACGACACCCTTTTCGGCGACGCGGGGCAGGACACCCTGGAGCTTCAGGCAGGCATCGACGCCTACGCCGTCACCGTCGACGCCTCGAGCACCGTCAGGCTCAGCGACAGGGGCCGGGCCGAGACCGGGCAGGACGTGCTGACGCAGGTCGAGGCGGTCTCCTTCGCGGCGGGGAACGCCGCGCTTCCCGATGGCAGGCTCGATCTCGACGCGCTGACCGGCATCGCCGACCTGACGGTCGCCGAGATCACGACCTTCACGGAGATGTACATCGCCTATTTCGACAGAGCGCCGGACGCGCTCGGGTTGTTCTACTGGGGTACGCGCTTCTCCGAAGGGATGACGCTCGCCGAAATCGCGGAGAGCTTCTTCGTTCAGCCTGAGACGCGCGCCCTCTACCCGAGCGACATGGCGAATTCGGACCTCGTGAGAGAGGCTTACGAGAACTTTTTCGAGCGCGCGCCGGATGGGGCCGGGTGGGCGTACTGGACGGCCGAGCTGGACGCCGGGTTCAGCCGGGGCAAGTTCATGCTGGCGCTGATCAATGGCGCGCGCGACAACACCGATCCCCAGGCCCGCGCCGACGTTGCCACCATCGAGGCCAAGGCCGAGATCGGCCTGCATTTCGCGGCGATCCACGGGCTGAACGATGTGGCCGCCGCCCAGGACGTGATGCAGACTTACATCCGTGGTCAGTCGGACAGCCTCGCCGATGCGCTCCGCCGCACCGACAGCTATGCCGATGCCGCGGCGGGCGGCCCGGACGAGGCGTTTACGCTCTCGCTGATCGGCGTGTTGGACGATCCGTCGGCGGCGATGATCTGACGAGGCGGGCGGCGCCGAGCCTGGGCCAGCCGTCCGCCGGGTCAGAGGCCCACCACCGTCAGCTCCGCCAGGGCCGTCAGGGGCGCCTGCAGAACCCGCATCGCCGGGAGCGAGACGCGCGTACCTGAGCCGGGGGCGCCGCCCGAGGGGCGCAGTTCTACCTTCACGCTCTGCCCCGTTGCGGCATAGGTCAGTCGGCCCTGCCGGACGTTTGTGACAAGGGGTGTCTCCGCCCAGAACCCGGGCAGCGCCGGATCGCCGAGCGTGGCCACGGTGGTGCCCAGCGAGTCCTCCGTCGCGGCACCGGTCGTGGCGGCAGCGGCTTCGCGTTCGGCCGCGGTCGTGGTGTCGAACTGCTCCACGGTCACGGCGCCGGCGGGCGGTGCGCCGGCCTCGGTGCCCGGTGCGGGGTCGGCGCCATCGGGCAGGGTTTGCGCTGCATCGAGCGCGGGGCCCGTGCCGGAAGAGGCCCCGCCATCGGGCCCGGCCAGTTGCGCGCACCCCGCCAGAAGCGACGCCGATAGTACCCCAACCAAAAGCTGCCGCGTCATTCGTCCCTCGCCATCCCTCAGCCACGTGCTCTTCAGCAACTTGCCCTTCAGCCATCTGCCCCGGAGCCATACCCCCCGCGACGGCCCTGACGCAACGCCGCAGGGGCCGTGTCGGCTTGCCCGTGCCCGGCAGGCGAGCTACCGTCTGCCTCATGTTTGAGCCACTGATCGATCCGTTCGCACGTCCAATCACCTATCTTCGCGTTTCGGTCACGGACCGCTGCGATTTCCGGTGCGTCTACTGCATGTCTGAGAACATGACGTTCCTGCCGAAGAAGGAGCTTCTGACGCTCGAAGAGCTCGACAGGATGTCGTCGACCTTCGTTCGCCTAGGAGTGCAGAAGCTGCGGATCACCGGCGGCGAGCCGCTCGTCCGGCGCGGGATCATGACGTATTTCGAGCGCATGTCGCGGCATCTGGAGAGCGGCGCGCTGAAGGAACTGACGCTGACAACCAATGGATCGCAGCTCGATCGGTTCGCTTCGGATCTGGCCGGGCTCGGGGTGCGCCGGATCAATATCTCGCTCGATACGCTAGACGATGCGAAGTTCGCCGCCATCACCAGATGGGGAAAACTCGCCAAGGTCCGGAAGGGGATCGAAGCGGCGCAGGCGGCCGGGATGCGGGTGAAGATCAACACTGTCGCGCTGAAGGGCTTCAACGAAGACGAGCTGTTTGACCTGCAGAGCTGGTGCGCCGGCAACGAGATGGACCTGACGTTCATCGAAGTGATGCCCATGGGCGATCTCGGCAACGAGAACCGGCTGGACCAGTATTGGTCGCTCAAGGACCTGCGCGCCCGCCTCGCGGAGCGGTTCCAGGTGACCGATCTCGCCGAGCGCTCCGGCGGCCCGGCCCGCTATGTACGGCTGGAGGAAACCGGCCAGAAGATCGGCTTCATCACCCCGCTGACCCACAATTTCTGCGAAAGCTGCAACCGCGTGCGCCTGACCTGTACGGGCGAGCTATATATGTGCCTCGGTCAGGAAGATATGGCCGATCTCCGCGCGCCCCTGCGCGCGATGGAGGACAGCGACGTGGCCCTGGAACACGCCATCCGCTCGGCGATTGCACGCAAGCCCAAAGGGCACGACTTCGACTATTCGCGCCAGCAGGTGGGCGGGCAGATGACCCGCCATATGAGCCACACCGGCGGCTAGCCTCCGCGCCCCGAGGCATGGGCCGGACCCCGGGCCGTAGGTGGGCGACGCGGAGCCTGACGGTGCAAGTAAACTTGTCCCAAGGCGCCGATCAAGCCTGGATGCCGATCGCGCCCCGTACAATGAGCGCGTTTGTGGCACTCCGGCGCAAGACGTCTCTGCTCGGCGCTGTCGGGCGCATTCTCACCCTTGCCGGAGGCAAAAGCCTGCCTGCCGGCTCCCATCCATGAGCCGGGGCCGCACGGGGCCTTGCGCGGGTCGCGTATCCCGCAACCGAAGGACGGAGACCCGGTGCCGACGGGGCTGGTCCCGACGGGATGCCGACAAGGCTCAGCACACAAAGCGCGTTTATGGCACTCCGACGCGAGGAGTTCGTGCCCGGAGTTGGCGCCGCAAGGTCTTTGCCTTGTCTGAGAGTAACCACTGCGAGGCAGATACCATGCGCTGCAGCAAACAAGGGCGCTGCGCGCGCCGGAGGCCTTACAGCGGGCGGGCCGGGTTGCCGGCCACCGTTGCTCCTGGGGGCACATCGCGGGTGACGACGGCGCCCGCCCCGATCACCGCGTCGTCGCCAATGGTCACGCCCGGCAGGATCAGGGCCGCCGCGCCGATCCACACATTCGCGCCCACGGTGACGGGCAGGCCATTCTCCAGCCCCTTTGCGCGGGTGGCGGCATCGCGCGGGTGATCGGCTGCGAGCAGTTGAGACCCCGGGCCGATCTGCGTGCCGCTTCCGATGGTGACCGGACAGATATCCAGAACGACGCATCCGAAGTTGAAGAACACGCGGTCGCCCAGGTGGATGTTGCGGCCGTAATCCACGTGAAAGGGGGGCTGAATGGCGCAGCCCGTGCCATAGCTGCCGAGCAGCGCGTCAAGGATCGGCCGGCGCGCATCGAACTCGCCCGAAATCGTGGCGTTGTACTCCCGCGTCAGCGCCTGCGCGCGGCGGTGCTGCGCTTTGACATAGGGATCGCCCGGATCGTAGAGCGCGCCGGACACCATCCTGTCCCAGTCCGCGCGCTCGATGGCTGCGTCCCGCGGCGGGCCGTCCGTCATGCGGCGCTCACATGAAGCCCAGTTCCAGCTTCGCCTCGTCCGACATCATGTCCATGCCCCAGGGTGGGTCCCAGGTGATGTCGACATCCACCTGTTTGACGCCGGGAAGCGGCTCGA
Organism: Pseudomonadota bacterium; assembly: GCA_038757905.1. Lineage (GTDB taxonomy): Bacteria > Pseudomonadota > Alphaproteobacteria > Rhodobacterales > Rhodobacteraceae > HLUCCA09. The sequence goes on along the minus strand of JBCDGG010000036.1, from coordinate 19,629 downwards.
TCGCCTCGGCCACCCAGCCCGGCATCTCCCCGGCGACGGGGCAGCCCGGCGCCGTGAGCGTCATCACAATCGCCACTTCGCCTTCCTGGGCGATGTCGATCGTGTAGATCAGCCCCAGATCGAAGATGTTGACCGGAATCTCCGGATCGTAGACGGACCGGCAGGCCTCGACGATGCTGTCGTAGAGCGGATGATCGGTCGACGAGGGGCGGATGAGCGGTGCACCCTCCATCGGCGTGTGTTCGTTAGGGGTGGCGTTCATGGGACAGGCGCCTCGGTTTGGACACTACCGCTTGGATATAGGCAAAGCCTGCTGTCCGGTCCAGCCTTGCCCGGCGCGCGAGGCCCTTTCCTATCGGCAGGCGCGTCGTCTCAGCGGGCCGCGCGCCCCGCCGCGGCGCGCTTGCGCACCGGAGCCGGGCGCACGCGCTTTTCGATCTCGTCGAAGAGCAGCCCCGCCACGTTCTTCTGCGACGTCTTCTCGATCCCCTCGAAGCCGGGCGAGGAGTTGACCTCCAGCACTTTCGGCCCGTCCTCGCCGCGCAGCAGATCGACCCCCGCCATGTGCAGGCCAAAAGCCTTCGCCGCGCGCAGGGCGGTTTCGCGCTCGATCCGGGTGATGCGCACCGTATCCGCCGTGCCGCCCTGATGGAGGTTGGAGCGAAACTCCCCCGCCGCCGCCTTGCGCCGCATCGACGCCACCACCTTGCTGCCGATCACGAGGCAGCGAATGTCCTCGCCCGCGGCCTCCTGCACGAAGTCCTGGACGAGAAAGTTCGCCTTCAGCCCCCGGAAGGCCGAGATAACCGATTGCGCGGCCTTGCGCGTCTCCGCCAGCACGACGCCCTTGCCCTGGGTGCTTTCCAGGAGTTTGACGATCAGCGGCGCCGTACCCACGAGGTCGATCAGGTTGTCGGTGTCTTTGGGCGAAGCCGCGAAGGCCGTCATCGGCATGCCGATGCGCCCGCGCGACAGGATCTGGTGCGCGTGCAGCTTGTCGCGGCTGGCGGTGATCCCGGAGGAGCCATTGACGCAATAGGTGCCGATCGACTCGAATTGCCGGATCACCGCCGTGCCGTAGGAGGTGATCGAGGCGCCGATGCGGGGGATCACGGCATCATAGCGGGGAAGGCGCGCCCCGTCGTAGTAGACTTCCGGCGCGAGGGCGTTGATCGCCATGTAGCAGCGGGTGGTGTCGATCACCTCCACCACGTGGCCGCGCCGCTCGCCCTCGGCCACGAGACGGGTGGTGGAATAGTTCGTCTCCTCGCGGCTGAGAACGGCGATCCGCAGGCTCCGGCGCGGGGCGACATCGCGCACGGCCGCGGAATGGTAAGGCGCATAGCTCAGCTCGGGCTGGCACAGGCTGTCCCCCGGCGCGACGATCACGTGGTCGCCCAGTGCCTGCCGCCCCAGAAGCATCCGGTAGGCCATGTTGCCCCGGTCGGTCAGGGTCACTTCGATCGGCCAGTCCCGTCCGCCGACCTTAAGCACGGTCGAGATCACATAACGCAGTTCGGCCTCGCCATTGGAGGAGGTCACCTCGCGCCGGTCGATCACATCGGCCGAACAGGGAATGGCCAGCGCATCGTCGCCCGGGATCGGGTGCACCGCGAAGCGGACCTTGGGATGCGCGGCAGGCCCGAAGGCTTCGATGTCGAAGGCGTGCAGGGCCGATGTCTTGGCGCCAGTATCCACCTTGGCCTTTATGGCGGGCAGGCCGAGCGCGGGAAGGGCGACCCATTCCTCCCAGCCGAATGTCAGCGCTTCGTCCATGGCACGTTCCTTCTGGTCGTCCGGCCGGGCCAATCTGCGGTCCGGCGGTTCCGCACGGTGCCATGCGCGGCGCGGACTTGGAAGGCAGGGCTGCGGGAAGGCTCGGGTGGGGCGAACGCGCCTGCTTGCCGCCGCCCCGCTCCGGCGGCCGAGCACACCGCACTCGGGGGTTGCCAAGGGAGGGGCAATGGTCCAAGCGCGATGACCGACGGCAAAGTCCCATCCGATGACCCACGCATCCCACACCCGCTTTCATTTCGATCTGCACGCGCGCGACGGTGCGGCCCGTACCGGGACGATCCACACCAAGCGGGGTGAGATCCGCACCCCGGCCTTCATGCCCGTAGGCACCGCCGCGACGGTCAAGGCGATGCGCCCCGAAAGCGTGCGCGAGACCGGCGCCGACATCCTGTTGGGCAACACATACCACCTGATGCTGCGCCCCACGGCGGAGCGGATCGCGCGTCTAGGCGGGCTGCACCGCTTCATGAACTGGGAGCGCCCGATCCTCACCGATTCCGGCGGTTTCCAGGTGATGAGCCTGGCCGAGTTGCGCAAGCTGACTGAGGAGGGGGTGCGCTTCCGCTCCCATATCGACGGGTCGCGCCACATGCTCAGCCCCGAACGCTCGATGGAGATCCAAGGGCTGCTGGGCTCCGACATCGTGATGTGTTTCGACGAATGCCCTGCGCTGCCCGCCGACCGCGCCCGCATCGCCGAGAGCATGCGCCTGTCGATGCGCTGGGCGGCGCGCTCGCGCGAGGCGTTCGGCGACCGGCCGGGGCATGCGCTCTTCGGGATCCAGCAGGGCGGGCTGGAGCAGGATCTGCGCGCCGAAAGCGCCGAGGCGCTGACGGCCATCGGCTTCGACGGCTACGCGGTGGGCGGGCTGGCGGTGGGCGAGGGCCAGGCGGCGATGCTGGCCTGCCTCGACTACGCGCCGCAGCAACTGCCCGCCGACAAGCCGCGCTACCTGATGGGCGTCGGCAAGCCCGACGATATCGTCGGCGCCGTGAAGCGCGGCATCGACATGTTCGATTGCGTGCTGCCTTCGCGCTCCGGCCGTACCGGGCAGGCCTTCACCCGCCGCGGCGTGGTCAATATCAAGAACGCCCGCCACGCCGATGATCCCCGCCCGCTGGACGAGGACTGCACCTGTCCGGCCTGCCGCAGCTATTCCCGCGCCTATCTCCACCATGTGTTCCGCGCGGGAGAGATCATCTCCTCCATGCTGCTGACCTGGCACAACCTGCATTACTATCAGGAGCTGATGTCTAGCCTCCGCAGCGCCATTGCCGAGGGGCGTTTCAGCAGCTGGGAAGCGGAGTTCCACGCCATGCGGGCCCAGGGCGACATCGATCCAGTTTAGCCGTCGTCCTCGCGCACGAAGGGGAGCAGGATGACCGAGAACGCGCCGAGGCTGAGAAGACCCAGCAGGATCCACCCTTCGCGCGTGTAGGGCCAGATCAGCGCAGTAAAAGCGAAGGCCAGAAGGCCGGCAAGGATCAGGGCGGCCCTAAGCGTCATCTGTCTCGTCCCCTTTCCCGGTGATGATGCCCCAGGCAAGGCGCGCGGTTTCCACGATGGCACCGACTGCGATCGCGCCGGTCCTGTCCGCCCATTCCCGGATGCGCGCCCGTATGCGGAGCAGGCGCGGGACGGGCTCCGACACGTCCGGCGATCTTTGAATGTCGCCGATCCATTTGAAGAACACGTCCTCCGCGGCCTGTTCGGTGACGATGGACGACATATCGCGGAAGAGGAGCGGCACGTCGCTTTCGCCGAAAAGGTGGCCGGGGGACCATGCAATCAGAAAGGGGCCCCGATCCGACGGAATCGACTGGCCCGCGCGACGGGCGGCCGAAATGAAGCGCTGCGCCTCGGCCAGCCCATACCGCGACACCGCCACCGGGCAGGTCGCGGCACGGGAGACACGGTTGGCCCGGGCGGCGTCGCCCAGCGTCTCCATCGGCCAGACCGTCAGGAAGGCGGGCGGCGCCGCGCCGGAGGTCTCCGATGTGTGCGGGATCGTTCCGAGAAAGGCGCGGCACAGCATCTCGTAGCGTTCTGTGTCTTCCTCGGTCATGCGGGAGGGGAACGCGATCACGCCGAAGGCCTGAAACTGGGAGGGGGGCAGTTCGCCCGGCCCGGCGAAGACGCGCGTCACGATCAGGACGGGCTCGATGCCGATTTCACGACGGGCATAGAGCATGCTCAAATCGTCCGTGTCGATCAGACGCGGCAGCGACAGGAACGAGCTGCCACCCTCGGGAAAGCGGATCTCGGACTTCAGTTCGACGCGGTAGAGCGGCGCGGCATAGAGGCCCGCGAGCACAATGAACGCGGCAACAAGCAGCCATGACAGGATGCTGCGCATTGGAAACCCTCCGCGTGCCCGGCACTGAATTGACGCTACGGCAAGCTCTCTCGCCTCGCAACGGATACCTCTGACGTCGCGCAAGCCCGGAGAAGATGTTTACCGCTGCACGACTCGTGACTTGCTCCCGCCTGCCGACGGGGGCAAACTCCGCGCCCAAGGGTGCAGCAGTTGAAATGGGGCCGTGGCGGCCCCAGCTAACACCCCCTGAACCGGAGAAGGCCAGATGCTGCCGCCAAGCGGGGCTGGCGCCTTCTTGCCAACAGAACAGGACATCGAGCACATGCAAGAGCCTTTGAGTCAGTCCTACCCGGTGCTGCCGCTGCGCGACATCGTGGTCTTTCCCCATATGATCGTGCCGCTCTTCGTCGGCCGCGATAAATCCGTCCGCGCCCTCGAAGAGGTGATGCAGGACGACAAGCAGATCCTTTTGGCCAGCCAGATCGACCCCGCCGAGGACGATCCCGAATCCGACGGCATCTACCGCGCCGGCGTTCTGGCCAACGTGCTGCAGCTTCTCAAGCTGCCCGACGGCACCGTGAAAGTGCTGGTCGAGGGCAAGGCGCGGGTGCGCATCGACGAGTACCTCGACAATGACGATTTCTTCGAAGCGCGCGCCGAGTACCTGACGGAGATGCCCGGCACCGAGGAGGAGCTGGAAGCGCTCGTCCGGTCCGTGGCGTCCGAGTTCGAGCGCTACGCCAAGGTGAAGAAGAACATCCCCGAAGAGGCGCTGACCGCCGTCGCCGAGGCGCGCCAGGCCGCCAAGCTGGCCGATCTCGTGTCGGGCCATCTGGGCGTGGATGTCGACAAGAAGCAGGACCTTCTGGAAACGCTCGCCGTCTCGGAACGGCTGGAAAAGGTCTATGGCCTGATGCAGGGCGAAATGTCTGTTCTGCAGGTCGAAAAGAAGATCAAAACGCGCGTGAAGTCCCAGATGGAGCGGACGCAGCGCGAGTATTATCTGAACGAACAGATGAAGGCGATCCAGCGCGAGTTGGGCGACGGCGAGGACGGCCAGAACGAAATCGCCGAGCTCGAGGAAAAGATCGCCGCGACGAAGCTCTCGAAAGAGGCGCGCGAGAAGGCCGAGAACGAGGTCAAGAAGCTCAAGAACATGTCGCCGATGTCGGCCGAGGCGACGGTGGTGCGCAACTACCTCGACTGGATGCTGTCGATCCCGTGGGGCACGAAGTCCCGCGTGAAAAAAGATCTGGGCCGCGCCCAGAAGATCCTCGACGACGATCACTACTCGCTGGAGAAAGTGAAGGAACGCATCGTCGAGTATCTGGCCGTGCAGCAGCGCTCGAAGAAGCTGAAGGGACCGATCCTGTGCCTCGTCGGCCCGCCGGGCGTGGGGAAAACCTCTCTCGGGAAGTCGGTCGCCAAGGCCACGGGGCGCGAGTTCATCCGCATCTCGCTCGGTGGCGTGCGCGACGAGTCCGAGATCCGCGGCCACCGGCGCACCTATATCGGCTCGATGCCGGGCAAGATCATCCAGGCGCTGAAGAAGGCCAAAACCACGAACCCGCTCATCCTGCTCGACGAGATCGACAAGATGGGGCAGGACTTCCGTGGCGATCCGGCCTCGGCCATGCTCGAAGTGCTTGACCCGGAGCAGAACGGCACGTTCGTCGACCACTATCTGGAGGTCGAGTACGACCTGTCGAACGTGATGTTCCTGACAACGGCGAACTCCTACAACATGCCGGGCCCGCTGCTGGACCGGATGGAGATCATCCCGCTGGCGGGCTACACCGAGGACGAGAAGCGCGAGATCGCCAAGCGGCACCTCATCGGCAAGCAGATCAAGAACCACGGCCTCAAGAAGGACGAGTTCGAGCTGACCGATGACGCGCTGACGGAGATCATCCGCGTCTACACCCGCGAAGCGGGCGTGCGGAACCTGGAGCGCGAGATCGCCAAGACGGCGCGGAAGGCGGTGACGCAGATCGTTAAGAAGGAAGTCGAGAAAGTCACGGTAACCCCCGACAATCTCGAAGACTTCCTTGGCGTGAAGAAGCATCGCTACGGCCTGGCTGAGGTCGAGGATCAGGTCGGTGTCGTCACCGGTCTGGCCTACACATCGGTCGGCGGCGATCTGCTGCAAATCGAGGCGTTGCGCCTTCCCGGCAAAGGCCGGATGAAGACGACGGGCAAGCTCGGCGACGTCATGAAGGAGTCGATCGATGCGGCGTCCAGCTACGTGCGCTCCATCGCGCCGCGGATCGGGGTGAAGCCGCCCCGCTTCGACACGATGGACATCCACGTCCACGTGCCCGAAGGCGCGACGCCGAAGGACGGGCCGTCGGCCGGCCTGGCGATGGTGACGTCCATCGTGTCGGTGCTGACGCAGATCCCCGTGCGCAAGGATATCGCCATGACCGGCGAGGTGACGCTGCGCGGCAACGCGCTGCCCATCGGCGGGCTGAAGGAGAAGCTGCTCGCGGCGCTCCGCGGCGGGATCAAGACCGTTCTCATCCCCAAGGAGAACGAAAAGGACCTCGCCGAGATCCCCGACAACGTGAAGGAGGGGCTCGAACTGATCCCGGTCGATCACGTCCGGGACGTGCTGAAGCTGGCCCTTGTGCGCGAGCCCGAGGCCATCGAGTGGGATGAAGCGGCCGAGGAAGAGGCCGCCCTGGCCCGCGCGGCCGCGCTCAAGGCCGAGACGACGAGCGCGCAGACCGCCCACTAGGGCTTGAAGCCGCAAACGAACAAGGGCGCCCCGACCGGGGCGCCTTTTTTTGTACCTATCGCGGGCGTTGAGGTGACTTTGGGAGGCGTCTAAACGATATGCACAGGTGTTCTGCGGTCTGGCGACGACGCAATGCGTTTCGTGCATTTCCGCTTCAGCCACTGGCCGCGAGGCGCCTTGCTGGGTGTCGCGTCTGCGGTCGCGACGACGCAGCGTCCGGGACACGCGGGCAGACGCCGCGGGCGTCTACGGCTCTGTTCCGGTCTCCACGGGCGGGGCAGGCATGACGAGGCCGGTCTCGTTGTTCAACAGGCCCGCAAACCGTGTCTGGACGCGAATGGCGACGCTGAAATCGTCGCCGAGCACCTCGGCGACGATGGCGCGCAGGGGCACTTCGTTCAGGCGCTCCGGGATCTGGTCGCTGATCGACTGGGTGCTGTTCAGACCGGAGATCGGCAGGTCGAGGATCAGCCAGAGATCTCCCCGGGCGCGATCCAGATCGACATCGAGGCGCACGATCTCCACCGACACGGTGTTGGCCCAATCCGCGATCTCCTCCGTCAGGGTCGCCTCCAGCCGGGATTCCTTGAAGCGCTCGACGGTGGCCTCTCCCAGCCGGACGACGATGATCAGCGTGGCCACGACCAAGACGAAGAAGCTGGTCGAAAAGCGGAACGCGCGCTTCGACCGGCGCAGGATCGAGGCCCGCACGCTCGAGATGATGTAGACCGCGCAGGCGCTCAACACGATGGCCGTCAGGTTGGTGAGAAAGAGAAGCGCCGCCTCCCATGCGCGCAGATAGTCGGCAAAGTAGACGAGAATGCCCGAGGCCGATAGCGGCGGAACCAGCGAGACGCCGATGGCCGCTCCGGGCAGGAGGCTGATCTCCTGCCGCTGGATCTGGACGTAGGCCCCGGCGGCCCCGGCAGCCAGGGCCACGATCAACTCCTCGATCCCCGGGTCGGTCCGTGCCATGACCTCGCCGGGGACGATGATGCCCTTCGGAACATCGGCGATCCACACCATCAGCCACGACAGCGCGATACAATAGGTGGCCGCTACAACGACGCCGACCAGAAGCTTCAGCATCCTGGCGTGCCAGCCCATCACCATCGCCGCCGCAATGCCGAGGATCGGTGTCATCAGGGGCGCGATAAGCATGGCGGCGATCACCACGGCGCCGGAATCCCGCAACAGCCCCATGGCCGCCATGGTGACGGACAGCGTCAGCAGCGCGGCGAACCGTTTCCAGTAGGCGAAGGGGGTGGCCCCCTCGAAGCGCAGGATTTCCTTGACCTGGCTGAACTTTCGGATCGTCATCTTGGCTTGGTCTCTCGGCGGATATGCGCCGACGAGTATTGCGGCAAGATCGGCCGCTGAACACCGGGCCCGTGTGCGACGGAGGAAAGGCGTGGCCGCGAGACACTGCGCGGCGGGCGATCGCCGGCGTCATTGCGCCCTGGACAGGACGGCACCGGGCCATGGACGGAAGCCCAAGGACGCAGGGGCTGCCCACGGGCTGCGCGATGGCGCGGGGGCTCGCGGCCCCTTAGCCGCCGCCCACAACGCGGATCGGAAGATCGCCCAGAAACTGGTCCAGCACGGGACGCCGGCCAATGCCGTATTGCGGCGCCGTGTTGAGGCCGATGCCGATCAACTGCACGATCTCGGGCGATCCGGCGAACTTCGAATGGCTGCCCGTGCGCGAATCGTCGATCTCCGACAGGTCGATGGCCGTCACGCCCAGTTGCGACAGCGCATCGGCGTCGGCGGCGCCGACCCGGGGCACACCCCCGGCGATCACGCGCGAGGCCCGCAAGGCGGCATCGTCCTGCGCGAGCAGAACGAAGAAGCGGTCAAACGAGCCATCCACCTGCGACATCTGCGTCTGGAACAGGTCGACGTCGATATCGGGCGAGGCGAGGATCACGTTGCGCAGGCGGTCACTTCTGTTGAACCGGCCGACCTGCACCGCGTCGACGATGGCCTCCATCGTCAGGAACCCGCCCATGGAATGGGCGAAGACGTGATAATCCGTCGCCACGGACTGGGCGATGATGTCCGCCGCTTCGATGATCCGGGGCCGCGCGATCAGCGCACTGTTCAGATCGTAGACGTAGCGCGACACCTGTCCCGCCGACGCCCAGGTGAACAGCACCGGCACCCCGTCGAACCCGCTGTCCTCGACAAACTGCGCCACCTGCAGAATCGCGTCGGAGGTGGTGTTGTTGTAGCCATGGACGAAGAAAACGACATCGCGCGCGCCGGGGGGGCGCGTGCGAAGCTCGGCGTTCAGCGATGAGATGAAGGCCGGTTCGTTCGTGTAGATCGTCGGCTCGATGATTGCGAAGTCGGTGCGCGGGTCGGGGGGCAGGCTGCGCGGCCGTTCGATCTTGCCGACCTCGTGGGTGGGCGGCACGGACACCTCGACCGAGGCCAGTCCAAGCTCGTTCGCCCGCAGCGACGAAAAGAGCGCGCCCACGACTTCGCTGTCTTCGCGCGTCGTGGCGATGAACACCTTGTGGCGCGTGGCCGTTTCCACCGAGCGGACGGGGATCTCGGGGTTGTCGATGCCCACAAGCTCCGGCGCCCGGCCGCAAGAAACCAGAAGGAGGGCCAGGAGCAGGGCGGCGTATCGCATCATGCGCGGTCCATGGGTCTTGGGTCGGGCGGGGCGTCGGGCGGGCAGTCGAAGCAGGGTCGTTGGCGGCGACTAGAGCGTGGCGCGCCCCGCAAGGCAAGGTCTTCGTCGGTGCTGCGGCGCAGGGCGGTGCCCCGCATTCGGGGCGGCCGAGTGGGCGCAACAGTGCCCGACCCTTTGGAGGATGCGGGTTTTCGGTTTCGCGACAATCCAAACCGTTGCCGCACGATTGCGCCCGATGCCACGACAACAGCGAGCCAGGTCCGCATTTTTACCACATTTGAAGCCTTTGAACGGAAGCAACGCAGCGCGCGTCGCGCACCGAAACCAGCAGGCCGCCGATGACCTATCCGTTCCGCACTCCAGACGACGGGATGCCCTTTGGCAAGTCCCCCGGCCCGAGGGCGGCGAAGATCATCGTTCAGATCCCGTGCTACAACGAAGAAGAGACGCTGGCCGACGTCGTGGCGCAGATCCCGCGCGAGATCGACGGGATCGCTAGCGTCGAGATTCAGGTGATCGACGACGGCTCGACCGACGCAACCGTCGACGTGGCCCGGCGCCACGGCGTCGACTACATATTGAGCCAGAAGGGCAACAAAGGGCTGGCGCGCAGCTTTCAGGCCGGGATCGACCACGCCGTGCGGCAAGGCGCCGACATCGTCGTCAACACCGATGGCGACAATCAGTATTGCGGCTCCTCCATTCCCGATCTCGTCCGTCCGATCCTCGAAGGGCGCGCCGACATCGTGCTGGGGGATCGCCGGCCGGGCGAAAACGCGGAGTTTTCGCCGCTCAAGCGCTTCCTGCAGCGGGCCGGCTCGCGGGTGGTGCGGTTCCTCGCGGGGATCGACGTCCCCGACGCGGTGACGGGGTTCCGGGCCTATTCGCGCGAGGCTGCGCTCTCGATCAATGTGATGACGCGGTTCAGCTACACCGTCGAGACGCTGATCCATGCCGGTCAGCGCGGCCTGACCGTGCTGTCGGTGCCGGTACGCACCAACCCTGCCACGCGGCCCTCGCGCCTGTTCAAGTCTATGCGGCATTTCATGTCGCGCCAGATCGTGACGATGCTGCGCAGCTGCATCATGTACCGCCCGCTCAGCACCTTCATGACGGCGGGTCTCGTGATGAGCGCGATCGGCCTGCTGCCGATCCTGCGGTTCCTGTATTTCTACGCCATTGGCGACGGCGACGGCCACGTGCAATCGCTCGTCCTCGGCGGGGTGCTGCTCCTTGCGGGGTATTTCACAATTGTCATCGCGTTTCTCAGCGACACCATCGCGACCAACCGGCGCCTGACCGAGGAGGCGCTGATCCGGCTGCGCCGGCTGGAAGTCGAGCGCCCCGATCCCCGCCCCGCGGCCAGAACGGAGCGTGTTGCCCATGAGTGACACTGCGATTTTCCCGGGGGCGGGTCGCACATCCAGCACACACCTCGCCCGTACCGTCGCCATCGCGCTCGTCGGGGCTGCGCTTTACGCCGCGCTGCTGGCGCGGTCGGTCGCTCTGACACCAGGGGCATTCGGCGTCGATATCTACGATCAGATGTGGCTTGCCTTCACCCAGGGCCAGTTGGACCTGCCCGCCCGCGTGCTGCGGATGGAGGGGCATTACACACCCGACGGAACGGCCTATTCCTATCACGGTGTCGCGCCCCTGATCACCCGCGCGCTGTTCGACCCCTTCGTGACCATGGGCACGCTCACGCTTGCGCCGATCTCGCTATGGATCTGGGCCACGCTCGGCACAGCGTTCTACCACGCCGCGCTCCTCACGGCTCTTGGCCCGGAGGCGGGCACCGCGCGCCTGCGCGTGACGCTGGCGCTCACGCTGTGGTTCGTGGGGCCGGGTGTCATTCTGACGGCGAACCACGCGTTTTATCATGAGCCCATCGCGCTTGCCTACGCGGCGACGGGCGCCTTCGTGCTGCTCTGGGCGCGTGCGGTGCGCGCGGGCCGTCTGTCGACGCCCACCCTCGTCGGGATGGCCGCGTTGGCGGCGCTCACCGTGCATGCCCGGCCGCATATCGCGGTCGGCCTCTATGCGTGCACCGGCCTTGCGCTCCTCTGGGCGGTCTACCGCGACCGTTTGCGCGCCCTGCCTGCAGTTCTGGCCGCGGGGCTTTTGCTCGGGGCCGGCGGGGCGAGCTATCTGGCGCTGAACGAGGCGCGCTTTGGCTCCGCGACGGCCGTGCATGGCAGTTTCGATGCGTCCGACATCCAGTACGGGATCGCGTTCTGGGAGCTGGAGGAGCCCGGCAATGTCCGCCAGCAGGGCTTCACCGAGCATGGCCGCTTCAACCTCGGCCGCGTTCTTCCCAACGCGGCGTTCTACCTGGCCGCGCCGCCGCAATTTCTGCTGCCGGGCCTGAGCGACCGGGCCGCCGATCTGCATGGCGCTGTCACCGGCCCGCGCGTGGGTTTCATCCGGATCGAGGCGCCGCGAACCGGCATGGTCTTCATCTGGGCGCCCTGGGTGCTTCTGGCGGTCGCCGGTCTGGCCGCACTGCGCACCGCCGGCAGGCCCTATGCCGGGCTGCTCCTCGGGCTCGGGGGCTCGGCCCTTCTGCTGTTGTCCTACGCCACGATCACCCTGCGCTATCTGGTCGATCTGTGGCCGATCTTCGCGGCGCTCGCGCTTGTGGCCTGCGCCCGCGCCGCCCAGCAGCCCCCCCACAGGCAGACGATGCGCCTCGGCGGCCTGGCAATGCTCTGCGGGCTCGCCGTGACGGCCAATGTCGTGCTCGTCTACCCAAAGCTCCTGCGCACCTATGACACGACCGGCTTCGCCGAATGGTCCGCGCAGGAATGCCGGGAACGCGCTATCGACAGGGGACTCCCGCAGGAGCGCCTGTCCTATATCTGCCGCGATCCGTTGATCGAACGTACCGGAGGCTGACCATGTCCATCGAACTGTCGCTGAAATCGGGATACGTCACTGTCGCCCGCGGGGCCGGCCGGTTGGGGCAGGGCATCGGGCTGCTCGAAAAGCTGGAGCGGCGCGCCGCGCGCTCCCGCACCGCCCATTGGCTGCGCAGCCTGCCCGAGATCCACAATCTCGACGGGATGATCCGCCTCGACGTGCCGTGGTGGACCTACGACGCGATCGATCGGGTGGCCGCGTTTCTTGGCGAACGTCCCGGCGCGCGGGTGTTCGAGTACGGCTCAGGCGCCAGTACGGTATGGCTGGCCCGCCGCGCTGGCCATGTGACGAGCGTGGAGCATCATCCGGACTGGCACCGCCGCATGCGCGAGGTTCTGGACGCCCAAAGCGGGCTGTGCCCCGTCGATCTCCACCTGGTCGAGGCGGATGCAACGCCCGCCGGCGCATCGCGCTACGCCTCGGAGAAGGCCGGCGCGTCCGGGGACACGTTCGAGGCCTACGCCACAAGTATCGAGACCGACGCCGAGGCCCGCTTCGATCTGATCGTGATCGACGGTCGGGCGCGCGCGGCGTGCCTGCATCACGCGGCACCGCGCCTCGCGCCGGGCGGCCTTATCGTCTTCGACAATTCCGCGCGCGCGCTACCGCCGCGCCATCGCCGGGAGCGGGCTTTCCGCCGATGTTCTGCGCGGCCTCACCCCGTCGTTGCCCTATCCCGACGAAACGACGCTGCTGACACAGCCCGCCGGATGACGGCCCTGCGCCCGCATATGCGGCGCGTGGCGCGGCTCGCCGGGGTGGCGCTGGTCCTGGCTGCTTTGGCCTATCTCGGGCGCGAGATCTTCCTCTATCGCGACAGTCTGCGGCTCCAGGACCTGCCCGGCGGCACCCTTTCGCTGATGGCTCTGTTGGGTGTCCTCTACGGCGCGAGCCTGCTTCTGTTGGCGGAGCAGTGGCACCGGATCGTGGCGCTCTTCGGAGCGGAGCCGCGCCGGCGCACCTATCCGTCCTACACCATGACGCTCGTCGCCCGGTATCTGCCTGGCAATGTCTTTCACATCCTGGGGCGCGCGGCGTGGCTGCACGGGGGCCCGCTCGATACGAAGGCGCTCACGCGGGCCTCGTTTCTGGAGCTTGTGCTCACCCCGCTCGGGGCTGTCGTTCTGTTGCTCGCGCTTCTGCCCGCGCTGCCGCTGGGCCAGCTCCCGCTGGCGGGTGGGGCTGCGCCTGTCTTGGCCGCACTCGGGCTTGCCGGAGGCGCCGCTGCGGCGCTCTGGGTGCTGAAGGGGCAGGGAGCGCTGAGCCTTGCCACCCGCCCGCTGGGTCTGGCGGTTCTGTTCATGGCGCTGCTCGGCGGCTGCTTCGCCGCGATCGCGGCCCATGTGGCAGGGGTCCCTGTGGCCCTGGCCGCCGCGACGGCCCTTGCGGCCTGGCTCATTGGATACGCCACCCCGGGTGCGCCGGGCGGGATCGGCGTGCGCGAGGCCGTGATGGTCGCCCTGCTTGCCGGGGTAGCGACACCGGAACAGGCGCTGATGCTGGCGCTCCTTTTCCGCGGTGTCACGATCATCGGCGATGTGGTGTGCTTTCTTTTGGGGCTTGCCCTCGCAGCGCTCTGGCGACGCCAGCCCGCACCGATCATCGCGCAGAGCTGACGCGCCGACCCACGCCGCGCTCGGGCCCTGCGCCCAAGGGCGGCCAACAGAACCTGCGGTCAGTCCCCGCGCCCTGCGGCAGTCAGGCCAGCGGCAGCGGCCTCCGCCGCCCGTCCGATCCAGGCCAGATCGTCGCCCGTCAGTGCAAGGGACGGGTAGGTCTTTCCGGGAGACTTGAACACGCCGTTGGCCCGCAACCCCGCATTCCAGACCGCTGCGAGATGCGCGTCCCCCGCCTGCACGCTCCGATAGTCCCGCGGCCTCTGCTCCGAGAAGACGACATCGAACAGGGTGGGGTCGCCGACGATGGCATAGGGGATCCCGGTCCGGTCGAGCGCGTCGCGGAAGACCTGCTGAATGCTCTCTCCAAGGGCGCGCAGCCGCTCGTACTGACCGGGGCGGCGCAAGATCTCCAGCGACGCCAGACCGGCCACCGCCGCCACCGGGTTGCCGGACAGCGTGCCGAGTTGCATCAGCCAGCGCTCGGCCCCCACGGCGCCTTTGTCGAAATGCGCCATGATCTCCGCCCGTCCGGCAATGGCCGCAAGCGGAAAGCCCCCGCCGATCACCTTGCCCAAGGTGCAGAGATCCGGCACCACGCCATACGCCTCCTGCGCGCCGCCATAGGCGAGGCGGAAGCCCGTCACGACCTCGTCGAAGATCAGGACGATGCCGTGCTCATCGGCGAGCGCCCGCAGCGCCGCCAGGAAGCCCGGCTCCGGCGGGACGATCCGCTGCAGCGGCTCCACGATGATCGCGGCGACCGTGCTGCCGTGTTCGGCCAGAAGCGAGCGCAGGAAAGCCGTGTCGTTGAACGGGGCGATCAGCATCCCGTCGGCGACGCTGTCGGGGATGCCCGCGCTGTCCGGCACCGCCTGCGGGAAGTTGACCCGCACCGACGGGGCGAGGCTCATCTGCGCCTCCGCGCACATGCCGTGATAGCCGCCTTCGAACTTCACGATCTTCTCGCGCCCGGTATAGGCGCGGGCGAGGCGCATAGCGTACATGTCCGCCTCGCCGCCGGACGAGACGTAGCGCAGATGCTCCGCGCAGGGCACGGCGGCCACGATCTCTTCGGCCAGGGCGATCCCTTGCGGGTTGTTGGCAAAGAACGTCTGGCCCCGGGGCAGTTGCGCGGCGACCGCCTCCAGCACCTCTGCATGGGAATGGCCCAGCAGCATCGGCCCGGACCCGATCAGCAGGTCGACATATTCTGTGCTGTGCTGGTCGCGCACGCGTGCGCCGTGGCCGTCGACGATCACGACATCGGCGTCGAAATTGCCGAACCCTCCGGCAGGGAGCACGGCGCGGGCGCGCGCCGTCCAGTCCGCCGGGCGTTGCACGTGGTTCATGTCCGTCTCCCTTTCCCCGTACTACGGCACGACGACGATGTTGCCGGTGTGCCGTTTTTCGATGAAGGCGGTCTGCGCCGCGCGCAGCTCCGCCAGCGGATACGTCGCGGCGAGCATCGGGCGGACCTCGCCCGCCTCGATGTAGCGCACCAGATTTGGCATCACCGACAGGTCGATGACCGTGGAGCCGAGGAATGTCAGGTCGCGCAGGTACAACGTGCGCAGGTCGAGCGCGACCATCGGCCCCGCAATGGCGCCGGACACGACGTAGCGCCCGCCGCGCCCCAGAAGGTCGATCAGGGCAGGCCAGGCGGGCCCGCCCACCACATCGGCAATGACGGAGATGCGCTCGCCCGCCAGCGCCTCCGCCAAGTCCTCCGGCCCGCGGGGCAGCAGCCTGTCGGGCCCAAGGGGGGCGACGTCGGCGTGTTTGGCCTCTGAGGCCAGGGCGATCACCCGCGCGCCGCGGCGCTTGGCCAGCTGCACCAGCGCCCCGCCCACGCCGCCGCTCGCGCCGGGAACGAGCACCGTGTCGCTGGCATCGACGCCGGCCCGTTCCAGCATCCCCTCCGCAGTGGAATAGGAGCAGGAGAAGGTGGCGAGTTCGGCATCCGACAGGTCCGACAGCACGGCAAGGGCATTGCGCGCCGGCATCGTGCAGAAGCCCGCGAACCCGCCGTCGCGCTCCGAACCGAAATACCCGGTGCGGTCCTTGTTCGTCAGGTCGGACGGGTCGCGCAGCCAGCAATCCGTGATCACTCGCTCGCCGAGACGGGCAGGATCGACGCCCGAACCGACGGCGACGATCTCGCCGCACACATCGGCCCCCTGGATGCGCGGGAAGGCGATCGGCGCCCCGCCCCAGCTCGGGTCTTCGGCATCCACGTCGGAGTAGGCGCCGCCCGTCGTCGCCTCGGACACGGCCTTTGAATACCAGCCGGAGCGGGTGTTGACGTCTGTGTTGTTGAGCCCGCAGGCGCCGACGCGCACCAGCACCTCCCCCGGCGCGGCCGAGGGCGCGGGCCAATCCTCGCGCCAGACATATTGGTCGAGATCGCCATGGCCCATCAGCACCATGGCTTGCATCGTTTGGGGCAGGGGCATGTTCGGATCTCCCATGGGCGGTCAGTCCAGCGTCAGATCGGGCGGGCCAAGGCGCTCCGCCTCCACACGGATGCCCAGCCCAGGCCCATCCGGGGGAGCGATGCGCCCTGCCTTGCGCGCCGGGGCGTCCGGCGCCAGGCGCGGCGCCACATAGCCCGACAGATCGCAGACGTTTTGCAGGCGAGACGGCGCCGTCGCGGCCCCCAGATGCAAAAGGGCCGCCGTGGCGATGTCGCTGCCCCAGGTATCCTCGACGCACATCTTGGCCCCGAGATGCAGGCACAGATCCCGCGCCCGTCGCGTGGCAGAGAGGCCTCCGAACTTCGACAGCTTCAGCGCCACCACATCCATGATCCCCAGCCGGTGCGCCATGAGCAGAGTGGCGGTGTCATGGGCCAGTTCGTCCAGCTTCATCGGGAGCCCCGTGGCCGCGCGCACGCGGGCGCAGTCCTCCAGCGTGGCGCAGGGCTGTTCCAGCATCACGTCATAGGCAGCTGCCGCGCGCCCCACCCGCGTCGCATCGAGAGAGGTCGCGCCGCAGTTCCAGTCGCCATAGACGAGCGGGCCGGGCCCGACCGCTTCGCGCACCTTGGCCAGCCGTTCCACATCGGTCTGCCAGTCGCCGGAGGCGCCGAGCTTGGCCTGAAACTGCGCGATGCCCCGGGCCTGCGCATCGCGCGCGATGCGGGCCATCTCATCGGGCGCCACGCTGGTGATCGAGTGATAGAGCGGCAGATCGCGCTGCCGCCGCCCGCCGAGCAGCGCATGGAGCGGCAGGCCGGCGACTTGGCCGGTCAGGTCCCACAGGGCGATGTCGAGCGCGGAATGGGCGTAGACATGGCCCGGCAAGGTGGCCGCGACGCGGGCCATCAGCGCCTCGGGCCCCACCGGATCGGCCCCGATCAGAACCGGCGCCAGCTCCTGCAAGGCGGGGGCAACGCCCCGTGCATAGGCCGGCAGGTAGTGCGGGATCGGGCACACCTCGCCCCAGCCGGTCAGCCCGGCATCGGTGTCGACGGCGATGACAACGGTCTCGACGGTGTCGCAGGTCTTGCCCTCGGCCATGTAATAGGGCGTGTGGCTGGTCAGGGACACCTGCCAGATCCGGAGGGCCGTGATCGCAAGGGTCTGGCCTGCCCGCACCGCCCGCAGCCGGGCCGGGACTGGGGCCGGGGCTGGGACGGCGGGATCGGCGTTCATTCCGCGGCCTCGGTCAGCCGGTCTGCCCGCGGGCGCAGGCTGCCGGGATCGTAGGCCGGCGCGTCGAGCACTCTGGCCGCCCTAGGCTGGCCCTGGATCATGACGGAAAGCGCCTGACCGGGGCGCGCCGCGTCCGGTGTGACATAGGCGAAGGCGAGGATCT
This sequence comes from Pseudomonadota bacterium, assembly GCA_038757905.1. GTDB lineage: Bacteria > Pseudomonadota > Alphaproteobacteria > Rhodobacterales > Rhodobacteraceae > HLUCCA09. The sequence goes on along the minus strand of JBCDGG010000036.1, from coordinate 1,777 downwards.
TGCCGACGCTGTGCCCATAGGCGACCGAGGCGGTGGCGCCGACGACGCGGCCTCCCATAAGCACCGCCTCGCCGCCATGGCCGTCGGCAACGCCGTCCGGCTCGATCTCCAGATAGGCGCAGATCCAGGGCAGGGCGGTGGTGTTCATCGTCTTGTCACGGCCGAGATAGGGCAGGTCGGAGCGGGCGAAGCGTAGCATGTCGGCCTCGGCCAGGGTCACCTCGTTGGTGAGTTCCGAGGCACCCTTGAACGCCTTCTCCATCCGGAGCGCGTTCATGGCGAAGCTGCCGTAATCGGCGATGCCGAAGCGCTCCCCTGCGGCCCAGAGGGCGTCGTAGACGGCCAGGGCGCGCTCCGCCGGCAAGTGCAGTTCCCACCCCAGTTCCCCGGCATAGGACATGCGCATAGCGAGGGCGGGGGCGCCGGCCACGACGATCTCCTGCGCGGTGAGCCAGCGGAAGGCGGCATTGTCGAGCCGGGCGCCGGTGCAGGCGGCCAGAACCTCCCGCGCGCGGGGTCCGTTCAGGGCCAGCGCGGCCCAACGGTCGGAGAGCGCGGTGACGGTGACATCGGCGCCGTCGCGGTGTTGGGCGAGGTGGTCCAGCAGCCGCTGCTCGAAGAAGGCCGCGCAGACGAGGTAGAAGCGGTCTCCCGCGCGTCCGTCCTGTCCGGCGGCTCCGTCGGACAGCCCCCGATCGCCCCGGCCGCCCATGTCACTCGGACCATCGGCAGTCTCTTGGCGGTCGGGAGCGTCTCCCCGACCCGCGATCGCGGGTTGCCGTCCGCCGAGGCGCACAACCGTCGTCTCCAGCTCGATCCGCCCGCGCCGGTTGAGCATGTGCGTCAGCGCGATCCCGCCGGGCTTCTTCGGCAGCTTGTTCGCGACCAGCCGCTCCAGCAGCGCCGCCGCGTCCGGCCCCGACACCTCCACCTTGGTGAAGGCCGAGATGTCCATGATGCCGACGCGCTCGCGCACCGCGCGGCATTCCGCCCCCACGACGTCATGCACCGGGGTGCGCTTGAACCCGTAGTGGTCGCGCTGCGCGATCCCTTTGGCAAAGAAGCGCGGGCGCTCGAACCCAAAGACTTCCTCGAAAACCGCGCCCTTCCCCTTCAGCCGGTCATAGAGCGGCGAGGGCTTCACCGGGCGCCCGGCGAGGCGGTTGAAATGGGGGTAGGGGATCTCGTGGCGGAGGCAGTAATCCTCCCGCGCCTTTGCCACCTGCCAGTCCTTCGTGGCATAGGGGCCGAAGCGGCGTGGGTCATACTCCCGCATCGAGATATCCGCCGCCCCGTGCACCATCCACCGCGCCAGTTCGCGGGTCAGGCCCGGCCCCCAGCCGATGCCGATCTGGGTGCCGCAGCAGCACCAGTAGTTCCGGACGCCCGGCGCCGGGCCGATCAGCGGGTTGCCGTCCGGCGGGTGCGAAATCGCGCCGTGCACCGCGCGCGCGATCCCCCGATCGGCGAGGACCGGCATCCGGTTCAGGCTCTCCTCGAGCCAGGGCAGGATGCGGTCATAGTCGGGATCGAAAAGCTCGTTCTCCGCCGCCCAGGGGCAGTGATCCTCCCAAACACTGTTCGGGTTCTCCTTCTCGTAGATCCCGATCAGCCCGCGCTTTTGCTCCATCCGAATGTAGCCCGACACCTTTTTGTCGTCGCGTATCACCGGCAGTTCGCGGTCCAGGTCTTGGAATTCTGGGACGTCTTCGGTGACAAAATAGTGGTGGGTCATCGACGTCATCGGCAGTTGCAGACCCGACCATTCACCCATCTG
>JBCDGG010000035.1:0-35756 GCA_038757905.1 Pseudomonadota bacterium | reverse complement strand
TCTCTGTCCGCTTCGGCGCAGAGAGGGAGCCGGGAGGAGAAACACACCCGCCGCCCTGATGGAGAGCGCCTTCTCAGTGCTCGAAAGCGCCCTCTCCGTCCGAGCAGAGCCGGGGCCCGTGCCGCGAGCGCACAGGCCCCGACGGGCGTCAGAGCGTCCGGGCGATCCGGCGGAGCGCTTCGCCGGTCAAGAAGACGGCCCCCGCCAACAGTATGATGTCCTTCAACAGGAACTGACCGGGCACGACGGACAACGCTGGAAAACCGCCGAGGCTCGGCTCGGTCACAGGCGCGGTGAACAGGAAGCTTGCCGTGACGATGAAGGTCGCGAGCGCCCCGAGTGCCCCGAGAAGCGCCGCCTTCGGAAACCGCGCCCCAAGGACGATCAGAGCCGCCGTGACAATCTCCACCGTGCCGATCAGGTTCGATGCGCCCTGCAGGCTGAAGATGCTGTAGAGCCAGCTTGTCAGCGGGCTGGAGGCGACGAGCCCTTCGATGGCCCCGGCCTCGTAGGCGGTGAACTTCATGGCGCCGATCCAGCCCAGCACAGCGGCGGTGGAGAACCGCAGCGCATGCACGCCGGCAGAGGTGACGCCGTCGCCGAGCGCGGCGATCCGTGTGGCAGGTCCGGATGCGGGGATCGTGGTGTCCGTTGCGTAAGTCATGGTTGTCTCCTTGTTGACCGTTCGGTCCAGAATTAGGTACGAGGATGCGGCCTCGCTGCCGATGGCCGACACCTAAGAGATCTGGACCGTTCGGTCAACAATTGTCGGATCACAGGTTTGGGAAGAGGATGACACATGCAACAGCCCGGGCGACCCAGAGAGTTCGACCCCGAGGAGATGCTGTCGAAGATCATGCATCTCTTCTGGGAAAACGGCTACGAAGCAACGGGCCTGAGCGACATCATCGCGGCCACCGGAATGGGAAAGGCCAGCCTCTATTCGGCCTTCGGCAACAAGCGCGCGATGTACCTCAAGGCCTTGGCCCAGTACGAGATTCTCATGGTCGATGCCGCCGTCGCGATCTTGCGGGCGCACGACCGGGCGCCGCTTGACCGGATCGACGCGTACCTGTCGGCACCCCTCGTGGCGGTGCGGGACGAAGCCGACAGGCGCGGGTGTTTTCTATGCAATGCCGCGGCGGATCGCGCCTCCCTCGACGGCAAGACAGGCGCCCTCGTCCTCCGTGGCTACGGCAAGATGCGCTCGGCCGTGGCCGCCGCCCTGCAAGACGCCGATCCAGATCTCGACGCCGCCAGCATCGCCAGAAACGCACAGCTGATCGTGACCGTCTATTCGGGGATGCGCGTCATGTCCCGCTCCGGCATGGAGGTCGCAGACCTCGCGCTGGCCAAGGACGCAGTTCTTGCCAATCTGACGCCGCCACAAGCCCGCGCCTAGCCCCGGGTCTGGCGCTGCGGGTGCCGGGGTTCGCCCCTCGCAGGCAAAGGCAGGTCGTCCGGGTCCTGAGCGGCGCACGCGGGGCGCAAATTCCCGGCGGCGCACCGAACCGGCCCAACCGCATCCGCCGCGCCCCTCGCGGGCGGAAAGGCCAAGCGGGAGGCGACCGCCCGGCCGCACCTACTGGTCGCCCGCCGCCCGAACGAGCCGCTCCAGGGCGCCGCGGCCCGCGATGCGGATCTTGCCGCGCGATTGCTCGATCCAGCCCCGGCGCTGGAACTCACCCAAGGTGCGTGAGACGACCTCGCGCGCCGTCCCAAGCTCCGTCCCGAGGGCCTGATGGGTGGCATGGACGACGCCGTCGGCATCGGCCAGCTCCAGAAGGCGCCCGGCCAGACGCACATCCATACGCTGGAACACGAGGTCGTCGATCAGGGTGAACAGATCGGTGATGCGGCGCGAGTAGGCCCGGAACACGAACTCTCGAAAGACCGGAGACCGCGCCACCATGGCATCGAAGGTTGCGCGCGGGATCGCGACCGCGCGCACATCCGTTTCGGCGGTGCCCTCGGCGGCGTAATTCTCGAAAGCCAGCATGCAGGCCGTCGTCAGAACACAGCTATCCCCGGCGTTCACACGGTAGAGCGTCACGTCCCGGCCCGTCTCGGACTTCTGCTGGACGCGCAGCGTGCCCTCCAGAAGCAGGAGCAGGTTGTCGGCCGATTCACCCGGCGCGAACACCGTCTCACCCGCCGGAACCGAGACGATCCTGCTGCCGTCGATCAGATCGGCCTGCACGTCGGGCGGCAGGCTCTGCAGCCCGGCGAAGCGGCCGATCCAGTTCTCTTGCGTGTCCATCAGATCATCGCCGTCGTTCGGCCCAATGCGCCGCACTGCCCCATGCGGCACCCCGGCAGAGGAAGGGGCCCCACACTGCCCGCCACCCCCGGCGCGGCGTAGCAGCCCTGCCGCGCCTCGGAACAGCCGTCAGCCCGCGTCGTCCGCGCGCGTCCGGCGGCTGCCGATCAAGGCCTCCAGCGTGTAGACGAGGATCGCCATGCCGATTGCGCCGAGCGTCGCCACGAGCAGAAGCACGATCACGTCGATCGGCCCGCCGATGTCGCCGAAGCCGGAATCGGTCATCGCCTGCACGAACAGCACCGCCGCCACGGCCCCCACGGGCATCGACAATTGCGCCCACAGAAACTTGCGCCAGCTTACCGCCCGGTCGCGGATCAGCACATAGAGGTAGGCCAGCGTGATCAGCCCCGCGACCGCCACCATGGCCCAGAACAGGCCCGGCCCGAAGACCTCCTCGAACACGGCCAGCATGGTTTCGAATGTCAGCTCTTGCATGATGTCCTCCTTAGGCCCGGCCGCGCAGCATCGCGTTGTAGGTGGCCTTCAGCGCCACCTCCTTCATCAGCCAGCTGATCCAAAGCTCTTCGAGCGGAGCGATCAGACCGGGGAAGGAGGGCACGAGATCGTTGTTGTAATCGAACTCCACGAGCATGGCCCGGCCGATGCGCGTGATCAGCGGGCAGGACGTGTAGCCCTGATAGCTCTTGCTGCCGACGCCGCCCTGCACGGCGGCGACCAGATGATCCTCGACCACCGGCACCTGCCACTTGACCGACGCGGCGGTCTTGCCCTTCGGCACCCCGGCCACGTCCCCGACCGCCCAGATCGTATCGTAGCGGTTGTGGCGCAGGGTGTATTGATCGACATCGGCCCAGCCCTGCCCAACCCAGCGGTTCTCCCATGCGAGGCCGGATTGGACGACGAAATCCGGGGCGCGCTGCGGCGGGATCAGATGGAGATAGTCGTAGGGTTCCTCCTCCACGCCGTCCGGCCCGTCGAAGATGGCGGTTTTGCGGCCCGGCTCGATGGCTTTCAGCGTGCGCTGCATCCGCGTCTCGACGTTGCGATCGCTGAACAGCATTCGCACGCGTTCCGACACGATCGGCACCCCGAACAGCGCGCCTTGCGGTGCGGCGTAAACGATCTCGGCCGCCGCGCGGGTGCCCGCCCGCCGCAACCGGTCGTCGATCAGGAAGGTGTGCTTGAGGGGGGCGCCTGCGCATTTCATCTCCGTTTCAGGGCGCGTGAACAGCCCGCGCCCGCCCTCGTCGACGAACCGCGCCGCGGCCGTCCACGTGCGCGCGGCGTATTCCGGGCCGGCATAGAGCGCGCCGATGCCGTTCTCGCCCACCATGTCGAGCGAGAAGCCTTCGATCGCGTCATGATCGAGCATCAGGCCCGAGGCGATCACGAGGTAGTCGTACTCCACGCTCTCGCCGCCCTCGGTGTCGACGCGGCGCATCTCGGGATCCACGGCCGCCACCCGGTCGGCCAGCAGCGTGACGCCGCTCGGCAGCCATTCGGCGGTCTGCGAGACCACGTAATCGGCCGGTTTGAGCCCCGCCGCCACCAGCGACAGGCCCGGCTGGTAGAGATGCTGGGCGCGCGCGTCGATCAGCGTGATCGCGGCCCCGTCGAGCCTGCGGACGAGCCGGTTGGCCAGCGCCGTTCCCGCCGCACCGGCCCCGATGATGACGATCCGCGCATTGGTTGCAACGGTGGCCGGTTGCGCGGTGCCATCCGTCCCGGCAAGGGCGGCGGCCGCCCCTCCCGTGGCCGCTAACGTCAGGAACTGTCTACGATCCATGGAACATGTCCTCCTACCAGATGCGGCGCTTGTCTGGGCCGCGCGTGTCTCTTCGTCGTCAGTGCGCGCTGTGAGCGATGGCCGCGCCCCGGCGGGAGGGTCGGGCCACCGCGCGCGCTGGTTCATGTGCGCGTCGTCGATGTCCCTGTCCTGGCTGCGGTCCACCGGAGCGAGCGGGCCCTCCTGGCCAACGCACCCTCGGGATGGGCCCCCGGGCCCGGCGGCACGCGGCCGGACCGGTTCGTGGTGCCCTGCGTCTTGGCCAGGGCGCCCGGTCCGTCCGACGAGCGCCTCTGCGGTGCGCCCTTCCCGTCTCGCTTCGGTCTGCTCGCACGGTGAGCGCGTCCCTCTCGGAACGCGCGGTCCAAGCGCGGAGGGAGGCATTCACACCGTATGCGACAGGCAAGAACGCCTTGCGCCTCCCCTGCCCCGGCGGCAGGAGACAACGCCCGCAACACGGCCCGAGGACGGGTTCCTTCGGCGATCCCTGAACTCATCTTCCCTCACTCCTGACCGGCCGGCGGCGCCGCGTCCTACAGCGACTCACTGGGGCCGTTGGCCATGGCGGGCATACCGCGGCATGCCGTGCGCCTATGGTGACATCGTCACCAAGATTGGGATTGATGCGCATCAAAGGCCGGACGGATGCAGGCCGGAATGGGCCAAGGCCATCGCTCGGCCCTCCGCTGCGCCGGCGGCGAAGGACGGGCGGCATACGTCATACGAGGGCGAAGGCCTTCCCCGGATCTTCCGCAGATCCCAATTTAATTGTTCTATTTCAGATTGTTAGTCGGCTCTCCGTGGCGGCGCTCTCTGCCCGACGCCGACCCCTCTCCACGACAGGAAAAGCGCATCCGCTTTGACCAAGAGGGTATCGATGCTCCGCCGACGCATCCTCGGCCCCAAACCCCTGGGAACAGGGGCGGGCCTGGGCCACGATGTCGCGGCTTGGGGGCGCGCACCGGACAGAGACGTCTGAGGCGACGGTGACTTGGTCGCAGAGATCCGTGCGACGTAGCGGCCGGGGATCGGCCGGACGGCTTGGGTGGGAGCGTCTGCGTTCGGGACCGGCGGCATGGCTGTCCGAAAGCACCCCATCCTGTAAATGGGGGGTGTCTTCAATTACTCCATTGGCCTCGCCGCCATGGGTGTCGGAAGCCAAGGGGTGTCCCTAAAGCGCCTGCCCCGCCCCACCCGCCCACGCCGGGTGCGCATCGGCGGCCGGACCATCCCCGCCGGTGCTCAACGGCCACGCGCAGGCGCCGAACCGCAACCCGCACGCGCAAGCCATCCTGTGCGACCACCGGCGCTCCCCCAAAGCGGCGCCTCTGTTGGGAGCCCATGCGAAAGCCCCAGCGCGGCTCAACTGCCGGGATCCCGCGCCACCTGTGCCAGCGCCTCGGGCGCCGCCAGCACGATCCGCCCGCGTGTCTGCACGATCCAGCCGCGCGTTGCGAAGTCGCGCAGGGCGCGCGAGACAACCTCTCGCGCGGTCAGCAGATCGGCGGCGATGGCCCGGTGCGTAGCAGAGACCTGCCCGCCCTCGGCGTGGCCGAGCAGCCAGTCGGCAAGCCGCGGCTGCACCCGCGCGGCGCCACGGCAGAGGCTGCGAGAGAAGACATGCGGCAGTCTCCGCGCATGCTGGGCGAAGAGCGCGCGGCGGAACGGGGCGTGGCCATGCACCAGCAGCATCAGGCTGGCGGGCGGCAGGCAGAGCCACCTTGTCCGTGCCAGGCACGTGGCCTGCACGCGCATCGGCACATCCGACAGGATCGCCGCCGTCACCGGCATGCAATCCTGGCCCGCCACCGCCCGGCATTCGGCCCAGGGCACGGCGCGGTCCCTTGTGGCGAACCGCACCGAAAGATGGCCCGATAGGAGCAGGACGAACGCCTCCGGCCGTGTGCCCCACCCGAAGGCAGGCGCGCCTGCGGCGGCGCCGTGCAGGCTGGCGCCCGCCTCCCGCACGGCCGTTTCGAGATCGAGCACCAGCGCAGTGTCGCCCAACGTCCCCGAACCCAAATCGTGTCCCATCATCCGCCCTCCGGTCCGGCGCGGGGGCTGCCGCAATCCCCGCGCCGTGGCCCGCGCCCTACCCCGCCAGGACGGACCGGGCGCTTTGGCGGCGGCCGAAGTGCCGCCGGTTCAGCACCAGCATCAGCACGATCATGGCGACCTGCGCGGCAAGGGCCAGCGAGGTCAGCGCCCAGTAGGCCAGCCCGAACTTGGCCACCAGCCCCGCCGCGACGAGCCCCTTGTTGATCCAGAAATGCAGCACCACCGAAAGCGCCACGCCCGGACAGATCAACGCGTAGGAGCCGACAGAGGTCTCCGACCCGGTGACGAAACGCCGGATGTAGCCGGTGGCCTTCAGCACCGTCAGACCAAAGAGCAGGAACAGTACCTCGACCGCGAGGATCCGGCTGAGCATCTGCAGCATGTCACCCGCAGCGGAGTGGGTACCGAAATGCACGTGCAGCCCGTGGTCCTGCCGGAGCAGCAGAATGCCGAGCACCGTCATCAGCGGGATGACGATCATCAGCGTCGGCGCCTGTTCCACGGCCACGCCGTTTTCCAGCATCGAGCGGATGCCCAGGACGATGCCGATGGCGGCGATCAGCACGGCGGCCACCAGGAAGAACGTCGACAGCACGATCGAGACGCCGGCGGTGACCGCCGTCGCGCTCATCGCCCCCGGCGCAGCCAGCCCGACCCCCACCATCGAGAGGGTGAAGGCAGGCAGAAGCTGCGCGAAGGAGTTGTTGGCCTGGCAGTCGAACCCGCCCCGGCCGATCACCCGCGCTACGAAGCCGCCGAGCTGGCGCAGGGCCAGCGCGCCGATCAAGAGAAAGGCGGTCATTGCCAGCGGAAACAGGTATTCCACGACAGACCAGAGGCCGGGCACGAAGACGAGGCCGAGGATGAAGCCGACATTGATCGACATGGCCAGCGCCAGCGGCATCGCCATGATCTGGGTCTGGGCGTTCGACGCCGCGAGGCTCGCCCCGCGGTCCGACGCGGCAAACCCGCCCACGCGGCGCAGGTTCCAGCCCAGAAGATAGAGGTTCATGGCGCCGAAGACGGCGATGCCCATCGCCGCGAGCACGATGGCGAACGCATGAAGCGGCGTTGCCGTGGCGAAGGCGGTGTAGACATCCTCGAACACCGGCACCGGCTGGTCGGGATGCGGCACCCAGAACATCAGATACATGAAGAAGGTTACCGCGAGGCCGCCCGCACCGACGGAGGCCAGGAAGTAGAGCGGCGACCATGTGTCGGCTGGCCGCTGGGATGAGATCTGCATGGCGTGTCTCCTTACAACTGCAGCCCTCATGGCACAGGGGCGCGGGATCGGGCGGTGACATCGTCACATAAGCCGGGGAACCCGACGCAGGGTCCCATAGGCGTGGCGTGGCGACCTTGCGCGCCAGCCGAGGGATGGGGGAGCCACGGCATTTCAGTCGCGAGACCAAGGGACCCGAGAAGGCGCCTTGCCACGCCCGGTGACGGCGGCGCGCCCGGGCAGAGTCACTGTTCCCGGATGCGCCGCGCCAACCTCCGCCGCGTAGCCTACAGTGCCGGAGCTGATCGTTCCGTGCGGGGGCCGAGCGAAACCTCATGGTCCGGCGGATGCCGCTCGGGATCGCTCACATGAGCGCGCAGATCCGCAGCGGCCCGGACCGATCCCCCCTGATGCAACTGGCGCGCAGGGTTCCCACTCCTGTCTCTGGACGGCCCCAATGCCTCTTCCGAGCCTGCCGGCGCCCCATGCCGGAACGCGGCAGGCATTCCCTCCGGTGATCCGCCCCATCACAGATTTGCGGGCGACGGCCATCCCCCGTGGCTTGAGGCCGGGCCCGCCGCTTGCCATGCTGCCGTGCAATCGCCGCGGGAAGGGGCGCAGTCCCGCAGCAATGGGGGCCGCCCCGGCCCGCACCAGGGAGGAATGAAGATGGCAGACGCAGCCGTGCTCGCCGCGATCTTGGGCGCGCTTCTCCTCGGCGCGATGAGCCCCGGGCCCAGCTTCGTACTGGTCTCGCGCATCTCCGTGACGGCATCGCGCCGCGACGGTGTCGCAGCCGCCCTTGGGATGGGCATCGGCGGAGCCTTCTTTGCAAGCCTGGCGCTGGTGGGGCTCATCGCCCTTCTCCAGCAGACGGAGTGGCTCTTCCTCGGGCTCAAGATCTGCGGCGGTCTCTATCTGCTCTATCTCGGGATCCGGATCTGGCGCAGCGCCGATGACCCGCTTGAGCTCGACCCAGCGCTAGGCGGGCCCGTTCCGGGATCGGCCTGGCGCGCCCTTGGCCTGGGCCTTGCGACGCAAGTGGCCAACCCCAAGACCGCGATCGTCTATGGCAGCATTTTTGCGGCGCTGCTGCCCGGCGATCCCTCGGGAGTCCTGCTGGTCCTGCTCCCGCCGTCCGTCTTTCTGCTGGAAGCGGGGTGGTACGCGGCCGTCGCCGTCGTGTTTTCGTCCTCTGGCCCGCAACGCGCCTATCTGCGCGGAAAGCGCTGGTTCGATCGGCTGGCCGGTTGCGTCCTCGGAGGGCTGGGCGTCCGCCTGATTGTGGAAGAGGCCCGCTGATCCGCTTCTCGGGCGCCTGACCTTCGCGTAGTAAGCCCATGCTGCTAGAGCCGACGGCATTCCGTCGGCACGACCAGCGCGCGTTTGACACGGGCGCGGCGCGCGGGACGGCGACGGCAGGACCATGCTCAATGGACGCAGGGCATGCGCGTCGCCTCTTCGCGCAGCGGGACCGCTGCATCCGCCGCGCGCGTTCAATCCTCCGAGACCATCCGCAAGGGGCAAGACCTCCACGCCCCCGGCCTCGCAAAGCACCCGCCCCCCCGGAGGTCCGGGAATTGACATCTCTCAACATGTGCGCAGCCGAACTGCCTGACCATGGCAAGGACCATTGTTCCTAAGGGCCCGAAACTCCTGCACAGAAGGTCTGTCATGTGGGGTCAATCGTTCAGAATTGCTCGCCTGGCCGGGTTTGACATCAAGATGGACGCCAGTTGGCTGTTGATCGCCGCGCTGATCACCTGGAGCCTGTCCGCCGGGTACTTTCCGGACACCCTGCCGGACGCGACCCAAGCCATGCACCTCGCGGCCGCCTTCCTGGCGATGATCGGTTTGTTCCTGTCGCTGATCCTGCACGAACTGGCGCATGCGCTGATGGCGCGGCACTACGGACTGAGCATCGCGGGGATCACGCTGTTTCTCTTTGGCGGCGTGGCCGAGATGGAGACAGAGCCGGGCGACCCGACCGTCGAAATCTGGGTGGCCGCGGTCGGCCCTTTGGCGAGCCTCGTCCTCGCGGCGCTCTTCTGGTCGAGCACGACGCTGGGCGAGGTGCTGGGGGCCGGGACGGTCGCTGTCAGCATTCTGGCGTATCTGGCGGCCATCAACCTCGTGTTGGCGCTCTTCAACATGGTGCCGGCATTTCCGCTGGATGGCGGGCGCGTCTTCCGCGCGGTGGTCTGGCGGCACACCGGCGATCTCCTGGCGGCGACGCGGCGCGCCGCCGACGTCTCGGCGATCTTCTCGTGGTGTCTGATCGCGCTCGGCGTGATCGCGATCTTCAATGCCGGTCTCGGCGCCGGGTTGTGGCCCATCCTCGTGGGGCTGTTCCTGCTCGCGGTCGGGAGGGCCTCGCTGCAGCAAACGGAGATGCGCGAGCTCTTCAGCGGCCGGACGGTCGCCGACCTGATGACGCGCAATCCCGTGGTCGTCCGGCCCAACCAAAGCTTGGCCGAGGTGGTCAACCGCGTGTTCCTGACCGAGGGCGTGAGCTTCGCGCCGGTGGTCGAGGATCTCGAGCTTCTGGGTTATCTCGACCTGCACATCATCCGCCGGATCGACCGCGAGCACTGGGCCAACACGATGGTGGAGGACGTGATCGAGGGGCTCGCGCCGGACAATGCGCTGTCTCCCGATACGCCCGCACAGACCCTGCTCGACCGCATGTCGACGTCGGACCGGCGCAAGTTCCTTGTCGTGGAGCAGGGCAGCCTGCGCGGGGTCGTCACGATCAGCGACGTGACCGCCCACCTCAACGTCGCCCGCCAACTCGCTGTGCGGGCGTGAAGATGCTGGCCTTCCCCGCGCTGTTGCGGTCACATGGTCAGGATCGAACGCGAGCATCGGCAGACATGAACGGACCCGACGACCCGGCCCTGGCGGGTGCCCTCCTGGAGGCCACCGGCGATGCCTTCGTCCTTACCGACGATGGGGGCCGGATTCTGCGCGGCAACGACGCGGCCTCGGCGCTGTTTCAGCGCGATATCAACCAGATGGCGGGGGAAGACGTCGGCGTTCTGATTCCGAAGCACCCCCACGCCGGTGCGCCGGACGCGGCGCGGCTCTGGGACGGACGCACCGCCCCCGGCACGGCGCACGAGATCACCGGCCTCCGGGCCGATGGCAGCAGCGTCCCGCTTCTTTTGCGCACCGGTCGGGTGAAGACGGCCTCCGGCCCGGTATCTCTTCTGATCCTGCGGGATCAAAGCACACGGCGCGCGCTGCAGGAGGCCGTCGCCAGATCGGAGCGGATGGATGCCATCGGCCGAATGACCGGCGGCATATCGCATGATTTCAACAACTTACTGACCGTTATCATCGGCAATCTCGAACTGCTGGACCGGGCAGACTTGAACGACCGGCACCGCAAGTTCCTGAGGGACGCGCTGTCGGCGGCCGAGCTGGGGGCCGACTTGACATCGCGCCTCAACGTGCTGTCGCGCAAGACGGAAGCCCGCGCCGAGCCTGTCGATATGAACCAGCAGATCGAACAGGCGGTCGGGTTATTGCGGCACACGATCGGCAGCCATTGCGCCGTCAAATCGCGCCTGCAGCGGCAAGTCTGGCCCGCCGCCGTCGACGAGGCGCAGCTGCAGACCGCGATTCTGAACCTTGCGATGAACTCGCAGGATGCAATGCCCGACGGCGGCACCATCACCATCGAGGCCGACAACATCGACATCGACGACAGCTATGTCGCGCAGGAGCTTGGGGTGGATGCCGGGCGCTATGTCCGCCTGTCGGTCAGCGACACGGGCCATGGGATGAACGACAAGGACCGCAATCTGGCCCTGGAGCCGTTCTTCACAACGAAGCCTGTGGGTCACGGGACGGGCCTGGGCCTGTCGATGGTCTATGGTTTTGTCAAACGATCCGGCGGTCATCTGACGCTCTATTCGGAGCCCGGGGCCGGAACCGTCGTCGCCCTCTACTTCCCGGCGCTGGCCCCGGGAACGGAGATCCCGCGCGCCGAAGCGGACGGGGCCCGCTCCGGGCGGGGCGCGCCCGACGGCCGCGTGATCCTCGTCGTGGAAGACAACGCCAAACTGCGCGCGCTGACAAAGTCCCGGCTGACCGCGCTCGGCTTCGCCTGTCAGGACGTCGCGACCGCGGACGAGGCGTGGGAGATGCTCGCCAACGGTGCGGCGTTCGACCTAGTGCTCACAGATATCGTGATGCCGGGGACCATGACGGGCTTCGATCTTGCCCAGCGTATCGCGCAGGACCGGCCGGACATCGCCGTTCTGCTCACATCGGGCTTTTCCGAGACGGTGCTGGGCAACCGCAGCGCCGGCGCCGATCTGCCCATTTTGCACAAACCCTACCGTCAGGCCGATCTGGAGCGGGCGATCTACGCAGTGTTCGGCAAGGGCTGAGACACCTCTTCGGGGCCTTGCGTCAGCATGTAGCCCACGCCGCGCACCGTCTTGATCAGCTGCGGCCGCGCCGGATCGCGCTCGATCTTTTTGCGCAATCTGGCGATCTGATTGTCGATCGTCCGGTCGAGCGGCACCCAGGCCGGCCCGCCGATCAGATCCATCAGGCGGTCGCGGGAGAGCGGACGCTTGGCATTCTCGACCAGAGCGCGCAACAGCTTGAAATCCGCCGTTGTCAGGTCGCAATCGTATCCGTCGCGGCAGCGCAGGAGCATGCGGTCGAGGTCCATCTCCATCCCGTCCAGCATCACGGTCTTGGCGGACTTGGCCACATATTCCGACCCGGCTCGCCGCGGCACGCATTCGTAGCGCCGCAGAACCGACTTTGCCCGCGCCAGCATCTCGCGCACATGGAACGGCTTGGTGATGTAGTCGTCGGCGCCGAGTTCGAGCCCGACCACCCGGTCGATCACATCGTCCTTACCGGTCACCATGATGATCGGAGTGTCATGGCTGCGGCGCAGGATGCGGGCGATCTCGAACCCGTTCTGCCCGTCCAGCCCGATGTCGAGCGTCACGAGATCGGGCGCGTGCGACGAAAACTGGGCCTGCACCGCGTCGAAATCCTCGGCCTCGGAAACGGTCGCGCCCTCCTCCTCGAAACACGCTTTCAGAAGCGCGCGTATCTTCGGATCGTCGTCGACAACCAGGATATGCCTGTCATGCATGTGCGTGCTCCACTCGGAGGTCTGAAGCATCGGAAACGGTGCAGGGTGGCGAAAGCGGCCAAACGTATCGCGCGGCCGATACGCATCGATACCTTATCATACGTAGGGACGGAACGCCCGCTACACCAGTCTCCGACAGTGCCTGGCATCACTGCAGGAGGGCGCCATGTACCTGAAACCCAACGAGGCGTCAGAATTACCGTGGCTTCACAACGACTTCGGCCACGACTCTGGCACGCGATCGCAGTATCGCTTCTTTCAGCGCGTCCCCGCCGAGCGGCATCTCTACATGGAAGGCGACGACGCGCACTACCTTTATGAAGTGAAGGTGGGCATGCTGCGGTTGGCCCGCGTGCTCGAAAACGGCCGGCGCCAGGTCATCGCGTTCGGTCTGCCCGGCGATATCGTCGGCTTTCCCCAAGGGCGCGTCCACCACACCGATTGTGACGCGGTCGTCGACAGCGTTGTCCAGACCCATCGCCGCTCCGCGCTCGAAAGCTGCGCCGATCCGCGCCTGCACCGTTTCCTGACCCGGGCCGCCCTGCGTGAGATCTGTGCCATGCAGGATCACTTCATGATGCTGTCCTCGAAGCTGGCCTCGGAGAAGGTGGCAGCGTTTCTGCTCACCCTGGCCGAGCGGACCGGAACGCCCGGCGCAGACGGCATCGCGGTGAAGATCGCCATGCGCCGGGTCGACATCGCGGATTTCCTTGGTCTGTCGACGGAGACCGTGTGCCGGACGCTGACGCAGTTTCGGGAAATGGGGCTGATCACGCTGTCCACCGCGCAGGACGCCTGCATCCGCGACGTGGCGGGCCTGCGCGCGCAGGCCGAGCCCGCGTAGTTCGCCCGGGCGGGCGGGCCGGTCAATCCGGCCAGAGATCGCGGATGTGCCGCGGCAGGTTTGCCTTCACGTCGGCGATCTCTCCCTCCGAGATCCGGTTCTCCAGCGTATGGAAGACCTGCGTAATGTCTTCTGGGCCGCGCCAGCCGAGCGTATGGCCGACCCGCTCTTCGATGGCGGCGACGAAACTGTCGCCGCTTCGGTCCGATACAGGGGTCTTGGCCGGCGACCAACCTTCGAAGAACATGCCCCGTAGCAGGAGCGGCATCTGCGCCGACAGATGCGCGGCCTCGTCATGGCCGATATGGTCCCGGATCTGGGTCAGCGTCACCCGCAGAAGGCTGAGGGCATCGCGGCTGCTGCTCCACCCCAGCCTGTCGCGCAGCTCGTTGATCCACTCGTGGGTCAGCTGAACGGTGTGGTCGATCACTTCCAGATCTTGGGCACTCATGCCGGTCTCCTCGCTCCGCCTCAGGATTGGGAAGGCTCGTAGGGCTCCAGCGCCTGATCCCTGTCCGCCGCGACACCGGTCAGAAAGCTTTCGAACAGCGCGGTGGTGATGGCGCCGACCCCAAGCAGAACGAGCGCGAAGTTGGCCATCCAGCCAAGCACGGGGATGAAGTTCAGAAGCGCCACCAGCGTCACCCCGATCGCCAGCGCCAGAAGCCGCATGGCCATCCCGGGGGATTCCTCCGTCCCCAGGCCGCGCAGCACGCGCATCGCCAGCACATAGGCCCCCAAGAGATAGCCCAGCAGCCAGACCAGAACGATCAGCAGCACGATGATCGGCAGGAGCGGCAAGCCCACCACGCTGAGCGCCCCGATCAGCAGGCTGCCGAACAGGATGGAAAGCCCGATGGCCCCGGTCAGGATCACCATGCCCGGTCGGGCATCCGCAGTCCGGCGCAGGCGCCGCACGGTGTTGGGCGCCAGCGCCAGCAGCACGGCACCCAGCAGGACAAAGAGGCCCAGATTGATCAGGAACCCCCCGATCACCACCCAGGGCGATAGCTCCACCGGCCCGTCCCAGGCCTGCCAGTCGCCGCGCACATCGCGCCACATCTCTCGCCGGTTCGCGGCCTCGAAGCGCACGCGGTCGGCGCTGATGACGCCCTCGGGAATGTCGACCCGCGCCGTGCTGTAATAGGTCAGTTGCCCGTCGATACGCGCGTTGGGGCCAAAGTTGATCTCCATGCCCGAGAGCGAAACATCGCCCGCAACAGGCGCATTCAGCGTGACCTCGGCCCCGGCGGCCACCAGCGCCCCCGCCACGGGCCCTTCGACCGTGACGGTCATGGCCGCGAGCCGGGCATTGCCGCCGATCTCGGCGCCAGGTCCGGTGCGCAGGATCAGCGCGCTCGCGGTCAGGTCGCCGGCGACGGAGCCGTCCACGCTGACCGATGCGCCCGACGCCACCGCATCGCCAAGAACGGCGCCGTCGATTTCGACATCGAGCCCCATGGCGTGCACATCCTGCGCGACATCCTGCGTCACGGTCACACTGCCGCCAAAGGCGAGCACGTCCCGTCCCGCCGACACCGGCTCCGTCACCGAAGACCCCGAGAGATACCAATCCCCGCCGACCTCGACCGGCGGATTGTCCGCAAAGGCGGGCGCGCAGACGGCCAGAAAGCCGGCTAACGCAAGCGACCAACGATACGTTCCCATGGAGTGCGCCTTTCTCCGAGTTGCCGGGACATTCCAGCAGATCCGGGCCGGCGCAGGTTGATAAGCATCAACCCGCGCCACCGCGCGACGGAAGGGCGCACCGCTGACGGCGCCAGTGCGCAGTCTTTGGCGACTTGCACCCTACCGGAACGAACGGCCACCCCGACGTTTTCGGCGGAGATCGCCACCCGGCGTAGAAAGCACACGTTGCACCATGAGGGCGCTCCGGACACCGAGAGTCCCGTTCTCCACGGGTCATCTGTTGGGTCTGGATCACGCAGGAGCGGCCGATGGGCGCCGCGCGTGCCGCACGCGCCATTGCACAGCTCTGGAAAAAACGGATCGCCAGCCGCCATACTGGCCCGCTGGACAGGCGATTGACGGGGATCAATCGGCACCCCCGTTTCGCCCCCATACTCCGCCGGGCGCGCCCCGGGACCGGACCCCAACGACGATCCCCCCAGGCCCCGGGGCGGGTCCAATCGGAGGAGACGCTCATGAAAGCCCCATGGACACTGAAGGCGCTGGCCCTGCCGCTTTTCTTAGGCCTGGGCCTTGCCGCCCCGCCGCGGCCTTCACCGCCTGTCAGATCACAGATACCGGCGGGATCGACGACAACAGCTTCAACCAGACCGCCTGGCGCGGCGTCCTGCAGGCACAGGACGAGCTGGGGATCGAGGCCCGGTTCCTCGAATCTCAGGCCGAGACGGACTACGAAGCCAACATCAACTCGCTGCTCGGCGGCCAGTGCGACGTCATCTTCACCATCGGGTTCCTTCTGGGCGACGCAACGCAGGAGGCGGCCGCGGCCAACCCCGATCAGGTCTTCTCCATCGTCGATTTCGCCTACGATCCGCCGCTGCCGAACGTTCTGGGCCAGGTCTATGCCACCGACGAGGCCGCGTTTCTGGCCGGATACCTTGCCGCGGGCATGACGAGAACGGGCATTGTCGGCACGTTCGGCGGGATCAACATCCCGCCCGTTACGATCTTCATGGACGGATTCGCCTACGGCGTCGATCACTACAACGCCACGCACGGCACCGAGGTCGACGTGATCGGCTGGTCCCCCGACACACGCCAGGGCCTCTTCACCAACAACTTCGAGTCGCTCGATGACGGCCGCGCCTTCGCGCAAAACCTCTATGACGAAGGCGCCGACATCGTACTGCCGGTCGCCGGGCCGGTGGGGCTGGGCTCGGCCGCCTTGGCAAACGAGCTCGGCACGGAAGAGCTCATGATCATCGGGGTCGATGCCGATCTCTTTGAAACGGACCCCGAGCGCGGGCACGTGTACCTCACCTCGATCGTCAAGCGTATGGATGCCACCGTCTATCAGGTGATCGAACGCACGATGGGTGGCGCTTTCGAAGGCGGTGTTATCACCGGTACGCTCGAAAACGGCGGCGTGGATCTCGCGCCGTTTCACACGTTCGAAGACGCCGTGCCGCCGGGTCTGCTGACGGAGCTGGCGCAGGTCCGCGCCGGGATCGTCGACGGCAGCGTTGCCGTCGGCCCGTGATCCCGGCCGAGACCGAGCGAAGGATACCGGGGTATGGACGCTGAACTGCGGGGGATCACTAAACGCTTCGGTCCCGTGGTGGCCAACGAGGACGTGACGCTGCGCATCCGGGCCGGCGAAGTGCTCGGCCTTCTGGGCGAGAACGGGGCGGGCAAGTCCACGCTCATGAACGTTCTGTGCGGCCTTTACCGGCCCGATGCGGGCGAGATCCTGATCGACGGGTCGCCGCGCAGCTTCAATGGACCGGGCGACGCCATCGCCGCCGGGATCGGCATGGTGCACCAGCACTTCATGCTGGTTCCCGTGTTCACGGTGGCCGAGAACGTGGTGCTCGGCGTGGAACCGACGGGGCGGTTCGACCGGCTCGACCTTGAAACCGCGCGCGCCAAGGTGCGCGAGATCTCCCGGCGCTACGGCCTCGAAGTCGATCCCGACGCCAGGATCGAAACTCTCCCGGTCGGGGTTCAGCAGCGCGTCGAGATCATCAAGGTCTTGTTCCGATCCGCCGACGTGCTGATCCTGGACGAGCCGACGGCCGTTCTCACGCCGCAGGAGGTGGAGGATTTCTTCGGGATCGTGCGCGCCCTGAAGGCCGCGGGCAAGGCGATCATCTTCATCACGCACAAGCTGAACGAGATCCTTGATATCGCCGATAGAATCAGCGTCCTGCGCGCGGGCCGCATCGTCGGCGAGGCCGATCCCGCGACGGCGACCCGCGCGGATCTGGCCGAGATCATGGTGGGCCGCCCCGTCGCGTTCGAGGTTGCCCGCAGCGCCTACACCCCCGGCGAGCCGATGCTGGAGGTCGAGAACCTGACCGTCCTGCGCGACGACGACACCGTCGCGGTGGACAGCGTCGATCTGACCGTGCGCAGCGGCGAGATCGTGGGCATCGCGGGCGTCCAGGGCAATGGGCAATCGGCCCTGATCCAGGCCCTGACCGGGCTGCGGTCCGTGGCGCGGGGCCGCATCCGGTTCCTCGGTCAGGACATCACCCATGCGTCCGTCCGGGCGCGGCACCGGATGGGGCTGGCCCATATACCGGAGGACCGTCAGCGCATGGGGATGATCCCGGAATTCTCGGTGGCCGAGAACATGGTGCTCGACAGCTATTACGGCCCGCCCTACGCAAGCGGCCCGCGGATTGAGTGGCCGGTCGTCCACGAGGAAGCCGCAAGCGCCGCCATCGCCTTCGATGTACGCACGCCGTCGGTGTTTACCCAGGCCGGGCATCTGTCGGGCGGCAACCAGCAGAAGCTGATCGTGGCGCGCGAGCTGTCGCGCGACACCCGCGCCGTGATCGCCGCGCAACCGACGCGCGGCCTCGATGTCGGCTCCATCGAGTACATCCATGCGCGCCTGATGGCGGCCCGGGCGGAGGGGGACGGCGTTCTGATCATGTCCTCGGAACTCGACGAGATCCTCGCCCTGTCGGACCGCATCGTGGTGATGTTCAAGGGCCGCATCGTGGCCGAGTTCGACGCCACCGACGCGCGGCCCGAGAAATCGGCCATCGGACTGGCCATGGCGGGCGTTGCGGCATGAGCGTGAATGCGAGCCTCGACCACGCGCAGCAGAGCCTGCTGCAACGGGCCGCGCCGGGCCGGGCGCAGATCGAGGATCTGGTCGTCGTGCCGGTCTTTGCCGTGGTCGTGGCCCTGATCTTGGGCGCGCTCACGATGCTGGCCACGGGGGTCGATCTCGGCACCATCGGCCGCTCCTATGTCGCGCTGCTGGCGGGCTCCGTCGGCTCGCTCAATGCGCTGTCGGAGACGTTGGTCGCGGCGGTGCCGCTGGTTCTGGCCGCGCTTGGCCTTGCGATCGGCTTCCGGGCCGGCCTGTTCAACATCGGCGCCGAGGGGCAGATCGTGATCGGCGGACTGGCCGCGGTGATCTTCGGCTTTTCCTTTGCCGATCTGCCCTTTGCGCTGCTGATGCCGCTGTCGCTCTTGGCCGGGGCACTGGCGGGCGCGTTCTATGCCTCCATCGCGGGGTGGCTGCGCGCGGCGACCGGCGCGCATGAGGTGATCTCGACCATCATGCTGAACCTGATCTCCTTCCGGCTGCTCGATTACATGCTGCGGCTGCCCTGGGTCCAGCGCGAGGGTCGGGCGGACCCGGTGTCGCGTTCGGTGCCGGAGGCTGCCGAGCTGCCGCGGCTGCTCGACTGGCTGGACCCGAACCTGCGGGTCCATGCCGGGGTGATCCTGATGCTGCTGGCGGTGGCGCTGGTCTATTGGCTGCTGTTCCGCAGCAAGCTGGGATTCGAGTTTCGCGCCAGCGGCGCCAGCCCGGATGCGGCGCGCTATGCCGGGATCCGCGCCGGGCTGATCATCGTTCTGGCCATGGCGACAGCGGGCGCCTTGGCCGGGCTCGCGGGGGCCAATCAGGTGCTCGGCGTCCTGGGGCGCGCGACGCCCGGCTTTTCCGCCGGGATCGGGTTCGACGCCATCGCGGTGGCGCTTCTGGGCCGGTCGCATCCGGTGGGGGTGCTCTTTGCCGGCCTGCTCTTCGGCGCGCTGGAGGCGGGCGGGCGGCAGATGCAGGTGGATGCCGGCGTCAGCATCGACCTGATCGGGATCATCCAGGCACTCATCATCATCTTCATCGCCGCGCCGCTGCTTGTGCGCGCGATCTTTCCGTGGGGCTTCCAGCGCGACCCGAAAGGACGCCGTTCATGAGCGCGGTCGACGCCGCCGCGACCCCGGCATCGCCCGAGGATCTGGGCGCGCAGCGGCGCACCCGCGTCGTGGGCGCGATCCTGCTCCTGCTCGCGCTCTTCATCGTCGTGGTGCTGGGCGACGCCCCGGGCGAGGCCACGTTCCGGCTGTCGCGGCCGCGCGACACCTGGGTCATCGGCGATCTGGTCGTCCCGGCGCGCCCGTTCATCTACATTGCCGCCGCGCTCACGGCGTTTCTGGGGGCGCGGCAATTCCTGCGCGGCGGCGGGAGGTGGACGACGCTCTCCCTCGTTCTCGGACTGGCGCTGGCGGTGATGGCCTTTCTCGTCTGGGCCACGGCGGGCAACGCCTTCTCGCTGACCGGCATGCTCCAGGCGACGATGGTCCGGGCGGTGCCGATTGCGCTGGCGGCCCTGGCCGCCGTGCTCTGCGAACGGGTGGCCGTCGTCAACATCGCCGTCGAAGGCATGTTGCTGGCCGGGGCTTTCACCGGGGCGCTCATGGGCTCGGTTCTCGGCGGCTGGGGCGGGCTGCTCTCGGCGGTGGTGATCGGCGGGCTCTTCGGCTTCATCCTCGCCGCGCTCGTTGTCACCTACCGGATGGATCAGATCATCGCGGGCGTCGTCATCAACCTCTTCGTGCTGGGGCTGACGAGCTATGTCTCCTCCCAGGTCTTTGCCGAGATGCGCCACCTCAACAACGCGCCGGTCTTCCGGGTGATCAAGATCCCGGTTCTGGGCGACATTCCGGTGCTCGGGCCGATGCTCTTTCAGCAGAACATCTTCGTCTATGGCGCGCTGATCATGGTGGCGGTGTCGACCTATTACCTGTTTCACACCCGCAGCGGGCTGCGGGCGCGGGCGGTGGGCGAACATCCCCGCGCCGCCGACACGCTGGGCATCGACGTCTACTGGACACGCTATGTGCACGTGACGCTCGGCGGCATGGTCGCAGGCTTCGGCGGCGCCTGGTTCACGCTGGGCTCCGTCGGCCGGTTCGACGAGAACATGACCGGCGGGCGCGGCTTCATCGGGCTGGCGGCGATGATTTTCGGCCGGTGGCACCCGGTGGGGGCGTTGATGGCGGCGCTGGTCTTCGGCTTCACCGATTCGCTGCAACAGAAGCTCGCGCTCCTGAACACGCCGATCCCGTCGGAGTTTCTGGCCATGGCGCCCTATATCGCCACCATCATCGTGGTGGCCGGCCTGATCGGCCGGGCCCGCGCGCCCGCCGCCGACGGCAAACCCTACATCAAGGAATGACCGGGCCCCGCGCGCCCCGGGCACCCCCGGGCGTTCCAGTGGCCGCAACGTTATGAGAGACACCGCGCGGCCCCGGCATGATACACGTCAAGAAGCGCGCCGCGGGTTTCGGCTATCCTCGCGCCGGCGCGGGACGGCGCGCCGTGTCGGGCCTAACGCCCGAGGACCCTGCCTGAAGGAGCGACCGGGACATGACACATCACCAGCGGACCGCCGAAGACAAGGCCCGGGTGGCGCCCGTCGCGGCGCCCCCGCCGGCAACGCCCCCCGCCCCGCCGCACCCGCATCGCTATCTGGACCGGACGGCACGGGCGGCGCTGGCGCGGGTGACGGGCGGTGTCTCGCCGCATTCGATCTTCTCGGCTTGGAGCGACTGGGCGCTGCACCTCAGCCGCTCGCCCGGACGTCAGCTGGAGCTCGTCGAGCGCGCCCAGACGAATGCCGTGAAGCTCGCGGCTCAGATGATGATGCAGGCGGCCGACCCGTTCGAGCCCAAGGCCCATGACCACCGGTTCGCACATCCGTCCTGGCAGACCCCGCCGTCTCGCTTCTGGCAACAGGGGTTCTTGGCGATGCAGGATTGGTGGGACGCCGCGACCGAGGATATGCCCGGCCTTGCGGCTGGAGACGCGGATCGCGTGAAGTTCCAGATGCGGCAGGCGCTCGATCTGATGTCGCCGTCCAACTTCCCGTGGTCCAACCCCGAGATCATCGAGGAAACGGCGCGCACCGGTGGCCGGAACCTGCGCGACGGCGCCCAGCACTTCACCGAAGACACCATTCAGACGCTGACCCAGGCCCACAAGCCCGCCCCGGAGGGCTTTCGCGTCGGCGAGGATCTGGCCTGCACCGACGGCGAGGTGATCTTTCGCAACGACCTCTTCGAGTTGATCCAGTATGCGCCCCGCACCGGCGCGGTTCACCCGGAGCCGATCCTGTTCGTTCCGGCCTGGATCATGAAGTACTACATTCTCGATCTCTCGCCTCGGAACTCGATGGTCAAGTACCTGATCGAGCAGGGATTCACCGTCTTCATGATCTCGTGGTGCAACCCGACGGCGGATCAGGCGGACCTGTCGCTGGAGGATTACCGCAGGCGCGGGCTGATGGCCGCGCTGGACGCCATCGAACGCATCATGCCGGGCCGGAAGGTCCACGCCAACGGCTACTGTCTGGGCGGCACCCTTCTGGCGATTGCGGCCGCCGTCATGGCGCGGGACGGCGACGATCGCCTGGCCTCGGTCACGTTGATGGCAGCCCAGGTGGACTTTGCCGAGGCTGGCGAGCTTCTCCTGTTCGTCGACGAAAGCCAGGTCGCCTTCGTCGAGGATCTGATGTGGACCCAGGGCTATCTCGACCGGCCGCAGATGACCCGGACGTTTGCCTCGATCCGGGCCGAAGACCTGATCTATACCCGCGCCGTGAACCGCTACTTCCTCGGGCAAGATGATCTGCCCTCGGACATTCTCGTTTGGAACGGCGACACTACTCGGATGCCCGCCCGCATGCATTCGGAGTACCTGCGCGGGCTGTTTCTGGAAAACCGGCTTAGCGCCGGGCGTTTTGCCGTCGAGGGTCGGGTGATCGCCCTGAAGGACATCTCGGCGCCGATCTTCATCGTCGGTACAGAGACCGACCACATCGCGCCGTGGCGCTCGGTTTACAAGACCCGCCTGTTCACGGATGGCGATGCGACTTTCGTGCTGACGAATGGCGGCCATAACGGCGGCATTCTCAGCGAGCCGGGCCATGCCCGCCGGCACTACCGCATCGGGCACCGGCAACCCGGGGCGCTCTATTCCGGCCCGGACCACTGGCTGGCCCGGCACGAGCCGATAGAGGGCTCGTGGTGGCCTGAACTGGCGGCTTGGTTAGCGGATAGGTCCGGCACGCCGGGGCCGCCTCCCGCCGCACCCTCCCTCGGGCTCGGGCCCGCACCCGGGAGCTACGTCCACCAGGTGTGACGCGGCGCTGCACGCGCGGCCGGGTGGAGCGCCGAAGCGCCCCCGTGCCCGCGCAGCGGAGAGGCAGCGTCAGAGCCGCCGATGAGATCAAAGCGTTGGGCACCGTCCGTCTCGAAAGAGAGGGGGCGCGGCACGGTGACCTCCGTGAGCCTTGCTCCTCCGCAAAGCTGCACTGCCCGCACGCCCTGGACCCGATAACAACCGGCGTCTCACCTGCCCCGTCGATGCGGATCGCGGGTGCCCACGGGTCCAGGGACGGAAGCAGTGCGCAACTCCGAAACGGGCGCCGGGATGCGGATCCGTTCTCAACCACAACCTGCGCCTTGGCTGCGCGGTGCACTCCGATCGCCGCCAAGGCCCCAGCAGTCCGGCATCCTCACCGCCGCCGCGATCAGGTCGCCCTCGCGTCTCGGCACCCGAGCCGCGCACCCGCTCCGTCCAACGCCGTGAAACAGCCCAAGAAAATCCGCGACTTGCGCAGGATCAATCTTCTGGCCGGGGCTTCGAGGTAGCGTCATGCCGAGCGCCAATCTGGCGGTGTCTGCGGCGCGCGTCCTGCCCAAGGGGGACGGAGCACGCCCAGCCCCTCAGACCGCTCGCAGATCCAACCACGTCAAAACCAAGAGATTATACAGAACCTTGCATCACCTCATCGCACACCACGTCGCCGATCCCGCCCTGAGCCCAGTGGGGCACCCATGACGGAAACCACACAAGACGCAATCCTCCAGTTTCTTCGAACCAATGCCTCGCACGGCCCGTCCGTCGCGGACGCCGTGATCCAGACCCATGCCGCGCTGGTCTTCCTCCACGCGGACGAGGCCATGAAGATCAAACGTGCCGTCCGCTACGATTATCTCGACGCCTCAACGCTCGACAGCCGGGAGGCCATGCTGCGCCGCGAGCTGGAGCTGAACGCCCCCGCCGCGCCCGGCCTCTACCGCGACGTCGTGCCGATCACGCGCGACGCCGACGGCGCGTTCCGCCTCGGCGGGGCGGGCGAGCCCGTCGAATGGGTGCTGCGGATGACCCGGTTCCCCGCCGAGGCGGAGCTATCAGACATGGCGGATCGGGGGCGGATCGACAGCGCCATGGCCGAGGCGCTCGGCGCGGCGATCGCCCGATATCACGCGGCCGCGCCTGTGGCAGATCTGCCGGGCAGCGTTCTGATCGCCGAGATCATCGACGAGCTCGACCGCGTGCTCGCCGACCTGGCCGACCAGGTAGGCCCTGACCGGGTGCGCCGGTTTCTCGACGCCGCGCGGGACGCGCATCGGGCAACCGCGCCGCTGCTCGACGCCCGAACCGGCGCGGCCTGGGTACGCCGATGCCACGGCGATCTGCATCTGCGCAATCTGATCCTGTGGAACGGGGTGCCAACGCCCTTCGACGCGCTGGAATTCGACGAACGGCTGGGCACCTGCGACGTGCTCTACGATCTGGCATTCCTCTTGATGGATCTCTCCCATCGCTGCCTGGACGGGCCGGCCAACCGCGTCCTCAACGTGTATCTGCATGCTGCCGCCAGCGCGGACCATCTCCGCGCCTTGGCCGCCATGCCCCTGTTTCTGTCGGTACGGGCCGCTATCCGCGCGATGGTGGAGGTTCAGACTGCCGCGTTTCAGGACGATCCCGCGCCGCTCATCGAAGATGGCGCACACTTTCTCGATCAGGCCAACGCCTATCTGGAACGGCACGCCTGCTGCCTTGTCGCCATCGGCGGTCTCTCCGGCAGCGGCAAGACGACCGTCGCCAAGAGGATCGCACCGGCGCTCGGCGCGTTTCCCGGTGCGCTGCATCTGCGCAGCGATCTTGAGCGCAAGGCCCTGTTCGGGGTCGAACCGACGACGCGGTTACCGGTGGAGGCCTATGACAGCGCGACAACGGCCCGAGTCTACGAGGCGATGCGCGCTAAAGCCCGCCTCGCCCTTGCGGCGGGTCACTCCGTCATCCTGGACGCCGCCCATCATGACCCGGAGGAACGCGCGCAGGCGGAGCGGCTCGCCCAGGAGGCACGGTGCCCGTTCTGCGGCCTGTGGCTGGAGGCCGACACCGAGACGCGCGTCGACCGCGTCAACACGCGCAAGCAGGGCGCGTCCGATGCCGATGCCGCGGTGGCCCGGCAGCAGTCGGCCCTGCATACGGGCGCCATCGGCTGGCACCGGGTTCAGACGACCGGTACCGCCGAAGGGGCCGTAAGCGAGGCCCATCGCGCCATCGAAGACTGCAACACCCGCGCCTCAGAGCGCATGCCGTAGGGGGCGGTGCTGCCGGGAGGCGAGCGTCAGGCGGCTAGGATATCCGCCAGATGCGCCGGCAGCTCCGCATTCGTTGCATGGATCAGGTCCTTGTCCAGCTCGCCCAGGATCCGCTCGCGCACCGCCTCAGCCAGGGCGGTGCGCAGCTCTCCCAGCATGTGCGGCCCGGCCACCAGAACCAGACGCTCGAATGCGCCCTGCCGTGCACTTTCCGCCAGATCGGAGGCGAGCCGCTCCGCGAAGGCCTTCGACGCAAGGGCTTTGGGATCGCGGCGCGCAAGCGCTGCCCGCCCCGGTCCATGGCTGCTGCGCCCTTGGCCCGGAGCATCGGCATAGTCGGTCGGGGGGGACGCCGTGAACCGTTTGCCCGGCACATCGGCAAAGCCCCTGCCCGGCCCTTCGTTGACGACGATTTTCGCGGACTTTGCGTCCGCGAGCAGCACCCAGGTGGTTTTGGCTTTCATTTCGGTTCTCCTGCACGATACGTGTTTGCGCCGATCATAGGAATCGCGCTGTGGGCGCCTATGATCCCAGTCAATTTCGGGCTGATTTCCGTTCCCTTTTCGGTGCTTGGCCCGCCCGGATGCGGGCTCTGAGCGGTGCGCCGCCCATCGGGACGGAGGCCATGGGGCGCAGGCGCGGCCTTCGCCGAACTACGCGCAGGATGGGCTCTGCCAGCCCGCCTCTCCGTCCGCCGGTGTCACGCGCATTTCAGAGTGGAGCGGCCCAGCCCACGTGACATCGCCCGCAGCAGCGCCGTCGCCTTGGCGCCGCGGCAGGAAGCGGCCGGAGTCGCCGGTGATGCGGTACGTCGAGCGATGGCCGTGCGGAATGCGGAGGAGTGGCCGCCGAACTGTCCGAACTACGCTCCGCGCGCGGCTCGTTGCGCCGTGCCTCGTGGAAGAACGCGCAAGGCATCAACCTAACGGGCGCGGCGCTCCCGGCGGCACCGATCCTCCCCGGTTGCGCTGCGGCACGAGCGAGTGCGGCGGCGTGCGGGTTCCCGGGCTCCGCCTACTGTGTCCCGGGGTCACCGGGCCTTGCGCGGTTGACGCGAAGCAAGCGCCGGACCGTGCGACGGGTTACACTGGACTGCGCGATCTCGAACCGGTGGGTCCGCCGCCAGAACGGAGCCGCGCGGCGCGCCGATCCTTGGCCAAGGGAAGAAGCAAAAGACCCGCTTCCTGAAACGCACAGCCGCCCGCAACACCCGCCCGTCTGCGGCTTGGAAGGTCGGGCGGCACGCGCGTGCCCCTAGGCATTGGGCGGCATGGTGACGGCAATGTCGGCGTCGACGGCGAGCGTTGCGAGCACCTCGCCCGCCCCGTCAGTGAAATCGTAAATCGCCAGATCGCGCGCCCCGCCCGTCACGGTTTCGCCCGTGGCGCGCGCGCCGCTGCCGAGGGCGACCGTATCGCCAGACTCGCCGAGGACCGTGACGCTCTCGGGCAGATACCGGCCAAGCAGCGCTTCCAGATCGGTGTCGCCCCCCTCGGACAGGTCGAGCACGTCCTCTGCCGTCAGCGTAAAGCTGTCGGCGGCGTCATTCTCCATGTCGATCACCTCGATGCCCCGCAGATCGAGCGAGGGAAGCTGGTCGGCGTCGCCCAGCCGCAGAATGTCGCGTCCGTCGCCGCCGTCGTAGCTGGCGCCGGGCGTCGGGTCGGCATCCGACAAGACATCGTCGCCCGCCCCGCCCAGCAGCGTGTCGCGACCCGCGCCCCCGATCAAAACGTCCGCCCCGGCGCCCGCGACGAGCAGATCGTCGCCCTGTCCGCCCGACAGGGTGTCGGATCGGGTGCTGCCCATGATCAAATCCGCCTTCGGGGTTCCGGCACTGTCGACCGCCGTCGACCCGATGGAAAACGACGCGGTCTCGACCAGGTGCACGGGAGCCAGCCCCCCGGCACGGCCGCCGTTGAGGTCGAAGCTCGCCGCGGCCAGCACCTCGTTCGTTTCGCCGATCAGATCGGCGATGCCCGGCACTTCCGCAAGGGCGAGCGCGGCGTTGGGCCCCTGCTGCACCAGAAACGGGCTGGCCTCGGTCGCGATCCCCGCATGGAGGACCCCGTCGGCCACCAGATCGAGCGAGAACGTCTCGAGTTCGGCGGCAAAGAGCGGCGTTCCCGCGAAGGCCTCGAACAGATCGTCCGGATCGTCCACGCGCACGATATCGCGGGGCGTCTGCGCATCGGTGTCGATCTCGACGAGATTGGCGAGCGACACACCGCTTCCGATGGCGACAGCCTCGATCGCGATGCCGGGACGGGCGACCACCAGATCGGCCTGGGCCTGCTGCCAGGGCTGGCTGCTCGGCACCGGATTGCCATCGGTGATGAAGTAGACGAGGTCGTCTTCGGTAGCAGCCTGGGTCGTCAGGAAGGCGCGCGTGGTGTCCAGCGCCGCTTGCCAGTTGGTGGTGCTGTTCTGAAACGGCAGCGCGGCCAGGGCGGCCTTCAACGCCGGCAGCTCGGTCGTAAGCGCGTAGGGCCCGCCCGGCAGTAACGAGGCGCCGGCAGAGAAAGAGACAACCTGCACCTCCACCGGCGTTTGCGATGGTGCGAACCGGGCGGCCAGCAGATCCAGCGCCTGCGACACGTTGCTGAGCATGTCGCTCCAGCCCTCCGCGCCAATGGAGCCCGATGAATCGAGAACGAAGACGAGGTTGATCGGGGCCGACATGGGTTCTGTCGCGAAGAGCCCGATGCTTCCCGCGCCCTGCGCATCGCTCCCGGCGCGGTCGATCCCGATGGAAAGGGTCTGCCCGCCGGCCTCCACGCTCTCCGCCTCGCCGACGCCGATGCGGATGGTCGCGGTCTCGGTCGCGGTGCCGTCGCTGACACGGATGGTGAAACTGTCCACCCCTGTGAAGCCGGCATTTGGCACATAGTCGAACCCGCCGTCCGACGAGACACTGGCGGAGCCGTGGCTGGGCGCGCTGTCCAGCCCGAAGATCAGGGCGTCGCCGTCGGGATCGGTCGCGGTCACGCTCCCGCTCACCGCGGTGTCTGCGCGCGTCTCCGTGATCAGATCCTCCGGCACGGGCGCATCGTCGTTCACCGGGGCGACCGTGAGCGCGGCCGTGGCCAGTCCACTTTCGGCGCCGTTCGCATCCACGGCGAGGAAGGTGAAGGCATCGGCGCCGAAAGCGTCCGCCTCGGGCCGGTAGACAAACGTATCCGGGGCGCCGCCCGGGCGGAGCACACCCAGCGCCGGGCCGCTGACGATCCGGTAGCTCAGCGCGTCCCCTTCCGGATCGGCGCCGCTCAAGACCACCGTGATCTCGGTGTCCTCCAGCCCGCTGGCGCGTACGTCCCGTGCCGTGGGGGGATCGTTGCGCCCGCTCACTGTCACCGTCACCGCCCCGATGCGGGTCACTGCCCCGTCCGTGACGGCGTAGGTGAAGGTGTCGGTCGCGCTGGCGCCGTCGGGCAATGCGTCGAACGCGCCGTTCGGATCGTAGGTGACCGTCGTGCCGTCGAACGTCACCGCGCCCCGGGTGCCCGCGCCCTCGATCCCGGTGAGCGTCAGGACGTCGCCGGTGTCGATATCGGTATCGTTAGCCAGAAGCGCCGCGGCCGGGATCTCCACCGGCGTGTCTTCCGTCGTGGAAGCCGTGTCGGCCACCGGCACCGGCGCGTCGTTGACGCCAAAGACGGTGAGGGTAACGGCCGCCGTTCGGCTCTCCGTCCCATCGGTCACGGTGTAGGCGAAGCTGTCGGTCACGCTGGCCCCGGCCGGCAGCGCCTCGAACGCCCCGTTCGGATCGTAGGTGACGGTCGTGCCGTCGAAACGGACGGTGCCGCGTGTCTCCGTCCCGTCGACACCGACGAGGCTCAGCGTATCGCCCGCATCGCGATCCGTGTCATTGGCGAGCAGAGTGGCGGCGGTAATCCCGATGGGGGTGTCCTCGGTTGTACTGGCCCTGTCATCCGCAGGCTCTGGCGCGTCGTTTGCAGGCGTGACCGTGATCGTCGCAACCGCGATCTGGCTCTGCGCGCCGCCCTCATCCACCACACGGAACGAAAAGCTGTCCTCGCCGAAGAAATCCGCGTCCGGCACGTAGCTGAAGGCCCCGGTCTCGCCGTCGAGATCCAGCACGCCATGGCTCGGGCCCGCCACCACCACGACGTCCAGATCGCCGGGCTCGACATCGGTGCCGGTTACGATGGCATCGGGGCCCGACAGCGCGATATCCTCCGGCGTCGTGAAGCTGGCAGGCGTGGCCGTCGGCGCGTCGTTCTCGGCGCCCACCTCGATCGTGACGGCCGCGGCGCGCTCCGCCACCCCATCCGAGGCCGCGAAGGTGAACGTGTCGGTGCCGGTGAAATTCGCGTCAGGCGTGTAGGTGAACGCGCCACTTGCCGCATCCAGCGTTGCGGTGCCGTTCGCCGGGCCCGAAAGGATGCGAAATGCCAGGCTGTCGCCATCGGCATCGGACGCGGTGACCTTATCGGTCAGGGCGACGTCTTCCCGCGTGGTGCGGGTCAACGGGGCGGGCTCGGGCGCATCGTTCACCGGGGTGACCGTGAGCGTCGCAACCGCGGTCTGGCTCTGCGCGCCCTGGGCGTCGACCACCCGGAAAGCAAAGCTGTCCTCGCCCGAGAAATCCGCGTCCGGCGTGTAGGTGAAAGCGCCTGTGACCGTGTCGAGGTCCAGCGTGCCGTTCTCCGGACCGGCGACGAGTTGGAACCCAAGGCGCCCGGGTTCCACATCCGTTCCGGTCACGAACACCCCGGGGCCCGTCAGCACGGTGTCCTCGGTGAGGTTGAACGCGGCCGGCGCGGCAACGGGCGCATCGTTCACAGCCGCGACGCGAAGGGTGGCCGTTGCGATGCCGCTCGCGGCCCCCTGCGCATCGACCACCCGGAAGGCGAACTCGTCCTCGCCGAAGAAGTTCGCGGCCGGCGTGTAGGTGAAGGCCCCGGTTTCACCGTCGAGGGTCAGGGCGCCGTTCGCGGGCCCGGAGACGAGCAGGACAGTCAGGGCATCGCCATCCGCATCCGTGCCGCCGACAGTCGCGCCCGGGCCGGTGAGCGGCGTGTCTTCCCGCGTGTCGAACACCGCCGGAGTAGCTTCCGGCGCGGTGTTCTCGCCCGCCACCTCGATCCGCACTGCTTGGGGGGCGCTCTCTTCGGTGCCGTCGAACGCGGCGAATCTGAACCCGTCGGCCCCGGCAAACCCGGGATCGGGGCCGTAGGTGAAGGCCCCCGTTGCCGCATCGAAGCTCAAGCTGCCGTTCGCCGGCCCGTCGATCAGACGGAACGTCAGCGCGTCGCCCTCAGCGTCCTGGCCGGTCACCCGATCGCTGAGTTCAGTATCTCGCGGCGTGGCGCGAATCAGCCCATCCGCCACCGGCGCATCGTTGACCGGCGTTACGGTAATGCGTGCGGTCGACACGGCGCTTTGTGCGCCCGCGGCATCCACCACGACGAACTGAAAGCTGTCCTCGCCAAAGAAATCGGCGTCCGGTGTGTAGGTGAACGCGCCGGTCGCCGGGTCGAGGCTGAGGGCCCCGCTGGCCGGGCTGGAGACGACGACGACCTCGAGCGGGCCGCTGTCTGCATCCGTGCCGCCGACCTGCGCGCCAGGGCCCGCAAGCGTCCCGTCTTCGTCGACGGTGAACGCGGCGGCCCGCGCCACCGGCGCGTCGTTCACCGGCGCGACCGTGATCGCCACGGCGGCGGGCGCGGAGGAGGCGGCCCCGTCTGTCACGCGGTAGCTGAAGGCATCGCCGCCCGCGAAATCGGCATCGGGTGTGTAGGTGAACGCACCGGTGGCCGCGTCGAGCGTCAGCGTGCCGTTCTCGGGCCCCTCCACCAGCATGTAGCGAAGGGTTGCACTGTCGACATCCGCGCCCGCGAGGCGTCCGCTGCCGCTGCCATCCTCCTCCACCGACAGGGCCAGGGGCGCGGCGGTCGGCGCGTCGTTCACCGCCGCCACAGAGACCGTGATGGTGCCTGTGTCGCTGGCTCCGGTCGCGTCTGTGACGGTATAGGTGAAGCTGTCGGTGCCCGCGAAGTCCGGGTCGGGCGTGTAGCGGAAGAACCCGTCGTCGGACAGCAGCACCTGACCGTTCCGGGCCCCCTCGGCCAGTGCGAAGGTCAGCCCCGCGCCGGACCCGCCCGCCACGTCGAGCCGCGCAAAGGTGCTTCCGTCTTCCTGCAGATCGAGCCGCGCGTCATCCGGCGCCTCGGGCCCCTCTGTGCCTCCCGGCGGAGGGTCGGACGGGGGCGCCCTCTCGAAGCCATCGCCTTCGCCGGGTGTGCCGGGGGCGTTGGGCGCATCGGGAGCCGGGGCGCTGTCATCCGGGTCTTCGGGCACGGGGCCGAGGCCCTCATCCGTCTGGAGGTCGAGCGGGTCGCCGCCGGGCGGATCATCGCCCGCATTGGGCGATCCGTTGCCGCCGGGCGGCACGAAGGGCTCGCCGGCCGCTTCGCGCGCGCGGGACACATCGAACGCAAAGCGCGCAGCCGCGAACAAGGCGGCCTCCGTCAGATCGAGCGGCAGCCGGTCGACCGCCTCGATGGGCTCGCCCGGGCGGATGATCCACGTCGTGTCCGTCGTCTCCACCGTGGCCAGCGGGTTGCCCTGGAGGTCGCTGATCAGGAAACGACCGGTCTCGCCGGTGACCGGATCCTCCTCCAGCGTCACGGCAACCTCCGCCACGCCGCTCTCCAGCCCAATATCGATCCGCAGGGTGGTGCCGCGAATGCCCATGGTGGCGGCGGGCGTGTTGATCTCCATCCCGCCGGTCCGCGCCACCTGCCCCGCGATGAAGACAAAGCCGCCCTCGATGAGGTTGAACGTCGCCGAGTTGCCGGTGCCGCCGGGATCGTAGATCAGCGCGTCGAGCACCATCCGCGAGGACGCCGCGAGGGAGAAGATCGTCCCGTCGACGAAGGTCAGGGCAAGGATCGCCCCGTCGCCCGTGGCCACGACGTCGTTCTGATAGACCTTCGCTCCGATGCTCAGCGCCTCGACGGTGCCGTCGGCCCGCTGGACCTCCGCCGTGCCTCTCAGGGTCTCGACCTGTCCGATCGGCGCACCGGGTGTGACGGCCCCTGCCTGCGCGTATTGCCCGGGCGCCTCGGGGCCTGCCAGACGGGCCGCGACATCGCCCCGCAGGATTGCACCATTGGCCGCGACCAGATCCGGCGGATCCGCCAGCCGGAAATAATCGACAATCCTGAGGCTCGGCCCATCGCCGCCGGCGATCACCAGATCGGGCCCGGCACGGGCAAAGTCCGCCGCGAAGACATTGATCGTCGCCGGCAGAGCGACGGGCCCTTGGACCGTCGCAACCACCACGTCCATCGGGCCCTGCGGCCCTTCCGCGACATCCAGCCGGCTCATCGTGCCCCCCGACAGCCGCTGGCGCGGCTTGGCAACTCACCGCAGGTTACCGGGGCACCGCCGCCAAACCAAGACGTAAGCGCCCGTCCGGACGCGCACGCACGGGCCCGACGCCCCCAAGCACCGGAACCGGGTCTGTCGCGCCACCGGGGCCTCTGCTAGCGTCGACCCAGGGCAGATGGGGGGCGCCTAGATGCGACGGGTGGCCAGATGGTTCGGCGCGGGGCGCAGCGTGGGCCTCGCGCTTGTCGCGCTGCTGCTCGCCCTGCGGATTGCCGATCCGGCCCCGGTCGCGGCCCTGAGGCACGCGAGCTTCGATCTGTTTCAGCAGATCGCCCCCCGCGCCCCGCCCGGCCTCCCCGTGGCGATCGTGGATATTGACGACCCGAGCCTGGCTGAACTGGGTCAATGGCCGTGGCCAAGAACGATGGTGGCCGATCTGATCGACCGCGCGACGGCGGATGGGGCGGCCGCCATCGCGCTCGACATCGTGTTTGCCGAGCCCGACCGGCTGTCGCCGGACAGGCTCGCCGCCGACAACACCGGGCTGCCTGCCCCTGCCCGTGCAGCCTTGGCCGGGCTGGACAGCAACGACGCGGTGCTCGCCCGCGCAGTGGCCGCATCCCGGGTGGTGCTGGGCGAGACCAGCGTACGGAGCGCCCGCGCCGCCCTTCCCGACACACGTGAGCCCAAGCCCGTGCCGCACGCGTTTCTCGGGCCGGACCCAGCGCCGTTCTTGCAGGACTTCCCAGATCTCGTGCAAAACCTGCCCGCGCTGCAGGAGGCCGCATCGGGCTTCGGCGTCTTCACCGTGCGGCCGGACCGGGACGGGATCTACCGGCGCGTTCCGCTTGTTCTGCGGGTGCAGGGGGCCCTGCGGCTCGGCCTGTCGGCGGAGCTCTTGCGGGTGGCCACGGGCGGGCAGGCTTTCGCGGTGCGCAGCAATGCGGCCGGGATAGACGGTGTCGTGGTGGGCGGACAGGTCGTGCGCACGGAGGCCGACGGCACCGTCTGGCCGCACTTCTCGCCCCACGATCCGGCGCGCTTTGTCTCGGCGGCGGACCTCATCGAGGGGCGGATGCCCGCGGGCCGGCTTGCGGGCCATCTGGTGCTCGTCGGTACGACGGCCATCGGCCTGGAGGACTTCCGCCCCACGCCGCTCGGCGTGCCCATGGCCGGGGTCGAGATCCACGCCCAGGTGTTGGAGAACATCCTGTCGCAATCCCTGCTGGTGCGGCCGAACTACGCCATCGGCGCGGAACTGGCGACGCTCGCGATCCTGGGCCTCCTGGTTGTCGTGCTGGTGCCCGCCATCGCGGCCCGCTGGGTGATCGCGCTCGCGGCCGGTCTTGTGGCCAGCTGGGCCGCGCTGACATGGGGCCTGTTCGAGACGCGCCGGATCCTGCTCGACCCGTCATGGCCGATCCTGGGCACGGCCCTGGTGCTGGTGCTGATGTCGACCGCCAACTACCTGCGCGAGGAGCGTCGGCGCGCCGCCATCAGAACCGCGTTCGGCCAGTATGTCTCGCCGGATCTCGTGGCCCGGCTGGCGGACGCGCCCGAAGCGCTGACCCTGGGCGGAGAGCGGCGCGATATCACCGTGCTCTTCTCCGACGTTCGCGGTTTCACCGCCCTGGCAGAGGGCTATCGCGACGATCCGCAGGGCCTGACCGCGCTGATGAACCGCCTCCTCAACGTTCTGAGCGCGGCGATCCTGGATCACCGAGGCACCATCGACAAGTTCATGGGCGACGCCGTGATGGCGTTCTGGAACGCCCCGCTCGACATCGACGACCATCCGCAGGCTAGCTGCGCCGCAGCGCTGCGCATGCAGGCCGATATCGCCCGGCTGAACGGCGCGCGCCTGTCGGAAGCGCCGGCGGCGAGGGGCGACGGCGGCCGGCCGATCGACGTTGGCATCGGCATCAACACGGGCTCCTGCGTGGTCGGCAACATGGGATCCGACACGCGGTTTGACTACACCGC
The DNA here is from genome assembly GCA_038757905.1 of Pseudomonadota bacterium. Lineage (GTDB taxonomy): Bacteria > Pseudomonadota > Alphaproteobacteria > Rhodobacterales > Rhodobacteraceae > HLUCCA09. The sequence goes on along the minus strand of JBCDGG010000035.1, from coordinate 1,737 downwards.
CCTGGGCGACGCGGTGAACCTCGCCTCGCGCCTCGAGGGCCAGTGCAAGACCTACGGGGTTAAGATCCTGCTGGGCGCGGCGACGGCGGAGACCGTGGCGCAGGATTTCGCGCTGATCGAGATCGATCTGATCCGGGTGAAGGGCAAGACGGCGCCGGAGCGGATCTATGCGTTGCTCGGCGATGCGGCGATGCAGCGAAGTGCGGGGTTTGCCGAGCTTGCGGCGCTGAACGCCGAAATGCGGCAGGCCTACGCCGCGCAGAAGTGGGCGGCGGTGCGCCCGGCGCTGGACCGGATCGATCAATGCGCCGATGTGCTCGGGGTCGATCTGGCGGGCTATACCGCGCTCTACCGTGGACGCTGCGCCGCGTTCCTATCCACTCCGCCCGGGCCGGGCTGGGACGGCGTCACCACCGCCGCAGAGAAGTGAGGGGGCGAGGACCAACCCGTGCGCATGCGGGATACTGAGGGCCCATCCCTCGGCTCAATGCCCTGGCTATCGCAACGGTGGCCAACGGCGGCGTGGTCTTTCCCCGAGGAGGTGCCCTGTCCCCGCCACCCGCACCGCCCCCCGCCAACAGCGGCCCGTCAGCAGCAGCGGCCCCGCACCGGCAGCGGCTCCGTACTGGCAGTGGCCCGTTACCCGGAGCGACCGCACTGGCAACGGTCGCGTGTCGCCACTCGTAGCGTCCTCATGCAAGCAGCGGTCAATCACCAGCAACGGCCCGCGGCCCGCAGCGCCACCGCACCGGCAGCGACCCCGCAGGGCCACCCTAGCGCTCGCGCAGTGCCTCGGTCTGCACGCGCAGGAACGGCCGCACGAGATAGCTCAGCACCGTCCGCTCGCCGGTGCGGATGTCGACCTGCGCCACCATGCCGGGGCCGATCGGCAGATCCACCCCGCCTTCACCCGGCAACGCGTTGCTTGCCGTCCGCACGGCCACCTGGAAGAACTCGCGCCCCTCGCGGTCGGCCACGGTATCCGCGCCGATGCGCACCACTTCTCCGTCCAGCGCGCCGTAGACCAGATAGTCGTAGGCCGTGATCTTGACGGAGGCCGGATCTCCCACGCGCAGGAAGGCCACATCCTCGGGGCGGATGTCCGCCTCGATCAGCAGCCGGTCGTCTGCCGGGACGATCTCCACCACCGGGGCGCCGGGCTGCAGGACGGCGCCGAGCGTCGTGACATGCAGCCGGTTGACCGTCCCGTCGACGGGCGCGCGCAACGCGGTGCGCACCACACGGTCCTCGGCCGCGCGCAGCCCCTCGCGCACAACGGCCAGTTCCACTTGGATCCGGGCGGCGCGCTGCCGGGCCTCCAGCGAGTAGGCGCTGCGGGACGCGGCGATCTGGCTTTCCGCCTCGCGGATCGCGGCCTCCAACCCCGGAACGCGTGCCTCGGCCACGCTCCGCTCGCCACTCAGTTCGGCCAGGCGGCTGCGCAGGCGCAGCGCCTCGATCTGCGGAACCGCGCCGCGCGTGACAAGGTCCTCCGTCAACGCGATCTCCTCGGCGAGGGGCGCGATCTGCGTGGCGAGCTTCGCGCGGATCGCGGCGTTTTCCGCCAGCGCCGCGCGGCGCTGCGCCAGTTGATCTGTGAGCACGCGCAGCTCGGCTTCCAGCTGGGCCCGGCGCGACAGAAACACCGCCCGCTCGGCGGCCACGGCGGGCCCGGCCCGCTCGGCGAGGCCGGGGCTGAATGCGAGCGTCGCGGCGCCCGCCGCTTCGGCCCGGCGC
>JBCDGG010000034.1:0-35820 GCA_038757905.1 Pseudomonadota bacterium | reverse complement strand
CCCGCCCCCCAGACCCCCCGGGAGTATTTCCACCAAGATGATGGGGGCGCTTTTCATGCGTCCTTCCAAGGGAGACCCTCATGAGCCCCTATGACGATCCGAGACAGCCGCCGGCGGCGCGCCGGCTGAACACCCCTCCGGTGCTGAAGGGGCAGGACGGGGAGGGTTCCGTTCAGGTGCATCAGGATACCTCGATGAAGATCGAGGGGGCCAAGGTGTTCTCGGTCTATGGCAAGGGGGGGATCGGCAAGTCGACGACCTCGTCGAACCTCAGTGTGGCGTTCACGAAGATGGGCAAGCGGGTGCTGCAGATCGGCTGCGACCCGAAGCACGATTCGACCTTCACGCTGACCGGCCGGTTGCAGCCGACGGTGATCGACATCCTCAAGGAGGTGGATTTCCACCCCGAGGAGTTGCGGCCCGAGGATTTCATGGTCGAGGGCTTCAACGGCGTGCAATGCGTCGAGGCCGGCGGACCGCCGGCGGGCACGGGCTGCGGCGGCTATGTCGTGGGGCAGACGGTGAAGCTTCTGAAGCAGCACCACATGCTGGAGGACACCGATGTGGTGCTCTTCGACGTGCTGGGCGATGTGGTCTGCGGCGGGTTCGCCGCGCCGCTCCAGCATGCCGACCGGGCGGTGATCGTGACGGCCAATGACTTCGATTCGATCTACGCGATGAACCGCATCATCGCGGCGGTGCAGGCGAAGTCGAAGAACTATAACGTGCGGCTGGCGGGCTGCGTGGCGAACCGCTCCGAGACCACCGAGGAGGTGGACCGCTATTGCGAGACGGTGGGCTTCAGCCGGATCGCCCATATGCCCGCAGTCGATGCGATCCGGCGGTCGCGTCTGAAGAAGAAGACGCTTTTCGAGATGCCGGATGACGAGGACATCGTCCATTGTCAGAAGGAGTACATCCGGCTGGCGGAGACGCTGTGGAACGGCACCGAGCCGCTGGCGCCGGCCCCCCTGCCGGATCGCGATATCTTTGAACTGCTGGGGTTCGATTGATGCGGGCGCAGGCACATATCCTGCCCGGCCGCGAGAGCGGCGCGAGCGCCCATGGCGGGGCCTATGAGGGCACGCGGGCGCGGGTCGAGCATTACTTCGACCGGACGGCGACCAAGGTATGGGAGCGTCTGACCTCGGACGCGCCGGTGAGCCGGATCCGCGCCACGGTGCGCGCGGGGCGCGACCGGATGCGGGAGGTGATGCTGTCGCGCCTGCCGGAGGATCTGTCGGGCGCGCGGGTGCTCGATGCGGGCTGCGGCGCCGGGCAGATGACGGCGGAACTCGCGGCGCGGGGCGCCCATGTGACGGCGGTCGACATCTCGCCCTCTCTGGTCGAGATCGCCCGGCGGCGGCTGCCCCGGCATCTGGAGCGCCGCGTGACCTTTGCTGCGAGCGATATGCTCGACCCCGTCCACGGCGCGCAGGACTTCGTCGTCGCCATGGACAGCCTGATCTACTACGAGGCGCGCGATATCGCCGCCGCGATGGACCGGCTGATGGGCCGGACCTCGGGCGCGGTGGTGTTCACCGTGGCGCCGCGCACGACCCTGCTGATGGGCATGTTCTATGCCGGCAAGGCGTTTCCGCGCTCCGACCGCTCGCCGGTGATGATCCCGCAGAGCCCGGCGCGGCTGGCCGACGCACTGCGCGTCGAAGGCGTGCCGGGACGGCTGAAGGAGATCGAGCGGATCACCAGCGGGTTCTACATCTCCACCTGCCTGGAGGTGTCGCGGTGAGCCAGAAGCGCCTGATCTCCCGGCTGGCGATCCAGTATCTGCCCTTCGCGGATGCCGCGTCGGAGGGTTTTCCCCTGCGCGAGATCCTGCGGCTGTCGCTGTTCCAGATCTCGGTCGGGATGGCGACAGTGCTGCTGCTCGGCACGCTGAACCGGGTGATGATCGTCGAACTGGGCGTGCCAGCGATGGTGGTGGCCGCGATGATCGCGCTGCCCGTTCTGGTCGGGCCGCTCCGGGCGGCGATCGGGTTCAAGTCCGACACCCACCGCTCTGCCATCGGGTGGAAGCGGGTGCCGTTCATCTGGTTCGGCTCGCTCTGGCAGTTCGGCGGGCTGGCGGTGATGCCGTTCGCGCTGCTGGTCCTGGGCGGCGACACCCATCACTCGATCCCCTATGATGGCGAGATCCTTGCCGCGCTCGCCTTCCTGATGACGGGCTGGGGCATCGCGATGACCCAAACCGCGGGGCTGGCGCTCGCCTCGGATAGGGCGACGGACGAGACACGGCCGCGGGTCGTGGCGCTGCTCTACGTGATGTTTCTTGTCGGCATGGGCGTGTCGTCGCTCATCATCGGCTGGCTGCTGACCGATTTCACGCCGCTGAAGCTGATCCAGGTGGTGCAGGGAGCGGCGGTGGTGACCGTGCTTCTCAACTGCATCGCGCTCTGGAAGCAGGAGCGGGTGAACCCGATGACCCGCGAGCAGCGGGCGGCGCCCAAGCCCGCCTTCCGCGACGCCTGGTCCGATTTCATGGCCGGCGGGCAGGCGGGGCGGCTGATCGCTGTCGTGGCTGTCGGAACGCTCGCCTTCAACATGCAGGACGTTCTGCTCGAGCCTTATGGCGGCGAGATCCTGGGCCTGTCGGTGTCGGCCACCACGTTGCTGACCGCGGCCTGGGCCTTTGGGGCGCTGGTGGCGTTCACGCTGTCGGCCCGGTGGTTGTCGCTCGGCCGGGATCCCTACCGGATGGCGTCGACCGGCATCCTCTACGGCATCGCGGCGTTCTCGGCGGTGATCTTCGCCGCCCCGCTGGAAAGCACGGCGCTGTTCTTTGCCGGTGCGGCCGGGATCGGCTTCGGCGGGGGGCTCTTTGCCGTCGCAACGCTGACGGCCGCCATGACGATGCCGGCCATCGGTAGCGCAGGCCGGGGCTTGGCACTCGGTGCCTGGGGCGCGGCGCAGGCTACAGCGGCCGGCGTTGCGATCTTCGCCGGCGGGACCATCCGCGATCTGGTGCAGGCCACGACCCTGCCGGACACGCTGGGTCCGGCAACGGGCTACTCGATGGTCTACCACATCGAGATCGCGCTTCTTTTCGCCACTCTCGCCGTCCTCGGCCCGCTTGTGAAGCTGGGGACTCACCGTTCACCGCAATCCGCCCGGACCGGCATAGGCCTTGCCGATCTACCCACCTGACCAACCCCCGGGCGGGGCCCCGTCCGGACCGTAACCCTCGGAGGATCAAAAACATGGTTGGCGTAAACTTCTTCGGAAACTTCGACCTGGCGAGCCTGTCGATCTGGCTCTTCTGGCTCTTCTTCGCCCTGTTGATCTACTACCTGCAGACCGAGAACATGCGCGAAGGCTACCCCCTTGAGGACGAGGACGGCAACGAAGCCGCCAACCAGGGGCCCTTCCCCGTGCCTGCCGCGAAAACCCGCATCCGGCCCCATGGTGTGGGCGAGTGGACGGTGCCGTCCAAGGAGGTCGAGGACGCGCACCGGCGGACGGATCTCGCGCTGGAGCGGACCTCGCCCACCGGCGGCTACCCGATGCGCCCCACCGGCGATCCGATGGCCGATGGCGTGGGCCCGGCTTCCTGGGCACCGCGGGAGGACTCGCCCGAACTCGATGGCGAGGGCTATCCAAAGATCGTGCCCATGGCCTCGCATGAGAACTTCGCCGTGTCCGCGGGCCGCGATCCGCGCGGTCTGCCCGTCATGGGCCGCGACAAGGAAGTCGTCGGCACCGTATCCGACATGTGGATCGACGAACCCGAGCAGCTTGTCCGCTACCTGGAGGTCGATCTGAGCAGCGGCGGCAAGCGGCTTGTGCCGATCCAGCTGTCGCGCATCGGACTGAAGGGCGTGATGGTGCGCAGCCTCGTGAAGGAGCGCTGGGCCGGGATCCCGACCACGAAGTCGTCGTCCGAGGTGACCAAGCTCGAGGAAGACAAAATCAGCGGCTACGTGGCCGCCGGCAACCTCTACGGCGCCGGGACTGAAGCCAAGATGGAGCTGATCTGATCCGAGACGACGGGGCCGGGTCTCGCCAACCCGGCTCCCCCACTCCTCCGAGGGAACCGAACCTATGCCAACCTTTCCTAAACACGACTTCGACTTCGACCACGCGCCGGGCCTGCCCGAGCCGCTCCCGAAGGGCGAATCGATCCTCTGGCAGGGCAAGCCGAATGCCTGGCGTCTGGCCGTAGAAAGCCTGTCGCTGAAGTGGATCATCGGATACTTCGTGCTGCTGGCGTTCTGGCGGGTGGGCTCGGCGCTTGCGGATCATTCCGCCGGTGTCGCGCTGGCCTCGCTGGTGCCGATCGCCGTGCTGGCCGTGGCCGCCACCGCGATCTTCTACGCCTTCTCCTGGGCGCAGGCGCGGGCCACGCTCTATACCGTCACCACGGGCCGGGTGATCCTGCGGATCGGCGCGGCGCTGCCGGTGACGCTGCAGATGCCCTACCGCCGGATCGAGAACATCGCGCTCGATCTGCGCCGGACCGGACATGGCACCATCGCCTTCGAGCCGCAGAAGGACGGGGGCGACAGCCTCGGCTATGCGGTGCTCTGGCCCCATGTCAGGCCCTGGCACATGCGCTTCCCGCAGCCGGCGTTCCGCTGCATCCCGAATGCGGCCAGTGTCGCCGAGATCCTCGCCGAGGCGGCCGAGGGCCAGCTGGCCCAGCCGATCATCGCCCCCCGCAACCCCGTTGCCGCCGACGCCCGGCCTGCTGCCCCCGCAGCGGACCCGATGCCGGCCGAGTAAGCGCGTCCAAGGAGACCCGAGATGTCCGACAAACCCCTCAACGCCGCGCAGACAGGCCACCCCAAGCTGGTGAACCGCGACAAGGAGATGATCCCGACCGTTCTGGTGAAGGCCATGTTCATGCTGGCCCTAACAACGCTGGCACTTGTGTCCTACGCCGTGCTGACGGATCGCCCCCTGACGGGCGTGCCGCAAGCCGCGCCCGAAGTCGCGTCGCGCGTTCTTGTGCTCGATGGCGACAACAAGGGCGCCGTGACCGTGCTCGACGAAAACGGCGCCGTCCTTGTCGACCATGGCGCCGACACGGCCGGGTTCATCTCCGTTGTGTGGCGCTCGATGAACCGCACCCGGATGCTGCACGGCGTTCCGGAGACAGATCCGCTGCGGCTGGTGGAGTTCGAGAACGGCCGCCTGGCGATCTTCTGCGATCAGACCGGCTGGTCGGTGGAGCTGGGCTCCTTCGGCCGCGAAAACCGGGCCTCGTTCGCAGCCTTTCTGACCGAGTGAACTGCAATCGGCGCCAAGCCTAGCCAGCCAGGCGCATCCTCAAACCCAAGGGAACCGAAACATGGGACTACTGACCAAGAGTAAGGAGATCGCACCGTGCACGGTAGAGATCTCTCACAAGTTCGAAAGCCTGCATGCGCATGTGCGCTTCAACAACGGCGCCGTCGTCTATCCGGGCGACGAGGTGCGGGTGCAGGGGCCGGAGATCATGGCGCCCTTCGGCGAAGTGGTCATCGAGGACCGTACCGCGGTGATCTGGCGGGCCTCGGCCCTGGAGCGGCTGTGGACGCGGCTGACCGGCGATTTCGAAGTGATGGAGCTCTGTGAATTCTCGTTCTCCGAGGAGGTGACGCTATGAACGTTCAGAACATGCACACCGCCGATGCGACCACCGTCGAGGAAGGTCTGGCGATCCAGGAGCAGCAGGCGGTTTACGACAGCGAGACGGCGACGGCCGTGGCGATGCAGAACACCCTGCTGACCCCGCGCTTCTACACCACCGATTTCGATGAGCTGGACGCCATCGACGTCAGCCATATCCGCGATGAGTGGGATCCGCTGATCGCCGAGATGAAGTCGGACCCGAACAAGGGCCATTTCAAGAAGAACGCCGACTGGGATCACGTCGACTGGGACGGGATGGAGCCGGAGCTGAAGAAGGAGTTCATCGACTTCCTGATCTCGTCCTGCACGGCCGAATTCTCGGGCTGCGTGCTCTACAAGGAGATGAAGCGGCGCGGGTCGAACAGCGACATCGTCGAGCTCTTCCAACTGATGGCGCGCGATGAGGCGCGGCATGAGGGCTTCATCAACGATGCGCTGCGCGAAGCGGGGATCGCGGTAAACCTCGGTTTCCTGACCCAGAAGAAGAAGTACACGTACTTCCGGCCGAAGTTCATCTACTACGCGACCTATCTCAGCGAGAAGATCGGCTACGCGCGCTACATCACCATCTTCCGGCACCTGCAGGAGCATCCCGAACATCGGTTCCACCCGATCTTCAAGTGGTTCGAGGAATGGTGCGGCGACGAGTTCCGCCATGGCGAGGCCTTCGCCATGCTGATGAAGACCGATCCGAAGCTGACCTCCGGCCTCAACGAGTACTGGATCAAGTTCTTCCTGACCGCGGTCTACGGCACGATGTATGTGCGCGACCACCAGCGGCCGGCGTTCCACGAGGCGCTGGGCGTGGATACCGACTGGTACGGGCAGGAGGTGTTCAAGAAGACCTCGGAGATGACCAAGCAGATCTTCCCGTTCACGCTGGATATTGACCATCCGCGCTGGATGCCGAACCTCAAGCGGCTGCAGAAGGCGTCGGTGGATATCGACGCTGCGACGAAGCGCGGGGGTGTCGCGGGCTTCTTCGGGCGGATGTCGGGGACGGCGCGGGCCGCATGGGCCTTCGTGTCGCTCTACACGATCCCGGCCAAGCGCCACCGGGTGCCGGAGGTGACCCGCCTCCATCCGAGCTACTGACGACAGAGCTGGGGGGCTGTCTGCCCCCCAGACCCCCCGAGGATATTTGACGCAAGATGAAGAGGAGCAGGATCTCGTGAGCGCTATCTGGATCGCGGCATTGACGGCGGTGTTCGCCTGGTGGTTCGCCACCGGCGCGATACTGGCGGTCGTGAAGCGGGCGGATGCCGGGGGCCGGCGGAGCCATGTCTGGGCGGTGCTGCTCGCGCTGCCGGTGCTGGTTTTGGGCGTGGGCCTCTTTGCGGACACGCTGGCGCGCGGCGAGGTGGGGGCGGTTTACGCGGCCTTCTTTGCGGCGTTGATGATCTGGGGCTGGATCGAGATGGCCTTTCTATGCGGCGTGATCTCCGGCCCGAACCGGCTGGAGACGCCCATCGGCGTGCCGGAATGGGAGCGTTTCGTGCGCGCCTGGGGGGCTGTGGCCTATCACGAGCTGCTGCTGCTGGCGGCGCTTGTGCTGATGGGCTGGGCGGCCTGGGGCGCGCCGAACCCCTACGGTTTCTGGACCTTCGCCCTGCTCTTCGCCGCACGCATTTCGGCCAAGCTCAACCTGTTTTACGGCGTGCCGCGGATCAACACGGAGTTTCTGCCGCAATCGCTGGCGCATCTGCCGACCCATTTCCGCATCCGCCGTTTGAACTGGCTTTTCCCGGTGTCGATCGCGGGCCTCTCGCTTGCGACCGCGCTGCTCGTGGATCGGGTGCTGGCCGCCGACAGCGCCGCGGCGCTCTCCGGTTCTGCGCTGCTTGCCGCCATCGCGGCGCTCGCGCTGCTCGAACATCTGCTCATGGTTATCCCGCTGCCCGACGCCAAGCTGTGGCGCTGGATGCTGCCCGAGCCTCAATGTCACCCCCAGGGCCATGCACAGAGCCCGTCCCGCACCTCCCGCCCGGAAAGTCCAGCAGACTGACGGCCAGACAGTAGACGAAAGAGACGACCCATGGATTATGACAAGCTGTTCCGCGCTCAACTCTCGCAACTGAAAGAGGAAGGGAATTATCGGATCTTCGCCGAGTTGGAACGTCGCTGCGGGGCGTTTCCCAGGGCGGGCAATGCCGGCGACGGGCCGGATCATGTGACCGTCTGGTGTTCGAACGACTATCTGGGGATGGGTCAGCATCCGGTGACCGTGGGGCGGATGTGCGAGACCGTGCGGGAATGCGGCACCGGGGCGGGCGGCACGCGCAACATCTCGGGCACGAATGCCCACCATGTGGCGCTGGAGGGTGAGATTGCGGACCTGCATGGCAAGGAGGCGGCGCTTCTCTTCACGTCCGGCTATGTCTCGAACTGGGCGTCGCTGTCGACGCTCGGCAGCCGGCTGAAGGGCTGTGTGATCCTGTCGGACAGCGAAAACCACGCCAGCATGATCGAGGGGATCCGGCACAGCCGCGCCGAGAAGGCGATCTGGAAGCACAACGACCCGGAGGATCTGGAGCGCTGCCTGCGGCGCATCGATCCGGCGCGTCCGCGTATCGTGGCTTTCGAGTCGGTCTATTCGATGGACGGGGACATCTGCCCGATGGCCGAGATCGTGGAGGTCGCCGAGAAATATGGCGCGATGACCTATCTCGACGAGGTACACGCCGTGGGCATGTACGGGCCGCGCGGCGGCGGGATCAGCGAGCGCGAGGGGTTGGCGCATCGCATCGACCTGATCGAGGGAACGCTGGGCAAGGCCTATGGCTGCGTCGGCGGCTACATCGCCGGGTCTTCGGCGCTGTGCGATTTCATCCGCAGCTTCGCCAGCGGCTTCATCTTCACGACGGCCCTGCCGCCGGCCGTCGCCGCCGCCGCGAAAGCGTCGATCGGGCATCTCAAGCGGTCGGATATCGAGCGCATGGGGCAGCGGGACCGGGTGGCGAAGCTGCGCGCGAAACTCGACGCGGCGGGCATTCCGCACATGCCGAACGAAAGCCATATCGTGCCGGTGCCCGTGGGCGATCCGGTGAAGTGCCGGCTGATTTCGGATATTCTGATGCGCGATTACGGGATCTACGTGCAGCCGATCAACTACCCGACGGTTCCCAAGGGCACCGAGCGGCTGCGTCTGACCCCCTCGCCGCACCACACCGACGCCGACATCGACGCGCTTGTGGGTGCATTGCACGCGCTGTGGAGCCAGTGCGCGCTCGCGCGACAGGTGGCCTGAGCGATCCTGCCGACCCCGCTCCGCGGATATCGCTGGGCGATGGCGCGATGTGGACGGTGCTGTCTGCGACTGTGGCGCTTGCTCTGTCGGGCCGCCACTGCGCCCGCGGACATGACTGCGCGAATCGAACGCGATGGCCCCGACGAGCTGGCGCTCGCGGTTATGTGGGGCGCCGTCAGGACTGTCTGGGTTTACCCGGTGCGCCGCGGCCTTAGCTCTACGCCCTAGTGATTGACTGCCACGGCCGAGAGGATTCTCCGTATGTCCCTGCGAACTGCCATCTGTCTCATCGGTGTCAGCCTGGCGAGCGCCTCGGCCGCGCAGGACCTCACCGGCGATCCGGCGTTGGGCGCCGAAGAGTTCAGCCGATGCGTGGCGTGCCATGTCGTCGTGGATGGCAACGGAGAGATGCTCGCCGGCCGGAACGCACAGACCGGTCCGAACCTCTACGGCGTGGCGGGCCGCTTGGCCGGGTCGGTCGAAGGCTTCCGGTATGGTAACGGGATCGAGAAAGCCAATGCGATGGGCCTGTCCTGGACCGAGGAGAATTTCGTCGGCTATGTCCAGGATCCGACGGGCTGGCTCCGCAAGGCGACGGAGGACAACCGCGTGCGGGGAAAGATGGGGTATCGCTTGCGCGACGAAGACGTGGCGGCGGATGTCTATGCCTATCTCGCCTCGGTCGTCGACCTCGGCAACTGATCCGTCCGACTGTCCGAAGGATCGAGCGGCGTTCGCGGCCTGCTCCGGTTTCTACGCGTAGGCCCGCGACGTCGCAGCGCCTCGACTGAATGCGTGCGCCACGCCCGACTATGCCTATTCCTTTGGGCGCGCGTTCGCCGCCATGCCCACTGCGCTCATCCGGCGTCGAAGCGGGGCGGCTCCTCTGCTGGCGGATCGTACCAGTCGCCCTTCGACTCGGTGAAGATGTTCCGGAAGGGGCGCAGGCCGGTCGATCCCGCGATCACCCCCATCGAGATCATCATCCGGTCGCCCCCCAGATTGTCCTTGAACATCCGCGCCCCGCAGGTCGGGCAGAATCCGCGGCGCGCCTTTTCGGAGCTTTCGTACCACTGGATCGGCCCCGTGATGGTCAGCGCGTCCTTGGCCACACCGGCCATTGCGTTGAAGTTTCCGTGCATCTTCTGGCAGTCGGTGCAGTGGCAGTTGATGACGCCGACCGGCTGCGCGTCGGCCTCAAACGTCACCGCGCCGCAATGGCACTCTCCTCGCATGTCGGGCCCTCCCTTCGATAGCCTCTCGACTAGCAGCGGCAATGTTTGCTAACAATTACTGGAATAAAGTAAGATACTTACCAATAGGTGAGCTTAATGGGATCCTTTGTCTATCTGGAGCACGAGAGGAGCTGCCCGATCGAGCTCGGCCTGGCGCTGATTGCCCGGCGTTGGAAGCCGCGTGTGCTGTTTGCGCTGCGCGGTGGCAGGGTGCTGCGCTTCGCGGCCCTGACGCGTGCGCTGGAGGGGGTGTCCGACAAGGTTCTGACGACGGTATTGCAGGAGCTTGCGGCGGACGGGCTGGTGACGCGTACCGTGACGGCCGAGGTTCCGGTCCGTGTTGAATATGCGCTCACTGAGCAGGGCCAGGCGTTGCTCGACCTTCTGGAGCCGCTTCGGCAATGGGGCCTGAAGTACAAGGTAGCACAGCAGGACTGACCGCCGCGACCCACGCCGCCTCATTTCGCTGATGCGCCCTCGGGTTGGCGCGGAGGAGCTGTATGCCCACCTGCAGCGCGAGGGGCGCTGCGGCCTATCCCGGGGCTTCCGCCGTGCCGTTCGGCTGCCGGGTGCCGAGCGATTGCCGCAGATGATCGGAGATCCGCGCCGTCACCCGTTCGGGCGCTTCCTCATGGGCCAGGTGCCCAAGTCCGGGAAGAACCTCCAGCGTGGCATTGGGCAGGCGCGCGGCCGCGCGGCTGCTGATGCGGGGCGGCACGGCGCGATCTTCCGCTCCGGCAATCAGAAGCGTGGACATGTGCGTTCTCTCCAGGGCGGCCTCCAGCGCCGTCAGCCGCCATTGCGCCATCATCGTCAGCGCCCCGTCGACGTGGCGCGCATCCGAGATACAGGCCCGGTAGAGCGCGAGGCCGAGCGCGTCGATGTTCGACCCCGTGCCGCCGATCAGCCGTTCCACGTTGGTCGGGCGGGCCATGCGCGCAAATGTCGGCGCAACCAGCGGGTTCAGCGCCAGGGCCTTGGCCATCATCGGAAAAAGCCATCCCGCCGCGCCTTCGAAGTTCTCCAGCGCGGCATTCACGCCGACAACGGCGGCGGGCGGTGTCTGCGCCAATTGCGCCATGCGCAGGGCAAGCGCACCCCCGGCGGAATGGCCGATAAGGGCGTCGGGCACCACATCGAGCTTTTCCATCAATGCGGCGAGGTCCTGCGCCATCAGATCCAGACTGGAGCGCTGCAGCGCGCCGAGGCGTGTGAACCCGTGACCCGGCAGATCCGGCACCACCACGCGATAGGTGCGGGCCAGGCGCGGGGCGACGTCGCGCCAGGAATGGCTCGCCCCGCCGGTGCCGTGCAGAAGCAGGACGCGCGGCGCATGCTCCTGTCCCATGATCTGAACATGCCACCGGTGCGGCCGGGCCTGAACGAAGCGCGAGGTGTCCGCGTGGGGCCAGGTGTCGGCGTAGGCGGACCAGTCCATCGCTCTACGCCGGCAGCGACGCGGCAACGGCGGACGAGAGCCGCCCCGCATCTGCCCGCGGCATGGCGAGGTAGGGGGCATCCATCTCGGAGGCGAGCGCCTTGAGGGCGGGCTGCGGGCGGGGCGAGACGTCGATCACAAGCCCGGGCAAGCCCTGCGCCCGGATGGCGCGGGCCAGTTGCGTGGCATCTTCCGCTGCCGTCTGGCGGTTGGCGGAGCCGTCGAGCGCGATGTTCGCGCGCCCGTCCGTCAGGATGGCGAGCGTGGGGGTCATCCCCCGGCTTTGGCCCAGCCGCGCCAGTTCCATAGCGGCGCGCAGCCCCGCCGCGAGCGGCGTTCCGCCGCCCCCCGGCAGCGCGGCGAGGCGTCTCTTGGTCTGGACGAGCGAGCGCGTGGGCGGCAGCAGAACCTCGGCCCCGTCGCCGCGAAACGCCACGAGCGCCACGTGATCGCGCCGGGCATAGGCCTCTCCGAGCAGGAGCTCGACAGCCCCCTTCGCCTCGGCGAGGCGGGTCATTGCGGCGGAGCCCGAGGCGTCGACCACGAAGACGAGCAGCCGGTCGGACTGCTCCTGGTAGCGCTTGGTGCGGATGTCGGGCGTCCGGATGTGCAGCATGCGGTCGGCCGTCGGTGTGCCACGGGCATGGGCGCGGCGCAGCGGTTGCCAGGGGGCCGCCGCGCGCAGGGTCGAGATCATGTCGACGCGCGCGTCGCCGCCCAGCTTGCCGGGGCGCGAGGGCAGGGGGCGCCCGCGCCGGTTGCCCTTGCGCCCCGCGCCCGTGCCCGAACTGCCGCCGCCTGTCTTCGCTGCGCGGCCGCGGGCCAGACGCTCTAGCAGATCGCGTGGCAGCGTCGCCGCCGCCGCTTCGAGCAGGATCTCTTCCGGTATCCGCAGGTCTTCACCCTCATTCTCTCCACCGACGTCGTCATTCTCCTCGGGGGCGTTGTCGGGCGGCTCGGGCGGGGTGTCTTCCGGCGGCGGCGGGGTGTCGTCCGCCGGGGCCTGGGTCGCCCGCGGGCCCAGAACGAGAGCGGCCGCGGCCGACAGATCCTCGGTGTCGATCTGGTCGCGCCCACCGAGTGCGGCATGCGCCTTTGCGGCGCTCAGCGCCAGCAGCGGGGCGCGCAGGCTGTCGATCCCCAGCCGAATGGCAATGGCCGTCAGATCGCGGAGTGCCTGGTCCGTCGCCGAAACGGGGCGCGCGATAGGCGGAACCCGCGGCGGTGCCGCCGGCAGCGCCCCGGTCTCGCCGTAGCCGATCTCATCGAGATCGAGGTGCAGGGCGAGGCGCTCGGCCAGTGCGTGAGGCAGCGCCTCCTCCGGTTCGGCGCCTTCGTCCAGAGCGATCAGGCAATGGCCGGTCCGGTCCTCCAGCGCCCTGGCGAGGCGGGCCGCGAGGCCGGGCGAGCAGCGCTCCGCCATGGGCAGCACGAGCGCCGCGGGTGAAGCCAGTAGGCCCGACTGCCACACGACCTTGCCCGCGCCCAAAGTCGCCGACAGATCGAGCCCGCCATAAAGCTGCTCGTCGGCGATGTTCGGGTGGATCTTGCGGACGGGGAGGGGCAAGGCCTGCAGCCCGGCAATGAACCGGTCGCGCACCGGCCCGGAGCGGGCGCGCAGCCAGATCCCGCCCAGCCCGGCCGGATCGGCGGCGAGCAGGCGGAGGGCGAGGGCGGCACGGTCCCAGGGTGTCATGCGCTTGGGCCTATGGCTGGGGTCGGGCACTGCCGCGCCCGATGGTCGCCGCGGGGCATCGCGCCACCCTCCGTTCGCATTCGCGGGATGGCGTGCCGCTGCCCGAGGCGCGCCGCCCCGTGCTGAAGGTCGGTCGGTCTGGGGCGCGTCCCGCTCGGGCGCGCGGAATGGCCGGACAGGAGCCCGCCGGAAGCGCTGTGCCTCGCCTTGGGGCGCACCGAAGGGGAAACCATGCTCACGCGCCCAGAACCTCCGCAATGACACGCATCACGCGGGCGGTCGAGCCGGCCTCGTCCAGCGGATCGCGGCGCAGACGATGGCGCAGCGCCGAAGGGGCGACCGCGCGCACCTCGGCGACGCCCACGGCGTCCACGCCCTCGAACGCGGCCAGGGCCCGGGCGGCGCGCAAGAGCGTCAGCTCGCCCCTCAGGCCGTCTGCGCCCAGGGCCACGCACAGCTCGGCACAGGTACGCAGCGTGGCGTCGGGCACCTCGATGGATCCGATCCTTGCCTTGCCGGCGACGATGCGGGCGCGCAGCGACGCATCCTCGCGGTCCCAGGTCTCCAGGAACGTCGCGGGGTTCGTCTCGTAGGCGTCGCGCCGGCGGATCACCTCGATCCGCTCGTCGATATCGGTCGGAGAGGCCACCTCCACCGACAGGCCGAACCGGTCCAGCAACTGAGGCCGCAACTCGCCCTCCTCCGGGTTGCCGGAGCCGACCAGAACGAACCGGGCAGGGTGCCGGATCGAGAGGCCTTCGCGCTCCACCACGTTCTCGCCCGATTGAGCGACGTCGAGCAGCAGGTCGACGATATGATCCTCCAGAAGGTTCACCTCGTCGATATAAAGATACCCCCGGTTGGCCCGGGCCAGGAGCCCCGCCTCGAACGCCTTTTCGCCGCGTGCCAGCGCCTTTTCGATGTCGAGCGCGCCGACGACCCGGTCCTCGGTCACGCCGAGCGGCAGGTCGACCACGGGCGTCGGCTTGCGGACGATCTCATGGGCGTGCACCTCGGCCCAATCCGGGATCTCCGCCTCGGATGCCGAGTTGACCGGGCAGCCTTCGACCGCCTCGATCTCCGGCAGAAGCGCGGCGAGCGCGCGGACGGCGGTGGACTTGCCCGTTCCGCGATCCCCGAAGACGAGCACGCCCCCGATCGTCGGGTCGATGGCGGTCAGGATCATGGCCTGTTTCATCTCGGCCTGTCCGACGATGGCGGAGAACGGGAAGGGGGCGGGGCGCGCAATGCGGGTTGCGACGGGCGTCTGATCGGTCATGTGCATCTTTCCAGATTAGCGAGCGGGTTCTTCCCCGCCCATGTGCCTTCTGCGCCCAGAATGCGAAAACGGGCATAAAGCTCCTCGCGGAACCAATTGCCGTCGCGCACGGCGCGGATCGCGTCAGCATGGAGGCCCTTGCGGGCGAAGTTGGCCATCGCGGCGGTGTCGGGCCAGATCGAAAAGGTCACCTGCTGCATCAGGGGCACTTCGCCGATCCCGATGCGGAAGATGACGTTGGCGTCGCCGAAGATCGCCCGGTTGAGATCGGGGGTCCGGCGCCAGAACTGTGCCGCGACCGAGGGCCGGACGGTGGCGCGCGTCAGGGCAGCGACGGGGCCCGGCGCGGGATCGGCCGAGACCTTGAAGGGTTCCACCCCGGCCCATTTGCCGCGCGCCGATGTCGGCGCAAGGAACACCGTCCAGCGTTCATCGGCCCGTGTGGCCCAATCGGTGAAGGGCCGCGCCTCGGCGATGCGGGCGCGCGCGGTCGCCTCGTCCGGCCACGTGGCCAGAATCACCCAGACGGCCGGGTTGGGGATCGGAACGAAGCCCTGGTTCGCGCCGGAGCCGCAGAGCTTCCAGGCGCCGATATCCGGCACCTTTGGCAAGCTGAGCCGTGCCGCGCCCATTTGCCCCAGCACCCAAAGACGCCGGAGCATGGGGCCGAAGCGGTGAAAGGACAGCGTCACGCAGGCGCCGGGATGCGGGGCGGTGGCGGCCCCTTGGTTTTCCTCAATCAAACTGTCCAGCATAGCTGACACATTACCTTGAAGCGTTATGTTCATTGGACACTTTTAACATGGCGCCTAAATCAAGATTGTAAAGTAAACTAGACAGCGGTAGCCTCGACTCATGGCAAAAGATCTTTCTTCCCCCTCTTTGATCGCCTCGGCGGGGCCCTCGAACGATCCGCGACCCCACGCAGTGGTCATCGGCGCGGGCCTGGGGGGCTTGTCCTCGGCGATGCGACTCGGCGCCAAAGGCTACCGTGTCACGGTGATCGACAAGCTGGACGGGCCCGGCGGACGCGGCTCGGCCATCTGGAAGGACGGCCACCGCTTCGATCTCGGCCCCACCATCGTGACGGTGCCGCAGGTCTTCCGCGAGCTCTGGGCCGCCTGCGGGCGCGACTTCGACGCCGATGTCGACTTGCGTGCGCTGTCGCCGTTCTACGAAATCCGCTGGCCGGATGGCTCGTCCTTCACCATGTCGGGCGATGAAGGCGCGGTGCGGTCCGAGATCGCGCGCCTCTCGCCCGCCGACGAGGCGGGCTATGAGAAGTTTCTCGCCGATGCCGAGGAACGCTACGAGTTCGGCTTCGAGGATCTCGGCCGCCGGCCCATGAACGAGCTGTGGGAGCTCATCAAGGTGCTCCCGCGCTTCGCCTGGCTGCGTGCGGATCGCTCCGTCTATGCCCACGCCGCGCGCCGGTTCCGCGACGAGCGGCTGCGCATGGCGTTCTCCTTCCACCCGCTGTTCATCGGCGGCGATCCCTTCCGCGTGACGTCGATGTACATCCTTGTCAGCCACCTCGAGAAAGAGTTCGGCGTGCACTACGCCATGGGCGGCGTCGAGGCGATCGCCAAGGCGATGGCGCGCGTGGTGGAGGATCAGGGCGGCGCGGTGCGCTACGGTCTGGAGGCCGACGAGATCCTGCTTGTGGGCGACGGCCGGAACGCCCGCGCGACCGGGGTGAAGCTCGCCGACGGCGAGGAGATCCAGGCGGATATCGTGGTGTCGAATGCCGATGCCGGCCATACCTATGACAGGCTTCTGCGGCGTTCGCAGAAACGCCGCTGGTCGCCCGCGCGGCTGCGCCGCACGCGGTGGTCGATGGGGCTGTTCGTCTGGTATTTCGGGACGCGCGGCACGCGCGGCATGTGGCGCGATGTCGGGCACCACACCGTTCTGAACGGCCCGCGCTACCGGGGCCTCGTCGATGACATCTTCCTCAAGGGGAAGCTTGCCGACGACATGTCGCTCTACGTGCACCGCCCCTCGGTGACCGATCCGACCTGCGCTCCGGAGGGAGACGATACGTTCTACGCGCTGTCGCCGGTGCCGCATCTCGGCCACGGCGTTCAGAACGTGAACTGGCAGGAGATCGGCGAGAGCTACCGCCTCAAGGTGCAGGCGGTGCTCGAGGATCAGATGCTGCCCGGCCTCGGCGAGCACCTGACCGCGTCGGAGCTGTTCACCCCCGAGACGTTCCGCGACCGCTACCTCTCGCCGCTCGGCGCGGGCTTTTCCATCGAGCCGCGCATCCTGCAATCGGCCTGGTTCCGCCCGCACAACGTGAGCGAGGAGGCGCGCGGATTGTACCTCACCGGCGCGGGGACCCATCCCGGCGCCGGCCTGCCGGGCGTCGTGTCCTCGGCGGAGGTTCTGGCCAAGCTGGTGCCGGATGTGAACCCGGTCCGCAGCCCCATCGCCCAACAGAGGATGGCCGCAGAGTGAGCCCGATAGACGCAACCGCAGCCGATTTCGCCCCCAGCGCGCCCGCGCGTCTCATCGTCCGCGAGGGCGCCATTCCGGAGGCGGATCTGGAGGCGTGCCGCGAGGCGATCCGAACCGGATCCTACTCCTTCCACGCGGCCTCGCGCCTGCTGCCGTCCCGCTACCGGGATCCGGCGCTTGCGCTTTATGCGTTTTGCAGGCTCGCCGACGATTCCGTCGACCTGCAGGAGGAAAAGACGGCCGCGGTTCTGCGTCTTGGCGAACGGCTCGACGCCGCCTATGCCGGGCGGCCGGAGAACGCGCCGGAGGATCGGGCCTTCACGGCCATGGTCGAGGGGTGCGGCCTGCCGCGTGCGCTGCCCGAGGCGCTGCTCGAAGGGTTGGCCTGGGACGCGATGGAACGGCGCTACCACACCTTGTCGGATGTGCGCGCCTACGCCGCGCGCGTGGCCTCCACCGTGGGTGCGATGATGGCCGTCATCATGGGCGTGCGCGATCCCAACGCCCTGGCGCGCGCCTGCGATCTGGGCGTTGCCATGCAGCTGACCAACATCGCGCGCGACGTCGGAGAGGACGCCCGCGCCCACCGCATCTATCTGCCGCTCGACTGGCTGGACGAGGCGGGGATCGCGCCGGTCAACTTCCTGCGCGACCCGGTTCCGAGCGATCTTGTGCGCGACATGGTCCGGCGTCTGCTGGCCGAGGCCCGCAGGCTGTATGCGCGTGGCGAGGCGGGCATTGCCACGCTTCCGGTCTCCTGCCGGCCCGGCATCTTCGCGGCGCGCCACATCTACGATGGGATCGGCGCCGAGATCGCCCGCGCCGGCCACGATTCCATTTCGACCCGGGCGCATACCTCTGCCGGGCAAAAGGTCGGCTGGCTGGTGCTGTCTGGGGCGCGGGCCCTGGGCACGGCCGTGTCCCCGCATTCTGCGGTGCTCTATGCCCGCCCGCTGGAGGAAACGGCCTTCCTCGTCGACGCGGCCGCGCCTCGCGCGCCGCCCCTGGGCCCCTGGGGCGAGGGGCGCGCGGGCGAGCTTGTCTCGCTCTTTGCCGAACTGAAGCGGCGGGATGCCGAACGCCGGGCCAGCCAGCGCAGCGGGCCCCGCGTCGCCGCGGAGTGACGCCCGGGGCGAGCGCTGTGGCGCGTCGTGCACGTCCCAGCCAACTGGCCCTCCTGCGTGTTATGAGCGCCGCCCAAACGACGGGCCGCCCTCCGCGCATCCCTACCGCCCGCCACGCGCCGTGCTGGACGTTCAAAACGGGGCGCTTACAATTGGGCCATGGATTGGACGCTCTTTGCCATCTTCTTCGGGGCCTGCGCGGCGGCGGCTTCGACCGGCGCGATGTTCCCGCCGGACCGGTGGTACCGCACGCTCCGCAAGCCCAGCTGGACACCGCCCGACTGGGTGTTCCCGATCACCTGGACCGTGCTCTACGTGGCCATCGCCCTTGCCGCGACGCGGGCTGCGCTGCAGCCCGGCGCCGAGGCCGCGCTGGCCTTCTGGGCGTTGCAGATGACGCTGAACACGCTGTGGTCGCCGATCTTCTTCGGGTTGCGCCGGATCCGCGCGGCCCTCGTCGCCGTCGGTGCGCTCTGGGCGGCCGTCTTCGGAACGATGGTCACGCTGTTTCAGGTGGATACGCTCGCCGGTGCCCTGTTCGTTCCCTATCTTGTCTGGGTGAGCATCGCCTCGGCCCTGAACTTCTGGATCTGGCGCCACAACGACGATGTCTATGCCCAGCAAGCGGCGCAATGAGCCACACACGGGGGCTGGCAGAATGACGCACCGGTGGAGCGCAGGCGATTCTTTTGCTATGGTAGGCGCATGAGTAAAGCGCTTGTTACGCGTACAGAATACACCCGTGCAGAGCATGTGAGCGACGTTGCCGTGCATCTCGTCGCGCTCGTCGCGGCCATTGCAGCGGTTCCGGTGCTGATAACGCTGGCGGCCGTCTGGCACGGGAATGCATCTGCCATCACAGCCATTTCGATCTATGGGGCGACGCTGATCGCGATGATCGGCTGTTCGGCGCTCTACAACGGGTTTCCGCGCGCACCGCTCAACTGGCTGTTTCAACGGCTCGACCATTCGGCGATCTACTTCAAGATCGCCGGGACCTACACCGCTTTCACCTTGATGACCGGGCAGGGGGGCTGGCTTCTGACAGGGCTCTGGGGCGCCGCGCTCGCCGGTTCGGGCCTGCGCGTCTTCGGGTCCGGGCGGTGGAAGTGGCTGGCCTTCGCGCTCTATCTGCTGATGGGATGGGCGGGCGTCGTGTTCGGCTGGTCGATCTTCTCGGCCTTGTCGGCGCCGGTGCTTGCGCTGATGCTGGCGGGCGGGCTTCTTTATACCGGGGGAACGGTGTTCCTTCTGTGGGAGCGGCTGCCGTTCCACAACACGATCTGGCATCTGTTCGTGATGTCCGCGACGACGGTGTTCTTCATCGCGGTCACGATGCACATGGTCGACGTTTCCGTGGCCATCGCCTCCAACTAGGACACTTCCCGAGAAGCCGGTGCGCCTTGCCGTGACCGGCAGGGCGATGTGCCGGTCCAGCCGAGAACGCAGTTGCATTGGGGGAGGGGCGAGACCCGGCAGCGGCCCTCTGGCACCTGGGGCCGTCAATAGGCCCAGGCTAGCCCGCGGCGGCCGCCTCGTCGTCGATCCGGTCTGCGATCATGACGGTGAAGGGGCGCGTCGCCGGGTATTGCGACAGGATGATCACCAGCATCGACGTCATCGGTACGGCCAGTACCGCCCCCGCGATCCCCCAGAGCGACGACCACACGGCCAGGGCGACGATCACCACGAACGGGCTGAGGTTGAGCTGCCGCCCGATCATGCGCGGCTCAAGGTAGTTGCCGACAAGGATCTGGGCAGTGGTGAGAAGCGCGGCGAGCACGAAGGTCTGCCAGAGCGATCCGGTTTGCGCCGCAGACAGCGCCACCGGAAAAACGACGCCGATCCACGATCCGACATATGGAATGTAGTTCGCCAGCCCGATGGCGATGGCCCAGAACAGCGCAAAGTCGGTACCGAGCACCACCATGACGGCCCAGCACGCGGTGGCGAGGATGATATTCACGAGCGTCTTGATGCCAAGGTACTCGCCGATCCGGCGGTTGATGTCTGCCACGGTCGCTTCCACCAGCCGGGCCTGATCGGAGTCGGGAAAGGCGGCGAAGATCTTCGATGTGAACTTGCCCTTTTCCGCGAAGAGGAAGGCCGTGTAGAGCACGACCATGAACGCCGACGCCCCGATCGAGGTGGCGCCGCCAAGGATGGCCAGCAGAAACTCGCGCACATCGAGAACCCCGGCCGTCGCCGCGACGATCTCGTCGAGAATGGAGTTCGCGGGCAAGCCCAACATGCCCTCGACCTGGGCGAGCATCGTGTTGATGTTGTCCTGATAGCCGGGCGCCCGGTCGATCATATCCCGCACGGTCGATGAGATGACGACCGACAGCGCATAGACCACGGCACCGAAAACGACCAACGCCAGAATGTTGAGCACCACGCTCGGCAGCGCGCGAAACAGCGGCAACCGGCGGAGCTGAGTGACGGCCATGCCCAGTAAGTAGACCAGGATGATCGCCGTCACGATGGGCAGGATGACGGATTGCCCGACCGCCAGGATCCACCCGATGCCGATCGTCGTGAACACGATCAGAAACAGCTTCAGGAGGGGCGCGTTCTGCATCGTCCGGGCTAGCCGCGCGGGCGCCAGTCCGACCTGCGGGGCACCTTGACGGCGAGCATGGGCTTCAGAAGCGGCGATGCGAAGCGATCGAGGTCGAGCGCCTCGTGAACGCCGGCCGTCCGTTCGCCGTGGATCGTCGTCTCCACCACCGAACGGCAGTAGAACGGCGCGTCGAGCATGGATTTGACCTGACGCGGCACGGTCCCCGGATCGGCGCGCGTTTCGCGCCGCACCGTCCAGAGCGACCGGCGGAAGCGGGTTGGTGGCGGCGCATCGACGACCTGCGCCTCCCCGTTCTCAAAGCTCACCGCCACGCCCAGATCGCTGCCGTCCCGGCGTGCGGCATCGTAGAAGGTCACCGCTCCCGCCTGCGTGGGATATCGGCCCCAGGTCCAGTAGCTGAAATCGTCCTCCAGCGCGCGGGTGCCGAAATTGGCGTCGAAATAGCCGTGGCCGGAAAAGGTCCACCCCGGGCGGTTCAGCGCCACCTCGATGCGCGACGTCGGGGCGAACGGGCGCCAGACATGGGTGCCGGTCTGCGTCAGCGGCAGTTCCACCTGCGTCACGGCTTCCGGGTGGATCGTCACGCGGCCCTTCAGCCGGTTGAGGTGCGGCCAGCTGCGTTCGTCGATGTCGACGACGAGCGCGTCGTTCTCCCAGCGCATCGAGGACGGGCCGATATGGATGCCGTCGCGTTCCAGCACCAGGGCCTCCTCGCCGCGATCCGTCATCGTCCAGCGGCCGCCCTTGCCGTAGGTCGCGACGTTCAGGCAGCAGTGGTTGGCCGGGTTTTTGCGTCCCGACCAGCGGTACCAGGGCGAGAAGACGGACCCGATGAAGGCGATGATCGAGATCGCTTGCTGCCCGTCGTCGGAGACGCCGTCGACATACCACCAGGCATAGCCGTCCGGGGGGACGCCGATGTCGAAGTTCGGCCGTTCAAGATCGCCGCGGCCGCGTGCTTGCCGGAGAGGGTCGCCATCGGGATCCCCGCCCCCGGATGCGCCCCGCCGCCCGCAAGGATCAGGCCCGGCACCGCTGTCTGCGCCGTCGGCCGGGCGAAGGCCGCCATCCGGCCATGCGGGCTCCGGCCGTAGAGGGATCCGTCCGAGCCGGGGAACAGCCTGTGAAACCCGGCTTGAGTCGTCAGTGCGGCGCGCGCTGGTGCCGGAGAGAAGGTCAGCCCCGAGCGGGCGAGTCGCGTCCATGTGCGTGTCAGACAAGTGTCGATCTCCTCGTCGGTCTGAGGGGTTTGGCCGTTGGCCGGCGCGTTCATGATGGTCTCGAACCGCTCCAGCGTGCCTGGCGCGGGCTGGCCCCCGCCGCGGTCCTCGGCGCAGATATAGATGGTGGGATCGTCCGGCATGCGGCCCTGTTCGAGCGGGCGGAACTCCGCCGTGGGGTCCTCGCCGAAGAAGACGTTGTGATAGGCCAGCTCCGGCCCGTCCGGCACGGCGGCAAAGGCCATCACATGGGCCGAAAAGCTGCGGGGCGTGACCGCTGCGTGTGGGACGGCGGTCTTCACGGTCGGCCCGAGCAGCCCGTCCGACAGCGCCTTGGGGTCGCCGTTGAACACCACGTGGGTGGCCTTGTGGCGGGTGCCGTCGCCGTCGATGACGGCCACGGCGCGGCCGCCCTGCACCTCGATGCGCGCGGCGGCGGTGTCATAGGCCATTTCCACGCCGAGCCTGTCCGCCAGCCCGGCCATGGCCGCGGCCAGCCGGTGCATGCCGCCGGCCACCCGCCAGACGCCGCTGGCTTCGGCGTGCCAGATCAGGCCAAGCACCGCGGGCGCGGCAAACGGCGATCCTCCGACATAGGTGGCGTAGCGCCCGAAGAGCTGGCGCAGGCGCGGCTCGCGAAACTGGCCGCGCAGGGCCGAGGCGAGCGAGCCAAGCCCCATATCCGCGATCAGGCGCGGCTGCCGCAGGACATGGGCCACGAGCGCGGGCACTTCGGGCTTTGCGGTTTGCATGATCGGCGCGTCGAACGCCTCGTAGAGGCGCTTGGCCCGGGCCGAGAACCGGTGGAAATCCCGCTCCGCACGGGCACCGGCCCAGCTGCGCACCGCATCCGCGGATCGCTCCGCATCGTCCCATAGATCGAGGCATGTGCCGTCTGTCCAGAAATGTCGGGCGAGCAGGTGCTCGCGCTCGAGCGTGACGTGTTCGTCGAGCCGCGTACCGGCCGCCTGGAACAGATCGTCGAAAACGTGGCGCATGGTCAGCACGGTCGGGCCTGCATCTACCGGGCCGGCGGGCGAGGGCACGGTGCGCATCTTTCCGCCCGGCGCGCTCTGCGCCTCCAGCAGGCGCACCTTCTGCCCTGCAGCGGCGAGGCGAATGGCGGCGGCCAGCCCGCCCATGCCCGCTCCAATGACGACAATCCGCTCGTCCACGGCGTTCCCCTTGCGATTTGTCCACCGAGATTGACTCGATTCAACGAATGTGTCCATTCTTATGGACATTCATGATGTCCAATTTAGTTTACACATAGCAAAGACAAGCCACCCCGACCACAAGGAGGCGCGCCATGCCGCTTTCGTCCCGAATAGATGCAGCCATGGCCCGGGCCATTACCCTGGGCCAGGCGCGGATCGCGGGCGCACCCCCGAAGCTCGCGAGCGCGCTGAACTACGCCGTGACGCCGGGCGGGGCGCGCATCCGCCCGACCATCCTGCTCTCCGTCGCCATGGCGTGTGGCGATGATCGGCCCGAACTGTCCGATGCCGCGGCGGCCGCGCTGGAGTTGATCCACTGTGCCAGTCTCGTGCACGACGACATGCCGTGCTTCGACGATGCCGATATGCGGCGCGGCAAACCCTCCGTTCACAAGGCCTACTCCGAGCCTCTGGCGTTGCTGACGGGCGACAGCCTGATCGTGCTCGCGTTCGAGATCCTGGGGCGTGAGGCCCATCACGATGCCGGACGGGCCGCGCAACTCGTCGTGCAACTTGCCCAACGCACGGGGATGCCTGGCGGCATCTGCGCCGGGCAGGGCTGGGAGAGCGAGCCCAAGATCAACCTGCGCGCCTATCACCGTGCTAAGACGGGCGCGCTGTTCTGCGCGGCGACGCAGATGGGTGCCATCGCCGCGGGCCAGGACCCGGAGCCGTGGGAAGAGCTGGGCGCGCGCATTGGCGAGGCGTTCCAGGTCGCCGACGATCTGAAGGACGTGCTGCTCGACGAGGCCGCCATGGGCAAGCCATGCGCCCAGGACGAAGCGCATGCACGCCCGTCCGCCGTGGCCGAACTGGGCGTTGAGGGAGCCATGGCGCGGTTGAGCGATATCCTGTCCGGGGCGATCGCTTCGATCCCCTCCTGTCCGGGCGAGGCGGCGCTGGCGCATATGGTCCGCAAGACGGCCGACCGCCTGATCCCCGCCGCACCGGAGCGCGTGGCGCGATGACCGAGCCCGGCCGCCTGGAGACCCGCGGCCCGGTTCAGCAGGACACGAGGGCGCCGCAGCCGCCCGCGCCGGTCGAGCCCGGACGGCCACTGACCCTGCGGGCCCGCTGGCGGAGGTGGCGCAATGCCCGCGTCGCCTCGCCCGCATTCCAGAGCTGGGCCGCGGCGAACCCGTTCACGAAGCGTGCAACGCGCAAGGATGGCGAGCGGCTGTTCGATCTGGTGGCCGGGTTCGTGCACAGCCAGGTCCTGCTCTCCGTCGTCGAGCTCGATCTGCTGAGCGAGCTGATGGAGGGCCCCCAGACGGCAGCGCAGATTGCACAGCGCCACCGGATCGAGCCCACGCGGATGGAGGCGCTGCTGCGCGCCGCCACGGCGCTCCACCTGCTGGAGCGGAGCGAGGACGGATATCAGACGGCGCGCCTTGGCGCGGCGGCAACCGGGGTTCCCGGATTGTCGGACATGATCCGCCACCACGCTGTCTTCTACCGGGATCTGGCAGACCCGCTGGCCCTGCTGCGTGGCGAGGCGGAGACGGAGCTGGCAACGTTCTGGCCCTATGTCTTTGGCGCACAGGGGGCGGTGCCCCCTGACGTGGCCGCGCGGTACTCCGAACTCATGGCCGAAAGCCAGGGACTCGTGGCGGAAGAGACGCTGCGCGCCGTCCGCTTCGGCGGCATCCAGCGGCTGATGGACGTGGGCGGCGGCACCGGTGCTTTCCTGACCGCCGTCGGCCGGGCAAGGCCGGAACCCAACCTGGTCCTCTTCGATCTGCCGGAGGTCGCGCCGGGCGCCCGGGCACGGTTCGAGGCGGCGGGGCTGACGTCGCGTGTCACCATCGTGCCGGGATCGTTCCGGGACGATCCGCTGCCCCTTGGGGCCGACGCGGTGTCCCTTGTGCGTGTCCTCTACGACCACGGCGATGACACCGTCGCGCATCTGCTGAAGGCGGTGCACGCCGCACTGCCCCCGGGCGGGCGCCTCATCGTGTCGGAACCGATGACCGGCGCGCGCGCGCCGGAGCGGGCGGGTGACGTCTATTTTGCGTTCTATTGCATGGCGATGCGCACCGGCCGCGCCCGTAACCCGCAAGAGATCGCCCAGCTTCTGCACGCGGCGGGCTTTGATGACGTGAAGCGCCGCAACACCGCGCGGCCTTTTGTGACCTCCGTCGTCGAGGCGCGAAAGCCAACGCAGATTGGGGTGCAGGCCGCGTGACCAAAAAGAGTGTCAGTGGCGGGGAACTTTTTAGTGTCCAATCTTGTTGACACATTATGCTGTCCAGCTAGACTTACACTCACACAGAGATCGAGGCCAACTGGTGCAATGAGTCGCACCCCGGAGGGCCCGGTCCCCGCGAATCGGAGGAGGCAAAGGTGCACACGAAAGCTGTGATCCTCGAACGGGCACAGACGCTGTCGCTGGGCGATGTCCCGATCAGCGATCCCGGCCCCGGTGACCTTGTCATCCGCATCGACCATTCCGGCATTTCGACCGGGACGGAAAAACTCTTCTATACCGGTGAGATGCCGCCGTTTCCCGGGATGGGCTACCCGCTGATCCCAGGCTACGAGGCTGCAGGCGAGGTGATCGAGGCCGACCCCGATACCGGCTTCCGTCCGGGCGACTACGTCTTCGTTCCGGGTGCCAATTGCTACGGCGAGATCCGGGGCCTGTTCGGTGGCGCCGCCCGTGTCCTGGTCAGCAAGGCCGACCGGGTCACCCGGATCGACCGGGACTGGGGCGCGGAAGGGGCGCTGCTGGCGCTCGCGGCGACGGCGCGCCACGCCATGGCCGGCCTGCATATCGAAATGCCCGATCTCGTGGTCGGACACGGCGTTCTCGGCCGGCTGTTGGCACGGCTCGCCATCGCCGCAGGATCCGAGCCGCCGACCGTCTGGGAGATCGACGCAGACCGCGCCACCGGGGCGATGGGCTATTCGGTCATCCATCCCGACGACGATCCGCGGCGCGACTATCGCGCGATCTACGATGCCTCCGGCAACGGGGCGCTGCTCGACACCCTGATCGGGCGCATCGCAAAGGGCGGCGAAGTGGTACTGGCCGGTTTCTACACCGCGCCGCTGTCCTTCGCCTTTCCACCCGCATTCATGAAGGAGGCGCGCCTGCGCGTCGCCGCCGAATGGACGCACGACGACCTCGCCGCAACCCGCGCGCTGGTCGAAGGCGGGGCGCTGAAGCTCAGCGGCCTGATCACCCACACTCGACAGGCAGCCGACGCCCCCGAGGCGTACGCAACCGCGTTCAACGACCCGGCATGCCTGAAAATGATCCTCGATTGGAGCGACGCATGAAGGACATCCCCAACCTGAAGGACTTCGACAAGCGGCTGCGCGACGAAGCAGCGGAGGAGCCCACGCTGGAGGTGCCCACCGAAGAGCCCACCAAAAAGACGCAGATCATCGCGATCTACGGCAAGGGCGGCATCGGCAAATCCTTCACGCTCGCAAATCTCAGCCACATGATGGCCGAGCAGGGCAAGCGCGTGCTGCTGATCGGTTGCGACCCGAAATCCGATACCACCTCGCTGCTCTTCGGCGGCAAGGCCTGCCCGACGATCATCGAAACCTCGACGGCCAAGAAGCTGGCCGGGGAAGAGGTGAAGATCGGCGATGTGTGCTTCAAGCGCGGCGGCGTGTTCGCGATGGAGCTGGGCGGGCCCGAGGTCGGCCGCGGCTGCGGCGGGCGCGGGATCATCCACGGGTTCGAACTGCTGGAGAAGCTCGGCTTCCACGATTGGGACTTCGACTACGTGCTGCTCGATTTCCTGGGCGACGTCGTCTGCGGCGGCTTCGGTCTGCCGATCGCGCGGGACATGGCGCAGAAGGTGATCGTGGTCGGCTCGAACGACCTGCAATCGCTCTACGTCGCCAACAATGTCTGCTCGGCGGTGCAGTACTTCCGCAAGCTCGGCGGCAATGTCGGCGTCGCCGGGATGGTCATCAACAAGGATGACGGCACCGGCCAGGCCCAGGCCTTTGCCGAAAGCGTCGAGATCCCTGTGCTCGCGGCGATCCCCGCGGATGACGACCTGCGCCGCAAATCCGCCGCCTACGAGATCGTCGGCACCAACGCCACGCAATGGGGCGCGCTCTTCGCCGAACTGGCCGAGAACGTGGCCGGCGC
The DNA here is from genome assembly GCA_038757905.1 of Pseudomonadota bacterium. Lineage (GTDB taxonomy): Bacteria > Pseudomonadota > Alphaproteobacteria > Rhodobacterales > Rhodobacteraceae > HLUCCA09. Next base: position 8,575 of record JBCDGG010000034.1, on the reverse strand, counting down.
GCCGCCAACGCATCCCACCCCGCTCAGCCAGGACGGTCTCTTGGGGCTGTTCGACGGCAAGGACACCGGAGCGGATTTCGTGCTGGAGCCCGCAACGGACGCAGACATGCGCGGCAAGAACTACGCGCCGAAAGTCTCTCTCGAAGTCGTTTACGACGAGGTTTGATCCATGGCCGGTGAAGTTACCTACGATGACGCAGGCACCGCAGAGGTCGACCGTGGCAGCCCCCGCGAGGCGGGCCAGCCGGTCGCCGGCGTCCAGCCGACCGACGGCATGGGCTGCCATGCCGGCGCGGACGAGATGGAAGCTGCGGCCCGCATGGCCGGCAAGTCCGAGATCCTCGACCAATACGCCAAGGACTATCCGCAAGGCCCCCACGACAAGCCTCAGAGCATGTGTCCGGCCTTCGGCAGCCTGCGCGTGGGGCTCAGGATGCGCCGGGTCGCCACCGTGCTGTCGGGATCTGCCTGCTGCGTCTACGGCCTGACCTTCGTCAGCCACTTCTACGGCGCGCGCCGGTCGGTCGGCTACGTGCCGTTCAACTCCGAGACGCTGGTCACGGGCAAGCTGTTCGAAGACATCCGCGATGCGGTGCACGAGATGGCCGATCCCGACAAGTACGACGCCATCGTCGTGACGAACCTCTGCGTGCCCACGGCCTCCGGGGTGCCGCTGCGCCTGTTGCCCGACGAAATCGACGGCGTGCGCATCGTCGGCATCGACGTGCCCGGCTTCGGCATCCCCACCCACGCCGAAGCCAAGGATGTGCTGGCGGGCGCCATGCTGAACTACGCCCGGGCCGAGATCGAGGCGGGCCCCGTGCCCGCGCCCGTGGGCGGCCGTTCCGACCGGCCGACCGTCACCATGCTGGGCGAGATGTTCCCCGCCGACCCGATGATCATCGGGCAGATGCTGGCGCCCCTTGGCCTCGCCGCGGGGCCCGTCGTGCCCTGCCGGGAGTGGCGCGAGCTCTACTCCGCGCTCGATTGCGGGGCGGTCGCGGCCATCCATCCGTTCTACACCGCGGCCATCCGCGAGTTCGAGGCCGCCGGCCGCCCCATCGTGCCCTCCGCGCCGGTGGGACATGACGGAACCGCCCTCTGGCTCAGCAATATCGGTGCGGCCTTCGGCCTGCCGGCGGACAAGGTGGCCGAGGCGCAGAACATGTTCCTGCCCGCCATCAAGGGGGCGCTCGGCACCACGAAGATCGAAGGCACGATCACGCTGTCGGGCTACGAAGGCTCGGAGCTTCTGGTCGCCCGCCTCCTGATCGAAAGCGGCGCCGACGTGCCCTATGTCGGCACCGCCTGCCCGCGCACCGCGATGTCGGAGCCCGATCGCGACTGGCTCGAAGCGCGCGGCGTCAAGGTGCAGTACCGCGCCTCGCTCGAGGACGATTGCGCCGCGATGGAAGCGATCAAGCCCGATCTCGCCATCGGCACCACGCCCGTGGTGCAGAAGGCCAAGGAACTGGCCATCCCTGGCCTCTACTTCACCAACCTGATCTCGGCGCGCCCGCTGATGGGGCCCGCCGGGGCGGGATCCCTGGCCCAGGTCGTCAATGCCGCCATCGCCGGAAAGGAGCGGATGGACGACATGAAGGCCTTCTTCGACGGCGTCGGCCACAACGACACCGCCGGTGTCTGGGAAGGCGCGCCGAACCTGCGCCCCGATTACCGGGCCGCCCACCAGAAGAAGCTCGACAAGCAGGCCCGCGCCGCAAAAGCGCAGGAGATGATCTGATGCGCTGTCCCGCTCCCATCATCTTGGCAGAAATACTCGATGGTCCCGCCCCGGCGGCCGGGCGTGCCCGCGCGAACGGTGCGCCGTCCGGCGCCGCGCCTCTCCGGAACGGAGGCCGCCCATGCTAGTGCAAGACCATGACCGGGCCGGGGGCTATTGGGGGGCAGTCTACGCGTTCACCGCCGTCAAGGGCCTCCAGGTGGTGATCGACGGGCCCGTGGGGTGTGAAAACCTGCCGGTCACGTCGATCCTGCATTACACCGATGCCCTGCCGCCCCATGAACTGCCCATCGTGACAACGGGCCTCGGGGAGGAGGAGCTCGGGCGCGAGGGCACCGAGGGCGCCATGAAGCGCGCCTGGCGGACGCTCGACCCGGCCCTGCCCGCGGTGGTCGTCACCGGCTCCATCGCCGAGATGATCGGCGGGGGCGTCACCCCGCAGGGCACCAACATCCAGCGCTTTCTGCCGCGCACCATCGACGAGGATCAGTGGGAAGCGGCCGACCGCGCAATGACCTGGATCTTCACCGAGTTCGGCATGACCAAGGGGCGGATGCCCAAGGAGGCCAAGCGCCCCGAGGGCGCCAAGCCCCGGGTCAATATCCTCGGGCCGATGTACGGCACGTTCAACATGCCCTCCGATCTCGCCGAAATCCGACGCCTCGTCGAGGGCATCGGCGCCGAGGTTAACATGGTCATGCCGCTGGGTTCGCATCTGGCCGAGATGCGCGGCCTGGTGAATGCAGACGTCAATATCGTGATGTACCGCGAGTTCGGGCGCGGCCTCGCCGAGGTTCTCGGCAAACCCTACCTCCAGGCGCCCATCGGGGTCGGGTCTACCACGAAGTTCCTCCGCACACTCGGGGAGCTTCTGGAACTCGACCCCGAACCCTTCATCGCGCGCGAGAAGCATTCCACCATCAAACCGGTATGGGATCTCTGGCGCTCGGTCACGCAGGATTTCTTTGCCACGGCCACCTTCGGCATCGTGGCGAACGAAACCTATGCCCGTGGCGTGCGGCACTTCCTGGAGACCGATCTGGGCTTTCCCTGCGCCTTCGCCACCGCCCGGGTGGCGGGCCGCAAGCCCAACAACGATCAGGTCCGCGCCGACATCCACGGCAAGCGCCCGCTGATCGTCATGGGGTCGATCAACGAGAAGATGTATCTCGCCGAGATGAAGGGCGGGCATGGGCCAAGTCCGGCCTTCATCCCCGCCAGCTTCCCCGGCGCCGCGATCCGGCGGGCCACGGGGACGCCGTTCATGGGCTATGCCGGGGCGACCTACCTCCTGCAGGAGGTCTGCAACGGGCTCTTCGATGCGCTGTTCCACATCCTGCCGCTCGGCAGCGAGATGGACGACGCCCAGGCCACCCCCACGACGCTCCGCCGCGATTTCCCCTGGGACGATGACGCCCAGGCGATGCTCGACCGGATCGTCGCCGAACACCCCATTCTGACCCGGATCTCCGCCGCCAAGCAGCTGCGCGACGCGGCGGAAGCGGCGGCGCTCGAATCCGGGGCGGAGCGGGTGCAGATCGACACGGTGCGCCGTCTCGCACCGTCCGGCTTCAACGAGAAACCATAGGAAACGAGGGAGAACGCGCATGGCCGACCGACTGACGGATTTGCCCATCCAGAGCCCAACGGACAGTGGCCGATACTGCGCCCGCGCCCGGAACATGCCGGCGGCGCCGAAGCGGGAGTTCTACGCGTACTTCGCGCTGATCTTCCTGGCCACGCTGCCCCTGGCCTTCGTGACATGGACGCTCTCGACCCTGCGGATGATGCGGTTCCCCGAGAAGGGGCCGCTGAAGAAAGCATGGAGTCAGGCCCGGATCATCACCCCGATGATCTTCTCGGCCTGACGCGAGCCCGAATTCGCCCCGTGTCCGCACGGGCATGGGGCACACAGCATTCGCCCGCTCCCGCACGGGGGCAGGTGGATACCCGAGCGGGACTTCCCGCTGACCCAGCCGCGGGGTGCGCGGCGCAGTCTGAGTTTTCGGAGGAAAATAATGGCTGATGAAAGTGACCTGTCCTTCACAGGTCTCACCGACGACCAGGCGCAGGAGTTGCACAGCGTCTACTTGAGCGGCCTCTGGCTGTTCTCGGCTGTCGCCATTGTCGCACACCTCGCGACATTCATCTGGCGCCCCTGGTTCTGAGGAAAGGGTAGAGAATGGCACAGTTTTACAAGATCTGGCTCGTCTTCGACCCTCGTCGGGTTTTCGTGGCGCAGGGCGTCTTCCTGTTCCTGCTCGCCGCGATGATCCACCTCGTGCTGTTGTCGACGGACCGGTACAACTGGTTCGAAGTCGCACAGTCCAAGTACTCGCCCGCCGCAGCGGCGTCCGAGTAGTCGGGTCTGCCCAGGTTCCGGGCGGCTGGCCGACTTCCGGCCGCCCGGAACAACCCTTTCACCGACGGCAGCCTATCGCCGCCAGCCGCGCTCCCTCGGGCGCGACCGGAGACGCATTGACCGCCGCCACAACGGAGTAAGAAGATGGCTTTGCTCAGCTTCGAACGAAAATATCGCGTGCCGGGGGGCACGCTCATCGGCGGCGACCTGTTCGATTTCTGGGTCGGCCCGTTCTACGTCGGGTTCTTCGGCGTCACGACGTTCTTCTTCGCCGCGCTCGGAACGATCCTGATCTTCTGGTCGACGGCGGTGGACGGCGTCTTCAACCCGTGGCTGATTTCGATCGAGCCGCCACCGCTGGAATACGGGCTGGGCGCAGCGCCGCTGATGGAAGGCGGTTATTGGCAGCTCATCACGATCTGTGCGCACGGGGCCTTTATCAGCTGGCTGCTGCGCGAGGTTGAAATCTGCCGCAAGCTCGGCATGGGCTATCACGTGCCCTTCGCGTTCGGGTTCGCCATCCTGGCCTACACCACGCTCGTTGTGATCCGTCCCGTCCTGATGGGCGCCTGGGGGCATGGCTTCCCCTATGGCATCTGGACCCACCTCGATTGGGTTTCGAACGTCGGCTACCAGTACGGCAACTTCCACTACAACCCGGCCCATATGATCGCGATCACGTTCTTCTTCACGACGACGCTCGCGCTCGCGCTTCATGGCGGGCTCATCCTCTCGGCGGCCAACCCCAAGAAGGGCACCGAGATGAAAACCCCCGATCACGAGGACACCTACTTCCGTGATTTCATCGGCTACTCGGTCGGCACGCTCGGCATTCACCGCCTCGGTCTGATCCTGGCGCTGAACGCAGGGTTCTGGAGCGCGATCTGTATCGTCATCTCCGGCACCGTCTGGTTCGACCAGTGGATCGCCTGGTGGGATTGGTACGTGTTCCTGCCGTGGTGGGCCGACATTCCAGGAGGCGTCAATGGCTGAGTATCAGAACATCTTTAACCAGGTGCAGGTGCGCGGCGAGCCAGAGTTCGGAATGGCCGGAAGCGGCGACTTCGACCTCGACGAGCGCGCCGGCAAGCCGAGCTTCTCGAACTTGCTCGGCTGGCTCGGGAACGCCCAGCTCGGCCCGATTTACCTCGGCGCCTTCGGCGTCGTCTCGGTGGCGACCGGCCTGATCTGGTTCGTGATCGTGGGCCTCAGCTACTGGGATCAGGCCGGATACAACCCGGCCGTCTTCATGCGGGATCTATTCTACTTCTCGTTGGAGCCGCCCGGGCCGGAATACGGCCTGTCCGTTCCGCCGCTCGGCGAAGGGTTGGGCTGGCTGATCGCGTCGTTCTTCCTGCTCGTCTCGGTGATCTCCTGGTGGATCCGCTCGTACGTGCTGGCCGAACAGCTTGGCATGGGCAAGCACATCTGCTGGGCCTTCCTGTCGGCGATCTGGCTGTTCCTCGTCCTCGGGCTGATCCGCCCGGTGCTCATGGGAAGCTGGTCGGAGGCGGTGCCCTACGGCATCTTCACCCACCTGGATTGGACGAACAACTTCAGCCTCGTCTACGGCAACCTGTTCTACAATCCGTTCCACGCGCTCTCCATCGCGTTCCTCTACGGCTCGACCCTGCTCTTTGCGATGCACGGGGCCACCATCATGGCCGTGACCCGCTTCGGCGGCGACCGGGAGCTGGAACAGATCGCAGACCGTGGCACGGCTTCGGAGCGGGCGGCCCTCTTCTGGCGCTGGACCATGGGTTTCAACGCCACGATGGAAGGCATCCACCGCTGGGCATGGTGGTTTGCGGTGCTGACGACGCTGACCGGCGGCATCGGCATCCTGATCACGGGAACCGTTGTGGACGATTGGCGCACTTGGGCCGAGATCCGCAACTACGCGCCAGTCTACGATTGAGGAGACCTAGCGATGGCTGAACAACAACGTCCCATCTTCGGCGAGCGCAAGGCCCCGACGCTCTTCCAGGAAGGCGCGCAGCTCATGGGCAAAGGCATGCTGATCGGTGCTGCCATTGTCTTCATCCCGGTGGTCTTCATCTGGATCTGGGTTGCGATCGGCGCGCTTCTGCCGCCGGAAAGCAAGGAGGCGCCCGACCCCTCGTTGGGGGCGATCGAGGCGCCGCTCGAGACGCGGGCCGCCTAGGGGCGGTCTGCACTCCGGCCGCCGTCAACCCCTGGCACGGCGGCCGGATCGAACCCGGCAGGCACCCCCGCACGGGTCGCCGCCGGCAGCCGGTTCGGGCCCCCCACATGGCCCGGGCACGGGGGTTGTGCCCCCGGTTCCCTTCCTGTTGGCTACAGGACCCTGGCGTCGTGCGGGACCACGTTCCGTACGACGCCATTTTTGTTTTGCGTATCTGCAGGCGCGCGACCCGTCGAAGCGGCCGCCCCGGCAGGCGCCCCGCCTGAGGAGGAATGACCCATGGCCGACCGACCCGACACCCCGATCCTGGACCGCGTCGCCGGCCCGGCCGATCTGAAGGCGCTGAATGACAGGGAGTTGCGCAGGCTAGCGCAGGATGTCCGCACCGAGACCATTTCCGCGGTGTCGGAGACCGGGGGGCATCTGGGCTCCTCGCTCGGTGTCGTCGAATTGTCGGTGGCCATTCACGCGGTGTTCGACACGCCGAAGGACAAACTGGTGTGGGATGTGGGCCATCAATGCTACCCGCACAAGATCCTGACCGGTCGGCGCTCGCGCATCCGGACGCTGCGGCAGGAGGGCGGGCTGTCCGGTTTCACCAAGCGCGCGGAAAGCCAGTACGATCCGTTCGGCGCCGCCCATAGTTCCACGTCGATCTCTGCCGCGCTGGGCTTCACCGTCGCGCGGGATATGGGCCAGCCGACCGGCGATGCCGTGGCGGTGATCGGCGACGGCTCGATCAGCGCCGGGATGGCCTACGAGGCCCTGAACAATGCCGGTTCCGAGGGCCGGCGGATGTTCGTCATCCTGAACGACAACGAGATGTCGATCGCGCCGCCCGTGGGCGCGATGTCGAGCTATCTGTCGGGGCTCTATGCCACGCCGTTCGTGAAGATGGCCGAAGGGTTCGAGGCCGCCTTGCCGGGGCCCTTCCGCGACGGGGCGCGCCGGGCCAGGCAGCTCGTCACGGGCGCGGCCGCGACCGGCGGCACGCTCTTCGAGGAGCTGGGCTTCACCTATATCGGGCCGATCGACGGCCACGACATGGACCAGCTTCTGACCGTGCTGCGCGCCGTGAAGGCGCGGGCCACGGGGCCCGTTCTGATCCATGCGCTGACCGTCAAGGGCAAGGGCTATACCCCGGCCGAAACCTCCGCCGACAAGTATCACGGGGTGGCGAAGTTCGACGTGGCCACCGGCGCGCAGAAGAAGTCCAAGCCGAACGCGCCAGCCTACACCAAGGTCTTCGGCCAGACGCTGACGCAATGCGCGGCGGAGGATCCGGCGATTGTCGCGGTGACGGCGGCCATGCCCTCGGGCACCGGGGTCAACGTGATGGCCGACAGGTTCCCGGCGCGCGTCTTCGATGTCGGCATCGCCGAGCAGCACGGCGTGACCTTCGCCGCCGGCATGGCGGCCGGGGGGCTGAAGCCGTTCTGCGCGATCTACTCCACCTTCCTGCAGCGCGGCTACGATCAGGTGGTGCACGATGTGGCGCTGCAGAACCTGCCGGTGCGTTTCGCGATCGACCGGGCGGGCCTTGTGGGCGCGGACGGCGCGACCCATGCCGGCAGCTTCGATGTGGCCTATCTCGCCAACCTTCCCAACATGGTGGTGATGGCCGCCGGCGACGAGGCGGAGCTTGTCCACATGACGACGACCGCCGCCGCCTACAACGACGGGCCGATCGCGTTCCGCTACCCCCGCGGCGAGGGTATCGGCGTCGAGATGCCGGAGCGCGGAACGGTGCTGGAGATCGGCAAGGGCCGCGTGGTGCGCGAAGGCTCCGCGGTCGCGATCCTGTCCTTCGGCGCACACCTGGCGGAAGCCCTTATCGCGGCCGAAGATCTGGAGGCGCGCGGCGTGTCCTGCACCGTCGCGGACGCCCGCTTCGCCAAGCCGCTCGACACCGATCTGATCGGACAGCTTGCACGCAATCACGGCGCCCTCATCACGCTGGAGCAGGGTGCCCAGGGCGGTTTTGGCGGCCATGTCCTGCACCATTTGGCGGGCGCAGGCATGCTCGACTCAGGGCTGCGCGTCCGCACCATGACGCTGCCGGACAAGTTCATCGATCAGGCGAGCCCGGCGGCCATGTATGCCCAGGCCGGGTTGACGGCGCAGGATATCTCGGCAACGGCGCTGCGCGCACTCGGTATCGAAGCGCCCGCCTTCGGCGCGGCGCGGGGGGGGCCCGGGCCGGCCGCCCCCGCCCCCCCCGGGCCGGGGGGCCCGCCGTGGGCCCCCCTCGGGGCGGCCCCGGGCAAACAGGGGGGCGGGGGGGGGGGTGCGTCCCCGGGCGGGG
>JBCDGG010000033.1:0-36094 GCA_038757905.1 Pseudomonadota bacterium | reverse complement strand
GCCGCGTCGCGCTCTGCAAGCTGCTGCTCGAAGCGCCCGACATGCTGCTGCTCGACGAACCGACGAACCATCTTGATGCCGAAACCATCGCCTGGCTCCAGCGTCACCTGATCGAGTACAAGGGCACCTGCCTGATCGTCACCCACGACCGCTATTTCCTCGACGACATCACCGGCTGGATTCTGGAACTCGACCGCGGCCGGGGCATCCCCTACGAGGGCAACTACTCGGCCTGGCTGGAGCAAAAGGCCAAGCGGCTGGCGCAGGAGGCCCGCGAGGACAAGGCCCGGCAAAAGACGCTGGAACGCGAGCTGGAATGGATCCGCGCCGGGGCCAAGGCCCGGCAGGCCAAATCCAAGGCCCGGATCGCGGCCTATGACGAGATGGCCAGCCAGTCCGAGCGCGAAAAGGTCGGCAAGGCTCAGATCGTCATCCCCAACGGCCCGCGCCTCGGCGCCAAGGTGATCGAGGTGAACGGCCTGAAGAAAGGCTATGGCGACCGGCTGCTGATCGAGGATCTGTCGTTCTCGCTGCCGCCGGGCGGCATCGTCGGCGTGATCGGCCCGAACGGCGCGGGCAAGTCGACGCTCTTCCGGATGCTCACCGGGCAGGAGCAGCCCGACGATGGCGGGGTGGAGTACGGCGACACCGTGCAGCTCTCCTATGTCGACCAGTCGCGCGATGCGCTCGGGGCGGATCACACGGTGTGGGAGGAGATCTCCGGCGGGGCCGAGATCATCGACCTCGGCGATGCGCAGATGAACTCCCGCGCCTATTGCGGAGCGTTCAACTTCAAGGGCGGCGATCAACAGAAGAAGGTGGGGCTGCTCTCGGGCGGGGAACGCAACCGCGTGCACATGGCCAAGCTGCTGAAATCGGGCGGCAACGTCCTGCTGCTCGACGAGCCCACCAACGATCTGGATGTCGAGACGCTGCGCGCGCTCGAAGACGCGCTGGAAGACTTCGCCGGCTGCGCCGTCATCATCTCCCACGACCGGTTTTTCCTCGACCGTCTTTGCACCCATATCCTCGCCTTCGAGGGCGAGGCCCATGTGGAATGGTTCGAAGGCAACTTCGAAGCCTATGAGGAGGACAAGATACGCCGGCTCGGTCCCGACGCAGTGGAGCCGACGCGGGTCAAGTACAAGAAGTTTGCCCGCTAGATCGACGTGTCCGGGCAGCCCCAAGCTTGCATACTGGCGGCTGATTGGAGGACGGCCATGCCGCCAGTGTGTCGCAGAGTTCTAGGCAACAGCCGGCGCTCCAGATAGCCGAGTTTAGGGGCATGGCGGGGCCGCCAGAAAGGGGCGCCCGAGGGGGGCATTGCCGGAGCGGACGGCGCTTGTGCGCCAAGTGCTGGGGGCGTGCTTGATCCCTCCATGGACGTCCGCAGGGACATGGGAAGGGGTGGCCCGCATGGCCGCCACTCGCCTGAGCGAAGGCCGGCCTCCCAGGACAGAAATGCTGCGCGCCGCCGTTGGCCCCGTCCAATTGGCGACTTCGACACGGAAGCTTGGCACATTCGGTGTCCTTCCAAAACTCGTTCGAAGACTGCCAAATCCGCCGCGCACAACCTCTGTTTGCCGCCAACGGCCTGCAGTCTAGGTGCTTTCGCGACGCCATACGGACAGAACCAAGGGGATGCTGTGTCCAGTTCAGCTTTCTTCGGCAAGCAACGCATGGCTGTCGCGTCCATTCTTCAGAACCGCACCTTCCTTGGCCTGCTGACAGCCAACACGATCCTCGGCGCGGCATTCCCTATGCAGCTGATCCTGGGGGGATTGGCAGGGCTGATGCTGGCGCCGAACCCTGGGCTGGCGACCTTGCCGTCCTCCGTTCAAACCCTGGCCGGACTTGTCGCCGCGGCGCCCTTCTCCTTGTTCATGGGCCGCATGGGACGGCGGGCCGGCTTCGCTCTCGGGGGCCTGATGACCTTCGTCGGAGCCATCGCTGCCGTACAGGCCTTGTACTCGGGAAGCTTCGCACTGCTTTGCGTCGCGCATTTCTTGATGGGGGCGGGGTGGGCCTCGTTCCAGTACTTTCGTTTTGCCGCGGGAGAGGTCGTGGAGACGAGCCTTCGGCCGGTCGCCATCTCGCTGATGCTGACATCGCTCTTGATTGCTGCCATCGGCGGACCGCAAGTGTTCGTCGCTGCAAAAGACGCGCTGGCGCCCATCCCCTTCGCCGGCGCCTACGTGGCGGTCGCTGTCGTCGCTGTGCTCGGCCTGCTGCCCCTCGCCGCTGTCCGGATGCCACTATCAGCGCGGGCCCCGAGGGCGGCAAACACTGGAAGGTTCGCCGCTCTGGCCGCGCTTCGCCGCCGCCCGGTCCAGCGCGCCATCGGTATTGCTGCGGTCTCGCAGGGGATCATGGTCTTCCTGATGATCCCGACGCCGATTGCGATGATTGCCTGCGGGTTCAGCGAGACGGCCGCCAGCGATGTCGTGCGCTGGCACATCGTTGCGATGTTCGCGCCAAGCTTCGTCACCGGGTTCCTGATCCAGAGGTTCGGGGCGCACACCATCGCGAAATGTGGGCTCGCGACGATCCTCGCCGCCGCCGGTTTTGCTGCCCTGGGCATTTCTGCGGCGCACTTCTACGGCGCATTGATCGTCCTGGGCCTCGGGTGGAACTTCAGTTTCATCGGGGCCACCACGATGCTGGCCGCCGCGGTGCCGGACACCGAAAAGGCGGCTGTGCTGGGCGCAAATGATACGATCATCGCACTAGTCTCGACCGTCTGCGCCTTTGGGGCAGGATTTGTGGTGTCGAGCCTGGGATGGACGGTACTCGCCATGATCTCAGGTGGTGTCGTTTTGTTGGTCGTCGCGGCCCTCGCGTTGGACCGGTCACCTCCCCTGGAGGCGTAGGAGGAAAGGCGCGAGGTCTTGCGATCCCGGTGCGCAGGGCAGGGCCACCCGGATCGGTCGAGAAGATGCCCCATGTCAGAGGCGGAAGCAGCCGACGAATGCCGGCACCCGTCGCGTTCACCCAAGCCACGCAGTGGCGCCCTGCTCCCGCTCCGCGTCGAGATCGCCAGTCAGAACAAACAAGCCATCTCACTCAATCAGACGTCGACGGAGCATCAACTCGAGAGGCGAAGAAGCCGGACGTGGACGCTCCGGAGAGCACCGTCACGCCTCAACGAGGAGAGCATCTGTCGCGCAGCCCTTGGGCGTCCTGCGCCAAAACTAAGTGTATTCAGATGCTTACGTGTGGAAATGGTGGAGCCAAGGGGAGTCGAACCCCTGACCTCTTGCATGCCATGCAAGCGCTCTCCCAACTGAGCTATGGCCCCATATCGCCGTTTAGCGTGGCGCGGGTTTAGGGGGCAGGGTGGACAAGATCAAGGACAAAATCCGCCGATCCAGCCATCCCGCCGCGCCAGTGCAAGCGATCAGTTGTCGTCGTCTTCGGTGGAGACGTCCGCGATATCGTCGAGGGAGACATTGTCCTCGTCGTCCTCATCGAGGACGTCGTCTCCGAGATCGACATCCGCGTCTTCGTCGTCTTCGAGCACCGCATCCTCTTCGATGAGCGTGTCGCCGCTCTCGGCGGATTGCGCGGGCTTCTTCTCTTCCTTGATCGCGACGCGCGACTTGTTGCCGGTGTCGATGGTCACGACCTCGCCTGTATAGGGGCTGACGATCGGGTCACGCCCCAGATCGTAGAACCGCTTTCCAGTTGTCGGGCAGACGCGCTTGACTCCCCATTCTTCCTTGGGCATCCGACGGGTCCTCATGGTTTCGGAAAATCAGACGCGGCCCATGCCACAGCCCGGCATGCCTGTCAAACGCTTCTCCCCCCGAAAGGTGCGGCCGCCCGTGAGGAAGCCCGGGAGGGGCCGGACGCGATGACTCACTACGAACTCGCCGGCACGCCACCGATCCGCGTTCACCTGCGCCGCTCCGCCCGGGCGCGGCGCATGTCGCTTCGCGTCTCGCGCCTTGACGGCAAGGTCACGCTGACGCTGCCGCGGCGGGCGCCGATGCGCGCCGCGCTGTCCTTCATCGAGGAGCGTGCCCCGTGGATTCGCGGCCATCTCGACCGTTTGGATCCCCTCGTGCCCGTGGGGCTGGGCACTGTCCTTCCCGTGCAGGGTCAGGCGTTGCGCGTGGTCTCCGGCCCGCGGACGGAGGTGCGGATGGCCTCTGGTGAGCTGGCCGTCTCGGCGCGCGCGACCTCCGCTGGGGCCGCCGCGGCGGGGGCGCTGAAGGCGCTGGCCCGCGACCGGCTTTCCATCGCGTCGGACCATTTCGCCGCCCGTCTCGGCCGGACCTACGCGCGGATCACCCTGCGGGACACCCGGTCGCGTTGGGGCTCCTGCACCGATGAGGGGGCGCTGATGTATTCGTGGCGCCTCGTCATGGCGCCGCCGGACGTGCTCGATTACGTGGCGGCGCACGAAGTCGCGCATCTGGCCGAGATGAACCACTCCGCCCGCTTCTGGGAGACGGTCGAACGGCTGTACCCTGGGTTCCAGCCGCAGCGCCTTTGGCTGCGTGAACGCGGACAAGACCTGCACCGCTATCGCTTTGCGGGCGTACAAAGCGGTCCGGCGGATTGACCGCGGCGCGCCCGCCTTTCACACTCGCACCATGCTCTACACGCACCGCCCCTCCGATGTGGTGGGTCAGACCGCCCCAGCCGCCACGCCCGCCGCGCATGAACGGGTCTACCGCGCCCTGCGCGCCCGCATCATGCATGGCGAGATCGGGCCGGGGGAGGCGCTGACGCTGCGCGGCATCGGGCAGGAGTTCGGCGTCTCCATGACACCGGCGCGGGAGGCGGTACGCCGTCTGGCGGCCGAGGGGGCGCTGACGCTGTCCTCGTCCGGTCGGGTGGCGACACCGCGCCTCGGCGCCGACCGGTTGGAGGAGCTGGCCGCGCTGCGTGCCTTGCTGGAGCCCGAACTGGCCGCCCGTGCCTTGCCGCGCGCCCACGCGGCGCTGATCGACCGGCTGCAGGCCATCAACGGCACGATCGCCGAGGCGATCGCCCAGCGGGACGCGCCGGCTTACATCCGGACCAATCTGGAGTTTCACCGCACGCTTTACCTGCGCGCCCAGGCCCCGGCCATGCTCGCCCTTGCCGAGACGGTGTGGCTTCAGCTCGGGCCGACGATGCGCGCGCTCTACGGGCGGCTTGGCCGGACGGATGTTCCGCGCGGCCACCGTCTGATCATCGCGGCGTTGAAGGCCGGTGACGAGCCCTCCCTGAAACTGGCGGTCCGCTCCGATGTGACCCAAGGTTTGCGCCTTCTTGCGCAATGAGCCCGACCGGTTGCCGCGTTCGGGCGGGGCGGCGGCAGTAGAGGCTGCGGCGCTCCGTGGCCGCAGCCTCTGGCCGGCCCGGCCCGTTCGCCCCCAGCGGCCTCGCATGTGCATTGAAGGTCTCTTACCCGTTGCTGTCGATTGAGCAATGTACGGCGCGCTTTCAATGGCTTATGAAGTGCAAGCCGCAGCGCAAAGGCCCCTGTGATGAAGCTCTTTCTGATCCTTCAGCTTCGCCCGGAAACCGAGGCGGCCGATGACGAATACGAGGCGTTTCTGCAGAAAGGCGGGTTGTCGGCCGAGAGCACGCATCGCATTCGGCTGGAGGCCGAGCCTGTGCCCGGCGATCTTGATTTGGCGTCCTATGCGGGGGTGATCGTGGGGGGCGGACCGGGCTGCATCTCCGACCCGCCCGAGCAGAAGCGCCCCGACGAAGCCCGCTCCGAGGCGGCCTGTAAAGCCCTGCTGCCCGAAATCCTCGCACAGGACGTGCCGTTCCTGGGCTGTTGCTACGGGATGGGCCTTCTGGCCGATAATCTGGGCGCTGACGTCTCCAAGGACCGCTTCGGCGAGCCGGTGAGCGCGGTGCCGGCCCGCCTGACGGAGGCGGGCCGCGCCGACCCGCTGTTGGACGGCCTGCCCGACCGGTTCAACATCCTGGTCGGCCACAAGGAGGCCGCGCAGGCCGTACCCGGCGGCGCGGCCCTCCTTGTCGAGGGAGAGGCGTGCCCGGTGCAGATGATACGCGCCCGCGCCAACGTCTATGCCACGCAGTTCCACCCGGAAGCCGATGCGGAGATCTTTGCCCGGCGCATCGAGATCTACAAGCACCGCGGCTATTTCCCGCCCGAGGAGGCCGCGGCCCTGATCGCGGCCGTCGCCGCCGCGAAGGCCGACCTCCCGCCACGGATTCTGGCAAATTTTGTGCGGCGTTACCGTCAATGAATACGGGCGCGGGCGCGTCCTCACGCGTCCGTGACCACCGCCCCTGCTTTACCCGTCCGGCCGACGCCCCATGTAGCGGGGCCGGGCCAACTCCCTGGTCCATGGACTAGCCTCCAACAGCAGAGGGACTTGCCATGAACATTCACGCGCCAGACATCCCCGCCGCCCTCGGCGACACCGTACCCGTTCTGACACAGGACGACGCCGTAAGGGCGCTCGCCGCGCTCCGCGCCTGGGCCGCCAGTGCCACCGACGAGGAGCGCGCCGCCGTCGATCCGACCGTCGCGGGCGTCCTGGCGGGCACGGGCAGTCAGGACTATCCGTCCCTGTCCCGCCACTACCCGGACGGGTTCGAGGCCGATGGGGCCTATCGCGCATCGCTGCCGGATCTGCAGAACGGGCCGGAGAGCCTGATCAAGGGCGCGCGCCGCCGCATCCAACATGTCGGGATCTCGAACTTCCGCCTGCCGCTCACGGTGCGCGGCCGGGATGGAACCTCGCAGGTGCTCGAAACCTCGGTCACGGGGTCTGTCAGCCTCGAAGCGAATGAGAAGGGCATCAACATGTCCCGGATCATGCGCAGCTTCTACGCCGAGGCGGGCACGCGGGCCGGGCTCGACGTCGCCGAAGCCGTGCTCGACGCCTACAAGCGCGATCTGGACAGCCTCGATGCCCGGCTTCTGCTGCGGCTGTCCTACCCGATGCAGATGCCCTCGCTCCGCTCCGGCCTGTCCGGCTGGCAGTATTATGACGTCGCCATGGAGGTTGCGGAACGCGGCGGCCAGCGTCTGCGCGCGCTCCATCTCGACTATGTCTACTCCTCGACATGCCCCTGCTCGCTGGAATTGTCGGAGCATGCCCGCCGCACGCGGGGTCAGCTGGCGACGCCCCATTCCCAGCGTTCCGTGGCGCGTTTGTCCCTCGCGCTCGACCCGGACGCGCCGGAGATCACGATCGAGGACGTTGTCGAGCTGGCGCGCCGTGCTGTGCCGACGGAGACGCAGGTCATGGTCAAGCGCGAGGACGAGCAGGCCTTTGCAGAGCTGAACGCGGCCAATCCGATCTTCGTCGAAGACGCCGCGCGCCTGTTCGCCGAAGCGTTGCAAGCCGACAGCCGCATTGGGGATTTCCGGGTGGTGGCGAGCCATCAGGAGAGCCTCCACAGCCACGACGCGGTCTCGGTGCTGACGGAAGGGCCCACCTTCGCGGGCGCTAGCCTGGAGCCGCATCTGTTCGAAAGCCTGATCCACAGGGGCTGACCGGGTCGAGGCGCCCGCGGGCCCCGCGCTGGCCCGCGTACCTCGGGGCCGGGGCCCTCGGTCCTGCGGGAACAGGCTTGCGGGATCGGGCGCGCCGCCGCGTACTGGCCCCAACGACGGCCGACAGCCGGGGTTGGCGGAAGCAGACCTGCATCGCCTAGTTGGCGCGTCTGTGGTGGCGTGCAGGGAGCGCGAGCGCGTCGGCGCCCTCGGCTTCCCGACGGACACCGTCAACAGGTCCGGCTTCTGCGCTACCCGCGCAACGGCCAGACCGCTCCCGCACGCCGCCCTGTTGTCTCGACGCATAGCGCGCCGAGCGGCGTCTCGCCGGTCTCTATCGGTGTCCCTCTCCGACACGCGCGACTCCGACGCGTACGCGCCTCGCACGACGGGGTCCCGCACGTCCGAGGCGCCGGTCAGGCGTGGGTCGCGACTGGAAGTGCGGAAGGGGCGATGGCCGGGCTCGCGACTGGCGGCGCCCCCTGGGGTGCGCCCGCAGAAGCGCTATCCGGACGCGCCCAGAAGGCGCCCCATATGCGTGACGGCCAGCTCGTAACCATGGACCCCGAACCCTGCGATCACCCCGTCCGCGCGCCGCGAAACATAGGAGTGATGGCGGAACGCCTCCCGCCGGTGAATGTTGGAGACATGCACCTCCAGCACCGGACCGTCGAACGCCACGAGCGCGTCGTAGATCGCCACGGATGTGTGCGAATAGGCGCCCGGATTGATGATGATCCCACCGGAACCCTCCCGCGCCTCGTGGATCCAGTCCACCAACTGCCCCTCGTGGTTCGATTGCTCGGCCCGCAGCGCCATCCCGAGGCCGTGCGCAAGCGCCGCGCATCGCGCTTCGACGTCGGCGAGGGTGTCGTGCCCATAGATCTCGGGCTGGCGCTGCCCGAGGAGGTTCAGGTTCGGCCCATTCAGGAGGGTAATGTGCAGGGGCATGAATGTCAGTCCGGCAATTGGCAGCGGCGAGGCCCGCGATCGGGCGGACGATGCGGTGAGCGCGGGGCGGAGCGCAAGGGCCGCCGGTCGCTTTCCTTGGCGCTGATGCGCCGAGCCCTCGGGCAATCCGTAGGGCTACGACCAGCGATACCGAGAGCGCCCCGCCGGTGCAGGTCGGGGCGCCGGGTCCGCTGCTCAGAGATCGGCGCAGAAGCGCTCCGCCAGGACACGGAGCTGCTGGTTGCGCTGCAGCACCTCCTTGCTCGTCCGCGGCGACTGTTGCGTGCGGTTGCGCACCTGGGTCAGTTCGGAGGTGGAGAGCGAGTTGATACAGGCGTCCGACACGCCCGCCCGCCGGAGCGGTGCACGCACCGAGGCCCGAAGCTGCCCGTCCGCCCCGCCCGACACCGTCGTCGTGCCGCCACCGCCCGTCGCCGTGACAGTGCAGCCGCCCAACGCAAGTGCGGCGGAGAGAAGAAAGGGGAAGCTGGACCTTGCATCCATCGGCGTCTTGCACCCCGTTGCCCACGGGGATGCTAGCGCAGGGACGGCCCGCGGGACAAGCAAGCCTGGGTCACAGGCACCGCGCATGGCCTTGGCGCCGATGCGCTGGGAGGAGGCTCACTGAGCATGGCTCCTCCGTTCAACGCAGGGCGCCGCCGTCGACGCGCATGAGGGGAACGTCGCGTTTGCGTGGCGCTCGCCCGCTAGGTCAGGCGCCGCGGCACGGGGGCTGGCCTTCCGAGGCCGAGGCGCCCGACAGATCCGGCCGGGCCCAGGTTCAACGCGCTGTGGCTGGGAGGTCGCGCGCGATCATTCGGCCGGCATGCGGCCCACATTGCGCGCGGCGCGGCGGCCGTCTTCGATCAGGGTATGGCGGGCGGCGGCAAAGCTGTCTTCGCGCCCATTGCGGCGTGCGGTCCGGCTCGAGAGGATGCCCTCCGCCTCGTCGAGAAACCCCGCACGGATTCCGGCGTCGATGGTCAGCCGCTCGAAGACGTCGCGCTGAGCGTGGCTGCCGCCGGCCTGCTGCATGGTGCGCCTTGCCGTGCTCAGGTTGAGAAAGGCGGTGCGATAGTCGCCGTCGCCAAAGGCTTCCAGCCCGGCGGCTGCAGCCAGCCCCGGCGCGGCCATGCGGGCCTCCATCTCTCCTCCGCCGGAGCGCGCATCCTCCTGCATACGCACCAGCATCGACCGGATGGCGGCCTGCCGCCCGTCTCCGATCAAGGCCAAGAGGTAATGCAGATCCGCGAAGATCAGACAGCCGTCATCGGTGCGTCGCTCCGACACGTCGGCCAGCTCCTCCCACCGGTTGGCGACATCGACGCCTTCCAGCTCCAGCCGACAGAGCAGGGAGGTGGCATTGGAGATATCGCGGTAATCGTCGGTGCGGTCGGCGCGGATGACCGTGTCATAAAGTGCGAGCACCTCGTCGATCTCGCCCTGGTCGAGATGCATCAGCGCCTTGTGCCACCACACGTGGTAGCGAAAGTTGTTGCAATGCGCCCAAGCCTGCTCGCGCCCGCCGAGCCAGTCCAGACCGCCGCGGGAATCCCCCGTCATGTCATGAACATGGGCCACGGCGTGCAGCCCCCAGGCGTCATCCGCGCTCAGCTCCAGGCCCTGCCGCCCGGCGTCGCGGGCGCGGGCATATTCCCCGGTTTCCTCAAGCGCGAAGGCATGGCACCCGAGCATGTAGCCGCGTCCGGGGTGATCGGGCCCGTAGCTCGGCAGAACCGCTTCGATCGAGCGGCGCATCCCCTGCGCGTCTCCCAGCACGAAGCGGAGGGCATGGCTGAGCTTGGCGGCCAGCGCGTCGCTCGGATGTGCGGCAAGCACACGCTCCAGATGCGCCACCGCATCGGAAGGCCGGCCATCGAGCCACGCGCCGAGCGCGTCCACGAACTGCGCCTCCCGCTCCGTCACCGGGCGCCCCAGCCGTGCCGACCGGGCGGCGGCCAGCGCGTCCCGCGCGGTGTCGATCAGTTCGCGCCGCCCGAGCAGGGCAAGGAACAGCCCCTTCACAGCATGCCCCAGGGCGAAGCCCGGATCGGCGCCCAGCGTCCGGCCGAGGTGATCCGGCGTGTCGGCGCCATGGGCCAGGAACGCAAGCATCATGCGGTTCCAGTGATCGAGCGCCTCGCGACGTTCGAGAGTGACGTCCTGACCGAAAAGGTCTTGCTGCATGGTGGATCCGTTTCTGGTGTGCGCGGCCAATATGCAATTGGATAGACGGTCCACCCGCTCGGTAAATGTCTGTCAGGCAAGACTGACAGACATGTGACGTGCTGCAGGAGTTCCGTGAACGCCTGCAACATGGGTCGGCGGGGCCTTTCCGGCGGCAGGGGAGCGATCCGGCAAACTGCCGCCTATGGGCATCCGACCGGTCGGTCGCAGACACTGACCGTCCGCGCTGTCGAAGCGCTGCTGCCCGCATGTCGGGCGCATTGGCGCCGTCGCCGACGCACCGCGGGCGCGGGGCCGGTGAGATGGGCCATGCTCCCCGTGCGGCCGGGGTCAGATCTTGCCGTCGTAGCTCTTGGCTTCGATCTCGGCCGCGATCACGGTGAAGGTATCGGCCTGCATCGCGTCCTGAAGGGCCGCGTTCAGACCCGCGCGATCCTGCACCGCGACGCCCCGCCCGCCAAGCGCCCGCCCTATCGCGGCGACGTCGTGGTGGCCGAAATCCACCCCCGCATTGGTCAGCTGCCGCTGCCGCTGCTTCAGCTCGATCAGAGCGAGCGAGGCGTCGACGAAGACCACGATCACGGGGGCGAGCCCCATCTCGGCTGCCGTGGCAAGCTCGCCCGCCACCATCAGGAACCCGCCGTCTCCGGTGAAGGCCACAACGGGGCGGTTGGGCGCGGCCAGTTTCGCGCCAATGGCGAGCGGGACCGCGCAGCCCATCGTGCAGAGGCCCGACGATTGCAGAAGGGTGCGCGGGGCGGGACAGGCCCACATCTGACTGAGAAGAATCCTGTGCGCCCCCGAATCGACGGT
Source organism: Pseudomonadota bacterium (assembly GCA_038757905.1). Taxonomy (GTDB): domain Bacteria; phylum Pseudomonadota; class Alphaproteobacteria; order Rhodobacterales; family Rhodobacteraceae; genus HLUCCA09. Next base: position 24,666 of record JBCDGG010000033.1, on the reverse strand, counting down.
AGCAACGGTCTCGGGCGGAAGGGTGGCGCGCGCCTCCGCAATCACGCCGGCCGGCCCCCAATCTGTGTCCTGCGGAAAGTCCGCGGCGAGCGCGGCGCGCAGCGCGGCGATCTCGCCCCCGGTCCAGACGGGGCGCTTCTCCAGCCCTTGCGTCAGCGCCTGCAAGGCGGCGCCGGTCTCGGCAATGAAGGACAGGCCAGCCTGGTGCATGTAGTGGTGGTTGGGTTCGGCATGGATGTCGATCACCCTTTGCCGCTCCGGGTTCCAGATCTCGCGCCAGCCGGGCCGCATCTCGATGGGATCGTATCCGAGGCAGAGGATCAGGTCCGCCGATTGAAGAAAGGGGATGAAGCGTGCATCGGCCTTCGGCGACAGGCCCGCGCCGCCGAGCGCAAGGGCATGGCCTTCCGGCATCACGCCCTTGGCCTTGTAGCTCGTCACGACCGGGAGCCCGAAGCGCTCGGCCATCGCGGCCAGGTCGGCCTCGGCACCATCCTTCAGCACATCGAGGCCGGCAACGATCACCGGCCGCTCGGCCTCGGCCAGCCAGGCGCGCGCCTCCACCAACGCTGCTCCTGCGGGCGCAACTGGGGCAGCGGGGGCGCGGCGGCGGCCCTGTGCCGGGGCGGGCGCGTCGGCGACAGCGATCGGCACGTCGATCAGCACGGGCCCCGCGCGGCCCTCCGTTGCGATGGACACGGCCTTGTCGGCGATCGTGTCGGCTCCGCCCGGGGTGAGCGTAAAGGTCGCTTTGGTGATTGGGCCCAGGACGGCGCGATGGTCGAGCACCTGATGGGTGTAGGTCAGTGCCTCGTCCGGGTCGAGACAGCCGGTCAGAACCACGAGGGGAACCCGGTCCTGCATGGCATTGGCCACCACATTGACCCCGTTCATCAGCCCGGGCCCGACGGTGGCGACCAGGATCGGCGGGGCGCCGTCCATGTGGTAGACGCCTTCGGCCATGAAACCGCCGGAGTTCTCGTGCTTGACGAGGTGAAAGGCGATGCCGGCCTTTTCCAGCGCATCGACCAGCGTCAAAACCTCGCCCCCCGGCATGCCGAACGCATGGCGGCAGCCTGCCTCATAGAGCCGTTCTGCCACGCGATCGGCAGCGCGCTTCGTCGTCATCGTCGGGCATCCTTCCCATCGGGTTGCTTGGCCGGGCTTTTAGGCCAGGGCCCGCGAGGAGGGCCAGTCGATTGTTCTGAACCCTGTGTGAGGAGGGGCGCCGGTGTCCGAAGGACGCGGGTGGTCTTTGTGCGGATGGCTTTAGGGTGGCGCACAAGGGAGAAGGCCCTGGGCATGCCATGTCTAGGTCAGTCGCCGAAGCGCCTGTGCCCGGGCGCCGTCGCGTACCGGTCGTGCCTTTGCCGGGTGCAGCAATGGCCGGTCGCGCAGCGGCGCGGCTCCTGTCCTGCGCGGGGCGACGCGGTCCGAACGCTCTTGGGACTCGTACACTTCGCTTTTGGCCCCTTCATGCCCGCAGGATCTGTCCCCGCGCGCGGTCGGCCAAGGGTGACGTCGCCGAACCTCCGCGCCCGACAGCCCCGGCCCGAGGCCAAAGCACAGCAACAGCCGGCCCTTGGCCCAGGTCCTGCAGCAGCCTAGCGATCCCAAAGACGCTCGCGCGACACCGCGTTCGCGCCGCTGCTGCCACTGGGGCCGATGGCGCCATCCGGTGAGACACAGCGGGGATCACACTCTTTTGTTGTAAGTTTGCGGGAAGGCGGCGCAGGGATATGGAATCCTGCGCGTGGGAAAGGACCGTTCGCGCACCCGGGTCCCGCACCCGGCTCGAACGGGACCACCGCCCATATGCGCCCTCGGTTTCTGCCCAGACGATGGGCCGTCCGCACGCGCGCGGCCTGCGTCTCACAGGAGACGGAGGGATGACGCAGGCAGGAGCGATCAGACGCCGCGCGCGGCGCAAGCACAGCGTCGCTACCCGGCTCTGGCATTGGGCGATGGCGGCTGCCATCGTCATCCTGTTGGCCAGCGGCCTTGCGATCTTCAATGCCCATCCGCGCTTGTATTGGGGCAGCGTCGGTACGAGCGCAGAACCGGCCTGGCTGGAAATCGGCGCGCGGGAGGATGCGGGGTATCTCAAGATCGGCGAGCAGTCCTTCGACACCACGGGCGTTCTCGGCCTGTGGCACACCAGCTCCGGGCATCGGCAATACACAGCCTTTCCAGGCGCCGTAACCTTGCCTGGGCCCTATGCGCTCGCCGACGCGCGGCGCTGGCATATCATGGCGTCGTGGATCTTGATTCTGGGGTGGCCGGTCTTCATCGCGGTGAGCCTCCTCAACGGCCACCTCCTTCGGGATCTGATGCCGCGGCTCTGGGAGCTATCCCCCCGTCGGCTCTGGCGCACATGCCGCGATCATATGCGCCTTCGGCCGCACGACAAAGCCCGTCACGGTATCTACAACGTGCTGCAGAAGTTGACCTATTCCGGCGTGCTTGGAGTCCTGCTGCCGCTGGTCGTGCTGTCGGGGCTTGCGATGTCTCCGGCGATCGCTGCGGCGTGGCCCTGGCTGCTCGACATGTTCGGCGGCCGCCAGTCGGCCCGGACGTTCCACTTCATCTTTGCCAGCCTGTTTTCGCTGTTCCTCGTGATCCACCTGATCATGCTTCTGCTCTACAACCCCTGGCGTCTGATGAAGGACATGATCCTTGGCGGGCGCCGCGAGGAGGAAGATCCAGGATGACGCACCGCCCCCGCGCCCGCCTGTTCACCCGCCGACGCTTTCTGGCTGGCAGCGCCCTGGCAGCGCCGACGCTGGCCTACGGGTCGTCCGTCTTGGCCATGGATCCCGTGCCAGGCGTCGAAATGCCGATGGTGGAGGGGTTCACCTACCGCGTACACCGGCTGATCGTGGGTGACGCCAATGCGCGGGAGTTCGCGCCCTCGCAGATCTCCAAAACCTTCCCTGTGAATGGCTCGAACGCGCCCACGTCTTTGGAGATGCTGGGCCATTCCAAGACCGCGTTCCGGTCCTGGGCGCTGCAGGTCGACGGGCTTTGTGCCCGCCCCGGCCTGTTCACGCTGGAGCAATTGCGGGCGATGCCCGCGCGCACGCAGATCACGCGGCACGATTGTGTCGAAGGCTGGAGCGCCATCGCCCAGTGGACAGGTGTGCGGCTGTCGGCCCTGCTGGAGCGTGTGGGCGCATCGCCGGAGGCCCGTTTTGCGGTGTTCCATTGCGGGGACGACCTGATCGGGACGCCCTATTACGAGAGCATCGACATGGTCGATGCGCATCACGCCCAGACCATTCTGGCCTATGACATGAACGGCGCGCCGCTGCCCACCGGACACGGCGCCCCCCTGCGCCTGCGCGTCGAACGCCAGCTCGGCTATAAGCACGCGAAGTTCGTTCAGCGTGTCGAACTTGTGTCGAGTCTGCACGGCATTCACGGCGGCAAGGGCGGCTTCTGGGAGGACTTCGAGGGCTACGAATGGTATGCCGGGATCTGACGGTACGGTCCGGTGCAGATCCCCGTTTTGTCTCTGACGCGCCGGTCCCGTTTGGGTCTGGCGATATGCGCCTGCGGCCCCGCACGTCCGGTTCGCGACCGTCTCGGTGTGGCCGTTAAGGAAAACCCCGGGAGGATCCGCTGCGCTGCTCGTCGTGCAGGCATCGCCGCCATTGCCTAGGATGGGAATGCCGGACCAATAGCCCGCGATCCTGGCACAAATCGCCGCCACGCAGGGCTCGTCAGACGAGACTAATTGCACGCACGGCGTCCGACGCCGTTCCGGTCGTCTATGCCGCCTAACGAACGCTCGACCCTCCACGACATCGGCGGGGTCTTCGTGCTCTAAGACGGCAGGTGGCGCGGCGGCTTGGCCCCCTGCCGCGCGCCGCAATGCCGGTCGCGTCGGTGATCGGCTGAGGCGGGGTCGGGCACGCTCCGTCCTCGCGCTTTGAAAACCCGTCCGCCTGCGTCATGCTGCATGCCCATGTCCGTTCTTCCGCATCAGGCCGTTCCCCCATGCGCTGGCTTTCGCTCTTCTTGACCGCGCTTGCGTGCCTTGCGGTGGCTCTGGTGGCCGCGTGGGGCAGTCTTGCGCTCTGGTTCAAGCTGCCCGGGCCAGAGGCCGTCCGCTACGCCATTGCAGGGGCCTTTGCGCTGCTCGGTGCACGTGCGCTCGTCGCGTTGTGCCGCCCGGCGCCGGCGCGCTGGACCCTGACATTTGGTGCGGCATGCGCCGCCCTGCTGCTCTGGTGGGCCACGCTCGAACCGCCGCGCGACGGAGATTGGGCACCCGAAGTCGCGCGGCAGGTCACGGGACAGATCGAAGGGAACACGCTGACACTCTCCAACCTGCGGGCGTTCGAGTGGCGCAGCGAGGCGGAGTTCACTGAGGCGTGGGTGACGCGCAGCTACGATCTCTCGCGCATCGAGAGCGTCGATCTCTTTATGTCTTATTGGGGCGGGCCTGCGATGGCCCATCTCATGATCAGTTTCGGGTTCGGCGACGGCACGTATCTGGCATGGTCGGTCGAGGTGAAGCGCGCCGTTGGCGCATCCTTCTCGCCGGTTGCCGACTTCTTCAAGGCCAACAGCCTGTCCGTTGTGGCCAGTGAAGAGCGTGATGTCGTCGGCCTTCGCACGAACGTTCAGAACGCCGATGTGATCCTCTACCGGCTGCGCAGCGATCCCGCCCGCCGGCGCGCATTTCTCGAGGAATATGTGCAGATTGCAAATGCGGTTGCGGAGCGGCCGCAATTCTTCAACTCCTTGCTAAGCAACTGCTCCAAGACCGTAATCAACCTGGCCCGCGCCGTGGGCGCGCCGCTCCCGGCCGATTGGCGTGTGCTCGTGAACGGATACTTCCCGGAGTATCTCTACGAGCTCGGGGCGATGAATGCAGATCTCAGTTTCTCCGAGATCCGCCAGCAGGGCAGCATCACCGCCCGGGCGCAATCGGCGGGGCTCGACGCGGGGTTCTCGCAGAGTATCCGCATCGGGGTGCCCGCGCCCTAGTCGGGTAAGGACGGGCCCGGACCGAGCCTTTGGCCCTGCGTTTCTGATGGGCGGATCGCTCGGTTCTCTGGTGCGCAGCATCCTCAGAGAAGAAACCGTCCGACAGGTTCGCAACGGGAAAGTCTTGAACCGACCGTGGTCGGGGGCCAGTGCCGCCTCGGCGGCGCAAGCCCTGAAGGCGGCCCGGTGGGACGACGCTCTATGGGACGCGAAGCGGCGCAGATGCGAAGTTTATTGACATGACATCGGTGTCATGACACCGATGTCACCCAAGCCGAACGACGAACGGATTCGGCTAGGACACATGACCGAGCCGGGGGAGGAGCCGTGGCTACGATCTACGATGTCGCGAAGCGGGCCGGGGTGTCGCCCAAGACGGTCAGCCGGGTTCTGAACGGGGACGCCCCGGTGTCGAAGGACACCCGCGAGAGCGTCATCGCGGCGATCGAGGCTTTGGGCTACGTGCCGTCGCACGCGGCACGGTCTATGAAGTCCCACCGCTCCAACCTGATCGGGCTTATCACCGGCGCAATCAGCAGCGCGGACGAAGTGGCGCGGCCCGCCGGCCTGCCGGAGCTGTTCATCGTGCAAAGCGCCCAGGCGGTGATCGAGACGTCCGGAAAGACCCTCCTCATCTCCGACACGGGCGGGCGCGTCGATCGCGTGCCCTCCCTCGTCCGGACGTTTCAGGAGCATCGCGTCGAGGGCCTGTTGTATGTGGCCGAGTTCCATAAGCCCGTCGAGGCGCACTTGCCAGTGAACGGCCTGCCGACTGTCCTTGTCAACTGCTTCGACGAGCGGGGCACACCCGCGGTGCTGCCTGATGACGAAGGCGGGCAATATGCGCTGACGCGGGCGGTCGTCGACGCGGGTCATCGCAAGATCGCCTATCTCACACTTGCCCCGGCGATGGAGGCGACGCGGCTCCGGATGAAGGGGTATCGGGCCGCGCTGGAGGAGGCTGGCATTGCCTTCGATCCGTCGCTCGTGCACCCAACCGACCTCTTCGGAACCCCAGGCGAGCATCAGCTGGTCTGGGATGCGATCGACGTCCTGCTCGACCGGCCGGATCGCCCGACCGCGATCTGTTGCGGCAACGACCGCCTCGCGATGTCCGTCTACGGCATCCTGCGCAAGCGTGGCGTCGCCGTGCCCGAAGAGATGTCCGTCGTGGGCTTCGACGACCATCGTTTGATCTCCGAGGGGCTCTACCCGCCGCTCACGACCGCCGCGCTGCCCTACAACGCCATGGGCGCCCGCGCCGCGCAGACGTTGCTGGACCGGCTCGCGAACCCGGACATGGCGGTGGCGCCGGACCCGATCCGCATCAGCGGCCAGGTGCAGCACCGCGAGTCTCTCGTGGCCCCGCAACCGCACAACCAAGACAACGTGATCGATCTCACAGGGAGGACAGAGAGATGATTGCCAAATCGACTTTGGCGGTGCTCGCCGCGCTGGGCCTGGCGGGCTCTGCGGCGGCGCAGACGGAGCTGAGCCTTTGGTACCACGGGGCGGGCAGTGCCAATGCCGAGGAAGCGTTGGTCAATCAACTGGTCGAGGAATTCAACGCAAGCCAGTCCGACTGGGCCGTGTCGATCGAGACCTTTCCGCAACTCGCATACAACGATGCCGTCGGCGCCGCGGCTCTGGCGGGAGAGTTGCCCGATATCCTCGACGTCGACGGCCCGGTGATGCCGAACTGGGCCTGGGCGGAGTACATGCAGCCCCTCGGGATCGACGAGAGCCTGCTGGAGGGTTACTTGCCCGGTCCCATCGGCCGGTGGAACGGCGCGGTGTATTCGGTGGGCCTTTGGGACGCCGCCGTCGCGCTGACGACGCGGCGCTCGACGCTGGACGCCTACGGCATCCGCGTGCCCACGCTCGATGCGCCCTGGTCCCTAGATGAGTTCAACGCGGCGCTGGCGGCCATCGCCGCATCGGGCGACTTCGAGTACCCGCTCGATCTCGGGATGGCGTGGAAGGGCGAGTGGTACCCCTATGCGTTCTCGCCCTTCCTGCAGAGCTTCGGCGGTGACATCGTCGACCGGTCCACCTACCAATCGGCCGAAGGCGCCTTGAACGGAGATGCCGCCCTCGACTTCGGAGAATGGTGGCAGAGCCTCTTTGAGAACGGCTACGTCCCGGGTACGAGCCAGGACGCCGCCGACCGCGAAACCGGGTTGATCGACGGCAAATACGCCATGTCCTGGAACGGGAACTGGGCCGCGCTGCCGGTGGTCGAAGCGTTCGGCGACGACGCTCTGTTCCTGCCGGCGCCCGATTTCGGGAACGGCCCGACCATCGGGGCGGCCTCCTGGCAGTTCGGCATCTCCGCGACATCCGAGCATCCCGCAGGCGCCCGGGCCTTCATCGAGTTTGCCCTTCAGGATCGGTGGTTTGCGGCCTTCTCCGATGGCACCGGGCTGATCCCAGTGACGGCCACCGCCGCGGGCGACACGCAGAACTATGCGCCCGGCGGACCGCTGGAGGTGTTCTACGGCCTCTCCGAAGCGCAGGGGCTCGTGCGGCCGGTGACGCCGGGATACATCGTGCAGGCCAAGGTGTTCGAGAAGGCCCTGGCGGACATCGCGAACGGCGCGGATGTGGCCGATACCCTGGACGCCGCCGTCGATGAGATCGACGAGGATATCGCGCGCAACGGCGGCTACGGCCACTAGGCCGGGCCGGTTCGGTGACACGGCCAGCCGGGCCGCCCGCGGGCCCGGCTCCCTCTCCCGGTAAGGAGCCCGTTCCATGGCATCCAAACTGACACGGTCGAACCGTGCCGGCTGGCTGATGGCTTTTCCCGGCGCCGCCTTGATCGCGGCGTTCATCATCCTGCCGTTCTTCCTGGCCTTCGCGTTCTCGCTCACGAACCAGCGCCTCGCCTCCCCCAATCCGACGGAGTATGTGGGGCTGGAGAACTACCGCAATCTGCTCGGCCTCGCCGTGTTCACGCTGGAGCCTGAGCGCGACGACAGCGGGGTGGCGATCCGCGACGATGAAGGCCGCATCGCGTATCCGCGCCTGCGCAGCTTCACCCGCAACAACCCGGACTATCCCCACCTGCAGGGTAAGCGAGAGTGGTTTGGCTGGCAGTCGGGCGAGAACCGCAGGGTTGTGCTGGCCTCGGACGTCGTCTTCATGAAGGCGCTGGTCAACACGATCACCTTCGTCCTTGTCGTGGCGCCGGTGCAGGCCGGCCTCGCGCTCGGGCTAGCGCTGCTGATCAATCAGCGATTGCGGGCGATCAGCCTCTTCCGCGCGATCTACTTCATGCCCGTGGTGGTTTCGATCGTCGTCGTGTCGCTTCTCTGGCAGTTCATCTATTCGCCGGGCGACGGCCTTCTGAACAACATCCTGTCGGGGCTGACCTTCGGAGCGTTCGAGCCGCGCGACTGGCTCGGCAACCCCTCCACCGCGCTCGGCTCCGTCATTGCGATGTCGGTCTGGCAGGGCGTCGGCTTTCACATGGTGATCTGGCTCTCGGGGCTGCAGACGATCTCGCCCACGCTCTACGAAGCGGCCGAGATCGAAGGGTCAACGAAATGGCAGGCGTTCCGCTATGTGACATGGCCCGGCCTGCGCAACACCGCGGTGCTGATCCTGATTGTCATCACCATGCAGGCCTTTGCGCTTTTTGCGCAGATCGACGTCATGACCCAGGGCGGGCCGCTCGACAGCACGCAGGTGCTCGTCTTCCAGGCGGTCGAGCGGGGTTATGGCAAGCAGGATATCTCGGGCGGGTCGGCGATTTCGGTGATCCTGTTCCTGATCGTCCTGAGCATCTCGCTGCTTCAACGCTGGCTCACGCGGGAGAAGCGCTGATGTCTGCCGTTTCCCATGACAACCGCGGCCTGAGGTTGGCCGTGCGCTATGCCGTGCTGATCCTCGTGGCGGTGATCTTCGTCTTTCCGCTTCTGTTCATGGCGATGTCCTCGCTCAAGCCGGACGCGCAGTTGCTGTCGGACACCAACTCCCTGCGGGCCTTCCTGCCGGTGGGCGCGCTATCGTTCGACAATTACGGCGCGGCTTTCGAGCGCGCGCCCATCGGCGTCTTCGTCTTCAACTCGGTCCTGGTCACCGGCGTGACGGTGGTCTTGACGTTGTTCGTCTGCTCGCTCGCGGCGTTCTCCTTCGTCTTTCTGGACTGGAAGGGCCGCGACGTGGTGTTTGCGATCCTGCTGGCGACGCTCATCATCCCGTATGAGACGATCTTCATCCCGCTGCTGCTGATGGCCTCGCAACTGCCGTGGATCGGCGCCGACGGGTTCGAGATCGGCTGGCTCAACACCTATCGCGTGCAGATCGTTCCCTTCATCGCCGACGGGCTGTCGATTTTCCTTTTTGTCCAGTACTTCAAGGATCTGCCGCGTGAGTTGATCGAGGCGAGCCGGGTCGAAGGGGCCAGTTGGTGGCTGATCTATCGCCGCGTTGTGATGCCTCTGTCGGGCCCCGTAATCGCGACCGCTGCAATCCTGAAGTTCCTGTTCATGTACAATCAGTACCTGTGGCCGCTGATGGTGGTGCAGGCCGAGGAGATCCGCCCCGTGATGGTCGGCCTCGGCTACTTCACCGATCAGCTCAACGTGCCCTGGGGCGAGGTGATGGCGTATCTGACCATCATCACCGTTCCGGTCCTCGCCTTCTACCTGTCGCTGCAGCGCGTCTTCATTGCGTCGGTGGCCTCGACCGGGGTGAAAGGCTGATGGTCCTTGCGCTCCGCGACAAATGGATCTGGGACAGTTGGTATGTGCGCGACGGCGACCTCTGGCATGCGTTCTTCCTGCAGGCCGACAAGGCGCTGGGGGATCCCGAACTGCGGCATTGGAACGTCACCTACGGGCACGCCACCAGCCGCGATCTTGTCGACTGGGCCCATCACGGCACCTGCTTCCGCCCCGCCGATGGCCCGGCCTGGGACGATTGCACAACGTGGACCGGCTCCGTGGTGCGCGGGGATGACCGGCGCTGGCACCTCTTCTACACCGGGACGTGTCGCGCCGAGGAGGGGAAGCTCCAGCGGCTCGGCCACGCCACGTCGTCCGATCTTCACCATTGGGAGCGGGTCGGTTCCGGGCTGATCCTCGACATCGACGAGCGCTACGAGGAATACGAAGCGGGACGTTGGCATGACCGGGCGTTCCGCGACCCCTGGGTGATGCGCGACCCCGAAGGGCAGGGGTGGATGATGTACGTCACGGCGCGCAAGGCGGGGGTCGCGGGTGCGCTGGATGCCGGCGCCATTGCGTTCGCCACCTCCCCCGATCTGACGCGCTGGGCCTTGCAGGATCCCGTCTATGCGGGCGGGTTCGGCGAGTTGGAGGTGCCGCAGGTCTTCGAGTTGGCCGGCCGCTGGTATTGCCTGTTCTGTACCAACGCCCGGTTCTGGGCGGAAAGCGGGCGGGGCATTCTGGGCGGCCCGCCACGATCCGGCACGCATTACCTGATCGGGGAGGGCCCGCGCGGGCCCTGGCGCCTGGCGCCCGGGCCCATGTTCGACGGCGCGGAGCCGACGCAGCGCTATGCGGCGCGCCTGCTGACGACGGAGGCGGGGCCGAAGCTGATGGGGTTCACCTGGTTCGACCGGGAAACCGGCGCCTTCGTGGGCGAGATCGGGAACCCAGTCGATGTCCGGGTCGGCGCGGACGGGTCTCTGGCGCTGACGGGCGCGGATTGAGAGGAGAACACGATGGCAGACGTTCTGCTGAAAGGCATCAAGAAGAGCTACGGCGCGGTCGACGTGATCAGAGGCGTCGATATCGAGATCCGGGACGGCGAGTTCGTCGTCTTCGTCGGCCCGTCCGGCTGCGGAAAGTCGACGCTTCTGCGGATGATCGCGGGGCTGGAGGACATCACCGCAGGCCAGCTCGACATCGGCGGGCGCACCGTCAACGATGTGCCGGCGGCGCAGCGGGGCATCGCGATGGTCTTCCAGTCCTACGCGATCTTCCCCCATATGACCGTGCGCGAAAACGTGGCCTTCGGGCTGACGATCGCGGGCGCCTCCAAGGCGGAAAAGGAGGCAAAGGTCGCCGAAGCGGCGCGCATCCTGCAGATGGAGCATCTTCTCGACCGCCGGCCAAGCCAGCTTTCGGGCGGTCAGCGCCAGCGCGTGGCCATTGGCCGCGCCATCGTCCGCAAGCCGGAGGTGTTCTTGTTCGACGAACCGCTGTCCAACCTCGATGCGGCACTGCGGCTCGATATGCGCATCGAGATCGGCAAGCTGCACAAGTCGCTCGGCGCGACGATGGTCTACGTTACCCATGATCAGGTCGAGGCAATGACGCTTGCCGACAAGATCGTCGTGCTGAAGGATGGCTACGTGCAGCAGATCGGGACGCCGATGGAGCTTTATCACCGTCCGGAGAGCTTGTTTGTGGCCGGGTTCATCGGCGCCCCCTCCATGAACTTCCTCGACGTGGAGGTGATCGCGAGGGACGGCGAGAGCGCGAAGGTCCGCTCCGATCTGATGGCCGAGGCCAGCGCGCCCGCCTGGCGGGACGGGATTCCGGCGTCCGGGCGCGCGATCCTGGGCATCCGCCCGCAGGATCTGCACCCGGTCGAGACAGGCGGCGTCCTGACCGGGACCGTCACGCTGGCGGAGCGTCTGGGCATCGAAACCGTGGTCGACGTCGCGCTGAAGGACGGCACGCGGATCCTCGTGTCGCTCGCCGAGGATCGCATTTTCACGCCGGGAGAGCCCATCCACCTCGACTTTGCGCCTCGGAATGCGCATCTTTTCGCGCCCGAGGGCGACGCCCCCCGCAAGGCCGCGTGAGCGATGAAGCCGCTTCTGATCCTCGACCAGCACTTTCGCCGCCTTGAAGAGCTGTTCCGGCCCGAAACCTACGAGGGCCTGTGCGCGTTGTGCGACGTGCGCGGCGGTCAGAACTGGCCGATGGACCGCGCCCGCGTCGAGGTGCTGCTCCCAGAGGCTCACTTCTACATTGCGGCGCGTCCAGTGCTCGACGTGCGGGGGCTGGCCGCGGCCCCGTATCTGCGCGCCACGATCGAGGTGTCCGGGGCCTTCCGCGACGGGTTGGACTACGGCGCCTGCCTTGCCCGTGATGTCGAGGTGCTGTCCTGCTCTCCTGGGTTCCGCCGCTCGGTCGCCGAGATGGCGCTGGCCATGGCGCTGGCGGGCGGGCGCGGCCTGGTGGACGAGCATGAGGCGTTTCGTAGGGGCGCGGAACGCTGGCTGGACGACCGCGAGGACCGTGACTTCACGCTCTTCGGCCAGACAGTCGGCTTTCTGGGCTACGGCGAGATCTCGCGCGAGACCCATCGCCTGATGGCGCCCTTCGAGCCAAGGGTCCTGGCCTACGATCCCTTCGTCGCCGATCCGGGCCCCGGCGCCACGCTCTGCGATCTCGACACCGTCGTCGAACAAAGCCGCGTTCTCGTCGTGGCCGCCGTTCCGTCGGAAGACACACGCGGGCTGCTTAGTGCGGACCTGATCGCGCGGCTGCAGCCGGGGGCGCTCGTGATCCTGATCAGCCGCGCCTGGTGCGCGGATTTTCCCGCCCTTGTCGCCGCGGCAGAAGCCGGGCGCATCACGGTGGCCACAGATGTCTTTCCCGACGAACCGCTCGCCCGGAGCGACCCCTTGCGCCGGGCGCATGGGGTCATCCTGTCGCCGCATCGTGCGGCGGCGGTGTCCGGCGGGCGGCACTCGATTGGCGACATGATCCTGCACGATGTCGCGGCCCTGCTCGACGGCCGCCCGGAGCGCCAGCTCAAGCGCGCCGATCCCGCGACGATTGCGAGCCTCGTTGCGGCGCAACAGGGCATCAAGGGCATGCCGAACACCTAAGGTAGGGCGCACGCGATGCCTCGTGTCCCCGCCGGGTGGAGCCGTCCCCGTTGCGGACGCTCGCAACAACGCGCTGCCCCATACGGTCGATCATCCGGCCCACGGCGGGAACGGCGCGCTGCATGAAGGGGACCATCAGCCCCGTCAGAACGAGCGTGCGGAGGGCATAGGGCCACCGACCGATCACCTCCTCAAGCGAGAGGCCCAGTGCGGTGATCGCGACCCAAGCCATGGCCCAGGGAAGCAAGATCCCACGCATCCTAGCGCGCCCATGCCGCTGCGTTTTCCTCCAGATGCGCGATGGTCGTCGTACCGGGAATGGCAAGCACATTGGGAGACCGGGCCAGAAGCGCGCGCAGGGCCTGACGCGGGCCGACCGCGGCGCCCCGCTTCATCGGATGCGCGCCCAAGGGCCCATGGGGCACGAAGGCGATGCCGAGAAGGTTCAGCCAGTCGATGGTTGTCTCCAGCTCTGCGTCAGGTGTGTCGGCCGGCGAGTACCGGTTCTGGACTGCCGCAATCGGCGCGACCTGCAGCGCCTCCTCGATCTCGGCGCGCGAGACATTCGACAGGCCGATCATGTCGATCCTACCGGCGCGCCGCATCTCCTCCAGCGCGGCGACGCTTTCGGCAATGGGGGTTCGTCCGTCCGGCGCGTGGATGTAGTAGAGGTCGATCCTGTCTGTCCGCAGGCTGGCAAGGCTTTCCGCAAGGTGACGCTGCAGCGTTTCCGGCCGCGTGTCCCGCGTGATGCTGGTGGCGTCCTTCTCGACACCGCCCTTGGAGGCGATGAGCATCTCGCCATACCCTCCGCTGCTGTCCGCGAAGGCATCCGCTATCAGCTTTTCGTTCTCGTGGGGCCCGTAGGCGCGGGCGGTGTCGATGTGGGTGACCCCCAGCGCCCGGGCGCGGCGCAGCAAGGCGATGCCGCCCTGCCAATCCGCATAGGGGCCGTAGTTTCGGGGCTGCCCCGTCAGGCGCATCGCGCCGTAGCCGATGCGGTTGATCGTCCGCCCGTTCGGGAAGGTGAAGGTGGTGCTGTCCATGGTGCGTGGTTCGGTCATGTCGGTGCCTTTCTTTTCCATGGACGCCAACATACGGCCCGGCTGGATCAACGGTAGCGGCATGCTGACCAATACTGTTATGCTCTTGGTGTATGACCAGCCGCTCAGACCGCCTTGCCTTGTTGGAAACCTTCGTGCGGATTGCCGAACGCAACTCCCTGTCGGCGGCGGCGCGCGACCTGGGCACATCGCAGCCATCGGTTTCAAGGCAGCTTGCGGCTCTGGAAGCGCGGCTCGGCGTGGTGCTCGTGCGGCGCACCACGCACGACGCGACACTGACACCGGACGGGCTGGCCTTGCTCGCCGATGCGCGGCGCCTGATCGGCGAATGGGATGCGATCGCGGAGCGTTACGCGGACGACGACACGCTGACAGGCAAGATCCGCGTGATCGCGCCGGTCGCCCTAGGCCAGAGCCTGTTCATCCAGGCGGCGTCGCGCTTCCTGAAGGAACACCCAGGCGTCACGATCGACTGGCGGCTCAGGGACGATCCGATCCGCTTCGCCGAGGAAGGGTGCGACTGCTGGTTGAAGGTCGGGCCGGTGCCCGACGACACCCTGGTCGTGCGCGAACTCGCCCGGGTCGAGCGCCTTGTCGTGGCGACGCCGGCCTGCCGTGACGCGTATGAGGCAACAGATCTTGAGGCGTGGCCCTGGCTGACGCTCGGGCCCTTTGAGGGCAGCCGGATCGAGTTGTGGGACGAAACCGGCGCGGCGCAGGCCTTCAGCGTGGCGCCCAAGCTGGCCAGCGACAACATCTTTGCGGTGCGTGAAGCGGTAGTGCAGGGCGTGGGCGTCGCCATCATGCCGCATTGGTTCGTCGCACAGCATCTCCGCGCAGGGACGCTCGTCGACGCCGCCCCGGGCTTTCGCGCGCAGCGTCTGCCGGTCAACCTTGCGCTTGCGGCTGGCACGCGGCGTCCCGCGCGCGTCGAGCAGTTCTGCGCCTGCATGCAGAGCTGGTGCCGGGACAATCTCGGCCCCGCTCCTCAGGACTAAGCGTGCCGGGCGGGCCATCGTGCATCTGATGGCAGGCGAAAGCGCACCTTCGCCCCGCGATCCCCCAATGCCTCAAGGTCTCTCGAAGAGCCGTCAGGCGGCGCAGCGGACGCGCCGACGCATTCCTCCAGGTGGCACCTCGCTGTCGTCGCTTGCCTGGCCTATTAGCCCTGGTCCCGACTCAGCCCGGCAGCGATGCGGTGCGTGCCGCGCGCCAGACCCAGAAACTGAGGACGATGGCCGATGCGGAGATGATCGTCATCACCGTGCCAGGGAAGAAGTTGACGTATCCCGGCAAGTCTACGAACAGAAGGTAGCCCAGATCCGCCAGACCGCCGACCATCGCGGTCACCCAGATCGCGGTCAGGCTACCCTTCCAGATGAAATAGGCGCCCACGATCGTCGCGGTTCCGAACCATGCCAGGTTCCAGCCGTGCTGGTTCAGCACGCCGCCCACCGCCGGTTCGTAGGCCATCGTCAGGGTCGCAGGATCGACCGCATCGGCGATGGCGGCGAAGCCGGCGGAGGCGTCGCCGGTGAGAACGATGACCCCGGCCAGAACATGCACCAACCCCCAGATGACCCAGAGCACGGCGGCGATCTTCAGTGCAATCGTCTGAGCCTGGGTCATGGGCCACTCCCTGTGCTGGCGCGGGTCTCCGTGCCGGGATACGCTGCGCGTCAAAACCTGTTGAGTTTGTCAACTAATGGATTTGGTTGATATGGTCAACTAACATGAGGGAATCCATGCCCGATCGCCCCGAGATCGCCATGCTGGTGGACAGGTTCGTGCGCCGACTTCATGCGGACCTGCATCACCGCGCCCTGGACGTGGATGTCGAGAATGTCGGCCCGTTCGGAGGCATGATCCTGATGGCACTGACGGAGCTGGAACCCGTGCCCATCCACGAACTCGCCGCGCATCTGGCGCGCGACAAGTCCCAGATGACCCGGGCCATTCAGGCGCTCGAACGCAAGGGCTATGTGGCGCGGATGCAGTCCGAGGCGGACGCCCGGGTCAGCTTGCTGTCGCTCACGGACAAGGGACACGCGCTCGTCACCGATTTCGCCGAGGTGATTTCGGGCGTGGTCGGGCGCCTGATGTCCCCGCTCTCAGAGGCGGAGCGGGAACAGTTCGTCGGCCTGCTGCGGCGGATCTGACCTTGGCGACCGCCGCCGCCGCGATCAATCCGCCGCGTTGAACGTGAAGAGCTGCTCGCCCTCCAGCGTGTAGCCGTCGATCAGCTCCTGGGCGCGGTCACTGGTGAGCCAGTCCTCCAGTTGAACGGCGAGGCCGGCCTTCACGTGGCCGTGGGCGGCCGGGTTCACCGGCAGATAGGCGTATTGGTTGAAGAGCGTCGGATCGCCCGCGAACAGAAGCTCCAGATCGCCCTTGTTGCCGAACTTTAGCCAACTCGCCCGGTCGGACATCACATAGGCGTTGAGCCCGCTGGCCGTGTTCAGCGTCGCGCCCATGCCGGAGCCGACCTCCTTGTACCAAGACGGGTTTCTGTCGGCCGCCGCCATACCGGTTTCAGCCCAAAGCGACAGCTCCTTCTTGTGCGTGCCGCTATCGTCTCCACGGCTCACAAACGCGGCCTGGGCCCCTGCGATTGCGGTCAACGCGTCGGCCGCCGTTGCCGCGTCCGAGATCCCGGCAGGATCGTCACCCGGCCCGATCAGCACGAAGTCGTTATACATGATCTCGGTTCGATGGGTGCCGTGCCCCCCGGCGATGAAGGCGTCCTCGGCGCTGCGGGAATGCACGAGGATGGCATCGACATCGCCCGCCTCGCCCAACCGGATTGCCTGGCCCGTGCCGACGACCAGAAGCTCCACCTCGATCCCTGTCTCCTCGGCGATGGCGGGCAGCAAAATGTCCGACAGGCCGGAATTGTGGAAAGAGGTGGTGACGGCCATCCGCATGGTCTCGGCCTGGGCCGTGAGCGCGGTTGCGACGAGCGTAAGGGCAGCAAGCGTGATCCGGGTCATTCTACGATTTCTCCTCCGACAAAGGCGCGCGCGGCGCGATCCTTCGGCCCCTCGAAGAAAGCCGAAGCGGGGGCGGCTTCTGCAACCATCCCCTTGTGGATGAACAATACGTCGTCGGCGAGGCGGCGCGCTTGACCCATGTCATGTGTCGACATCACCAATCGCGTGCCGGAGGTGAGTGCATTTCTCAACAGGGCTTCGATTTCGCGCGTGGAGCGCCCGTCGAGGCTGGCGCAGGGCTCGTCGAGGAACACGATATCGGGCTTGCGAATCAAGGCGCGCCCGAGGGCGAGCTTCTGCCGCTCCCCACCGGACAGAACCTCGGCCGGGCGGGTGGCGGCATCGTCCAGCCCGACGCGCTCCAGCCACTCCGCCGCCTCGGCCCGCGCCTTCTTGCGCGGCACGCGGTGGGTGAGAAGCGGGAACGCCATATTGTCGAGGACGGACCGGCGCAGAAGAACGGGGCGCTGAAACACGAACGCCTACCGACGCTGCGCCTCCTCACGCGGAGCGGCCCATGTCAGCGTCCCGTCCGATATCCGTTCGAGCCCATGCATGGTCCGCAGAAGCGTCGTCTTGCCGGCGCCGTTGGGCCCGATCACGATGGTGCAGCCGCGTTCGCCGATCTCCAGATCGACCGGCCCGATCAGGCGTTTGCCGCGCCGGGTGATCGACACATTGTCGAGCCGCAGGGGCAGGAGCGGGGCCCGCGCTACCATCGGCCGGAAACCTCCGTCTGTGACATCACGTGCACCAGCCAGTTGACGATGAGCGCCAGGGTGATCAGCACAAAGCCCAGTCCGAGGGCGAGGGCGAAGTTGCCCTTGCCGGTCTCCAGGGCGATGGCCGTGGTCAGAACGCGGGTCGAATGGTCGATATTGCCGCCGACGATCATGATCGCGCCCACCTCGCCGATGCCGCGGCCGAACCCCGCGAGCATGGCCGTCAGCAGGGCCCGTCGCGCATCCCATAGCAGCGTGCGCACGCGCTGACCGCGCGTCGTGTTCATCGAAATGAGCAGGTCGTGGTAATCCGCCCAAAGGTCGCGCAGCGCCTGGTGCGAGATCGACGCGATGAGCGGGGTCAGGATGATCACCTGCGCCACGATCATCGCTGCGGGGGTAAAGAGCAGACCCAACACCCCGAACGGCCCCGACCGCGACAGGAGCAGGTACACCACCAGCCCGACCACCACGGGCGGCAGCCCCATGAGCGCGTTCAGGGCCGCCACGACGGCGCGCCGGCGGCGGAACCGGGTGACCGAGAGCCAGCCGCCAAGGGGCAGGCCGATCGCCGAGGCGATGATCACGGCCGTGACGGTAACCTGCAGGGAACGCAGAGAAATCTCGATAAGCTCGGGATCGAGCGTGAAGATCAGGCGCAGTGCCTCCCACAGGCCGAGGAAGATCTCGTTCATCGTCGGGCCAGGGGGTCAGTCGAAGCTGGCATAGGGCAAAAAGCGCACCGGATCCCCGGGCGCGATCTGGCGCGGGCCGTCGTCGAGCTCCACCAGGCCCTCGGCCCAGCTCAGCCCGCTGATCCGGCCGGAGCCTTCGGAGGGGAACACTTCGGCCTCGCCGTTCGCGGTGAGACGCGCGCGCAGGTATTCCGCCCGCCCCGGCTTCTTCGATTTGGAGAAGGCGGCGGGAACGTCGAACCCCAGGACCGACGGCCAAAGCGCCCCGGCGAGCTGCCGGAGGGCCGGGCGCGCAAAGAGCAGCGTGCAGACCAGCGCTGCCACCGGGTTCCCGGGCAGCCCGATCACGGGTGTTCCGTGCCAAAGGCCGAGCGCCAGAGGGCGCCCCGGCTTGATGGCGATTCGCCAGGTGTCGATCCGGCCCTCGTCTTGCAGGAGCGACGACACGTGATCCTCGTCCCCCGTCGACACGCCGCCCGAACTCAGGATCGCATCCGCCTCGCCCCTGGCGGCATCGAGGCGCGCGCGAAGGCCGTCGCGCGTGTCCGGCGCCTTGCCCAGATCCACCGGATCGTAGCCCCAAAGGCTCAGTTGGGCGAGCAGCATGGGGCGATTGGCGTCGTAGATCTGGCCGATCCCCATATGCTCGGGCGGCACCGCTCCGGGCGCGATGACCTCGTCGCCGTTCGACAGCACACCGACGCGCAGCCGCCGCCGCACCGGCACGTCCGCGATCCCGGCGGAGGCCATCAGGGCAATATCGGCCGGCGTCAGGCGCCGCGCGGCAGGCAGAAGCCGCTGACCCACCATCACATCCTCGCCGGCTTTGCGGGCATTGGCGCGCGCCTTGAGCGGGCCGTGAAACGCAATGCGCCCGCCATCGAGCACGACATCCTCCTGAAGGACCACGGTATCGACGCCCTCGGGCACAATCGCACCGGTCAGAATCCGGAGGGCATGCCCCTCCGGCACCCGGCCCGAATACGGGGCGCCGGCGGCGGCGCGACCCTCCGCCAGGGGTAGCTCGACCAGGCCCTCCGGCGCCGGGCCCGCGAACGCGTATCCGTCGACCGCCGAGTTGCCGCCGGGCGGGTTGGCGCGCCGGGCATGCACGTCCTCCGACAGCACGCGCCCCACGAGAGCGGCGCCCAGCGGCACCGTCTCGCACCCGGTGATCGGCGTGATCTGCGCGCGCAGCCGGTCGAGTGCGGTGGCCATGGGCACCCAATCCACCCCTGGCGGCAGCGCGAAGCAATCGTTGCGAAGCGGTGGTGCGGCACTCATGCGGCAAACCCATCGGCCAGCACGGCATCCGCAATCGCCGCCGTATCGTCCAGATCGAGGATCGGACCGCCCGACCATGCCTGCCGCGCCGTCGGGCCATCGTTCGAGGCCACCATTCGGATCGTGGCATCCGAGGTGGCGAGCAACGGCTGACCCGTCTCGCGGCGATGGGCCTCGATCTTGGTATGGGCGGCGCGCTTGAAGCCTTCGACCAAAACCAGATCGACCGCGCTCAGCCGGCCGAGCAGATCCTCCAGCGCCGGTTCCGGCGCACCGCGCAACTCTGCCATCAGGGCCCACCGGTTGGCCGATGCCAGCAACACCTCCTGCGCGCCGGCGGCGCGGTGGCGGTGGCTATCGGTGCCGGGCTGGTCGACATCCACGGCGTGGTGGGCGTGCTTGACGGTCGAGACACGCAGGCCACGGCCGGTGACCTCGCGCACCAGCCGCTCGACGAGCCCGGTCTTGCCGGAGTTCTTCCAGCCGACGACCCCAACCACCCTCACGCCAAGGCCCCGCGAGCGCGCGCCTCGGCTGCGGAGAGATCCTCTGGCGTGTTGACGTTGAAGAAGGGATCGGCGCCGTCCGGCGTGTCGAACAGCACATCGGTCGCGCCGTGGCTGTCCGTCCAGATCACCACCTTGCGGATGCCGTCGGCCAGAGCGGCGCGCAGATCGTCGCGCAGATGCACCGACCAGAGCCCGAATGTGGGGTGACGCACGCGGCCGCGCGTGGTGTGCGGCGTCGCTGCCAGGGCGATGGGCGCGTCCGCGGTCTCGGCCCCCGCGCGCAGCCGGTCCACCAGATCCTGCGGGAAGAACGGCGTGTCCGCCGCAACGGTGACGATCCGCTCGGCGCCGAGGCCCGCGGCCCAGTCGAGCCCCGCCAGAACGCCCGCCAGGGGGCCCGGATGGCCCGAAATGCTGTCGGCGATGACGGGCAGGCCCAGATCGGCGAACCGCGCGGGCACACCGTTGGCATTGAGTGCAAGCGGCCCGGCTTGCGGCGCAAGGCGACCGATGACGCGCTCGATCAGTGGCGTTCCGGCCAGCGCGAGGCGCCCCTTGTCGCCGCCGCCCATCCGCCGGGCGAGCCCGCCGGCAAGGATGATTGCGGGGATCTGCTCTGCGTCAGGATCAGCCATGCGCCGCTCCCTTGCGCCGGTGGCGGGCGTCTTCCTCTGCCGCGTGGGCCGGATCGGCGTCCCACACAAGACGCCGCTCCCCGGCCAGACAGGTGAAGCGTTTGCCCCGCATGCGCCCGATCAGCGTCATGTCCAGCTGGCGCGCAAGGTCCACCCCCCAGGCGGTGAAGCCCGAGCGCGATACCAGCGCAGGAATGCCCATCTGCGCGGTCTTCAGCACCATCTCGGAGGTGAGGCGCCCCGGGGTGTAGAGCAGCTTGTCGGCCGCGGGCGTTCCGTTCAGAAACATCCACCCCGCGATCTTGTCGACCGCGTTATGCCGTCCGACATCCTCCATATAGACAAGCGGCCGGTCCCCCTCGCACAGCACCGTGCCGTGGATCGCACCGGCCTCCAGATACAGGCTCGGCGTGCGGTTGATCTCGTGGGCCAGGGCATAGAGCCAGCTCGTGCGGACCTCGGCATCGGGCAGGGCGATGCCGTCGAGCCCCTCCATCATGTCTCCAAAGACCGTGCCCACGGCGCAGCCGGAGGTGCGCGTCTTCTTCTGAAGCTTGTCTTCATAGTCGGTCTCGCGCGCCGTGCGCACGACGACGACCTGAAGCTCCTCGTCATGGTCGATGCCGGTGATCTCATCCTCGGGGGTCAGCATCCCCTGATTCAGCAGAAAACCAACGGCGAGGAAATCGGGGTAGTCGCCGATGGTCATCGACGTCACGATCTCCTGCCGGTTGAGGTAGATCGTCAGCGGTTGCTCCTCGACGACGGTCACGGCCTGCGCCGCGCCGGCCTCGTCGATGCCGGTGACGGCGGCGGTAAGCCCCGCTCGCTGCGGATCGGGCGCGATCAGATAGCGCCCCGCCTCCTTTAGCCTGGCCAACTGGCGTCCTCCTCATGGCTGGCAGCCCGGCAAGTGTATCGGCTCGGCCAGTAAAGGGTAAGTCGCCCCGGGGGTGCAACCTCGTCGCGGGGGGGCGTTGCGCCCGGCGGACGGGCGACTACGTTCGGCGGTATGAAAACCGATCTTGAGATTGATGCGCTGGGCCTTTTATGCCCGCTTCCCGTGCTGCGGCTGCGCAAGCGTATGGCCGCGCTCGCGGCCGACAGCACCGTGTGTCTGCTGGCCGACGATCCCGCCGCGGCAATCGACGTGCCGCATTTCTGTCAGGAGAGCGGGCACACGTTTCTGGGGGCCGAAGCGCGGGGCGCGGCCGGTGCAGACGCCACCGCGTACTACGTGCGCAAGCGCTAGAACCCGCACCACCCGTCGCCTTGGACAATCGCGCCCCGGGAGGGGAGCGTGACGTCAGGCCTGGACACCGGCAGCCGCGCGCCTCCGGTGGGCGCCGGGCCGTGGCGGGCCCGCGTCATTGCCGCGCATGAAAGATCCGGCCCAGCACGTTCAGCAGGATCTGGGCCGCCAGGATCGCCGTTGTCCCCGTCCGGTCGTAGTCGGGCGCGACCTCGACAAGGTCGATCCCGACGATGCGCCCCCGCCGCGCGAGCCCGGCCAGAAGCTCCAGCACTTCGTAGTAGAGAAACCCCCCCTGCGAGGGCGTGCCGGTTCCCGGGGCGATGGACGGATCGAAGCCGTCGATGTCGATGGTCAGATAATAGTTCACGCCTCGCGGGATGCGGTCGAGCGTGGCCTCCACCCCCAATGCGCGGATCTGGCGCACCGACAGGATGTCGGAGCCCATCTCGCGCGCGGCGACGTAGCCCTCGCGCGCGGTGCTGGAGACGTTGCGGATGCCGAACTGGGACAACCCTGTGACGTGGTCCTGTTCGGCGGCCCGCCGCATCGGGTTGCCGTGGCCATGGCGGACGCCATGGCGCTCGTCGACGAAGTCGAGATGCGCGTCGATCTGCACGATGTGCACGGGGCCATGATCGGCGAAGGCGCGCACGCAGGGAATGTTGACCGAATGATCGCCTCCGATGACCACCGGCAGGGCGCCCCCGGCGAGGGCGGCCCGCACCGCGGCTTCGATGTTGGCATGGCTTGCGTCCGTGTCGGTATGAACGATGTCGGCGTCGCCCATATCGACGATGTCCACGTCCTGCAGATAGGTCGCGTCGTCCTCGTGATCGTAGGCGCCCGCGTGGCCGAAGGAAAACAGGGTGGACGCCTCGCGCACCGCGCGCGGGCCGAAGCGCGCGCCCGCCCGCCATTGTGTGCCAAAGTCGAACGGCGCACCCAGCACGGCCACGTCCGCCCGCAGCGCGGCCCAGTCCGGCTGATAGGGCGCCTTGGCGAAAGTGCAGATGCCCACGAAGGGCAGGTTCAGTCGGCCGGTGTCGTAGCCATGGGTCATGCGCGGGCCCTCGGCGCGGGAATCGCCTCGCAGAGGACGGACCCGCGGCCGGCGCGGCGTGCCACCGCGGGCGCGAGAAGGCAGAGGATTTCGAACAGGATCGACGCGCCGATCCATGCCGTCGTTCCGGACGGATCGTAGGGCGGCGCGACTTCCACAAGATCTGCCGACCGCAGGTCGATCCCCTGCAGCAGGCGCAGCATCTCCTGCGCATCGTAGGGCGTCAGCCCGCCGATCTCCGGCGTGCCGGTGCCCGGCGCCATGGCGGGGTCGATCGCGTCGATATCGAACGAAAGGTGCGCGGGGCCGTCGCCGACGATGTCGCGCGCTTCGGCGATGACATCCGCCCCGCCCCGGGCGCGCAGCTCCTCGATCGGGACGATACGGATGCCCACTGCTTTGGCAAAGGCGCGATCCTCGCCGTCATAGGCGGTGCCCCGAATGCCGATCTGAACGGTGCGCTTGGGATCGAGCAGCCCCTCCTCCACCGCGCGGCGGAACGGCGTGCCGTGAGTGTACTTCACCCCCCCGAAGTAACTGTCGAACAGATCCGTATGGGCGTCGAAATGCACCATGCCGAGCGGTGCCTCCCGCCCCATGGCACGCAGCAATGGCAGGCTCAGCAGGTGATCGCCCCCCAGCATGAACGGCGCGACACCTGCCGCGCGCAACGACTCTATCTGCGCTTCGACGAGGCCGAGCGTCTGGGCGACATCGGTCAGGTTCACCTGCGCATCACCGAAGTCAGCACAGCGGGCGGTGTGGAAGGGCGCGATCCGCGTCGCCTGGTTGAGGGTACGGATCATCGTCGAGGCGTCCCGCAAGGCGCGCGGGCCATGGCGGGCGCCCGGACGGTTCGTCGTCCCGCTGTCCCACGGCACGCCGAGAAAACCGATCTCGGCCCCGCCCGGCGCCTCTGCCGTCCGGATCGGCAGCCGCATCATCGAGGCAATCCCCGCGAATCGCGGCACTTCCAGGCCGGAGACGGGGATGTAATCGGGATCGACAGGGTCCATGGGCGCGCCTCTTCTGACAAATGCGGCGCCACTATGGAGGGCGATCCGGCAAAGGGGAATGGGCTGCGGGCGTGCAGCGCACCGCATCGCCAGGGGAGCCTGGAACTGCCCCCGCGATGGCGCCAAACAAGCGGCTTGCATCGCGCGGGCGGCACTGCCAGATCCCCGTGAGGCGCCGCAGCTCCGCGCGCCAGAATTGAAGGGGGGCTAGTGTTCCGGCTGTTTTCAATCGTTTATTCCATCGCGTCCATGGTCTTGGCCGGGGGGTTCGTCGTCGCCGCGCTGGTTCTGGGCTTCGTCTCGGGGGCGGCGATCATTGCAGCGGTCCTCTGCGGTGCTGTCCTTGCCGGCCCCGTGGCGTATATCGTAGCGCGCAAACTCTACGATATGTGAGGAGCCGATGGCCATTTCCGTGAAAGATCTCGTGTCCGCCGCCCATGCCGTGGTGCCCGGCATCTCCCCCGAGGAGGCGCAGGCCAAGATGGCGGAAGGCGCGCTGCTGCTCGACATTCGGGACAGTGCGGAATTGGCCCAGAGCGGCACGGCGGAAGGGGCCCATCACCTGCCGCGCGGGATGCTGGAGTTTCGCGCCGACCCGGAGAGCCCGCTCTACGATCCCGAACTG
>JBCDGG010000032.1:0-36388 GCA_038757905.1 Pseudomonadota bacterium | reverse complement strand
CCGTGTTGCAGTTGGCGGACCGCTCGCCACGAGGAAGCCATGTAGGACGGTGGCCAACGCGCTGTGCGCCGGGCGGGGCCGCCCCTTGGCCATGGGCCGAGGTCCGCCCCCGTCTAGGGCGCGGCCCACCACACGTCGGGCTGAAAGCCGATCCAGTCGCCATACATCTGCACGCGGTCTTGCGGATAGGTGAGCCACGCCTTGTGGGCGAGCCGTGTCACCGGCGAATGCCAGATCGGGACGACATAGCGGCCGGTCGTCAACACCCGATCCAGTGCCTTGACCGCCGCGCGAAAGTCTTCCTGGCTGGTAGCCGTCAGCATTTCGGCAATCATCGCTTCGGCGGCGGGAGAGCACATGCCCATCCAGTTCCGGGTACCCTCGTCGGTCACGCCATCGCAGCCCCAGTAGAGCAGTTGCTCGTTGCCCGGGCTCAGGGACAGGCCGCGCGTGTAATACGTCATGTCGAAGTCGTAGGCCTGCGTCCGCTCCTTGAACTGGGCGCTGTCGACGGTGACGACCGTGGCGTCAACACCGATCCGTTCCAGCGCTTCGACGTAGAGATCGCCCACGTTGATCATCTGGGTCGAGCCGGAGGTGAGCAGCAGATCGAAGGCGAGCGGGATGCCGTCGTCGCTGGTCATCACCCCGTTCTGAACGGTGTAACCCGCCTCCTCCAGCAGGCGGATCGCGGCGCGGATATTGCGTCGGTTGGCCTCCGAGCCGTCGGACAGCGGCAGCGCATAACCGTCCAGCGCGCCGGGCAGCAACTCGCTTGCGAAGGGCTCGAGCAGGGTGCGCACGCGGCCCTCCGCAGGCTCCGCTGACATGCCCAAAACGGAGTTCGAGAAATACGAGGCGATGCGGGGCTGCTCACCGGCATTGATCGCGGCGTTGATGAACTCGAAGTTGAAGGCATGGATCAGCGCGTCGCGCACGCGCCAATCGTCGAAAGGGGCGCGGCGTGTGTTCATCACGAACCCACTGATGCCGGAGGGGCGGCTGTGGGGGATCAGCGATCTAACGACCTCGCCGCTTTGCATGGCGGGAAAGTCGTAGGCGGTGTTCCACTTCGAGATATTGAACTCGCGGACGCTGTCGACCTCGCCGGCGCGGAACGCCTCGAACGCGACATCGCCGTCGCCGAACCACTCGTAGCGGATCTCGTCCAGGTTGTGCTGGCCGCGGTTGAACGGAAGATCGGCGCCCCACCAATCCGGGTCCTTCACCAGTGACAGAAAGCGGCCGGGTTCAAAATCGCCCACGACATAGGGCCCCGAGCCGACCGGCGGCTCGAGCGAGGACTCGTCGAACGGCCGGCCCTCGAAGCTGGCCTTCTGCAAGATCGGCCGCAGGCCGAGGATCAGCGGAAGCTCGCGATCCACTTCGGTGAACGTGAAGCGGACGGTTCGGGGCCCCGTCGCCTCGGCTGTTGCGATTTTGTCCCAGGCGCCGTGGTAGCGCGGATGGCCCAGAGTGCCCAGGGTCTCGAAGGACCACAGCACGTCTTCGACGGTGACGGGGCTGCCGTCGGAGAAGCGCGCCTCCTCGCGAATGGTAAACGCGACCCAGTCCCGATCGGGCGAAGTCTCCACCGATTCGGCCAAAAGGCCGTACAAAGTGAACGGTTCGTCCCAGGAGCGGCCCAGGAGGCTCTCGAAACCGTAAACGCGATGGCCGTAGACGGAGGCGCCTTTCAGGATGAACGGGTGCAGCGAATCGTAGCCCCCCACCTCGGCCAGAACGATCCGCCCGCCCTTCGGCGCGTCGGGGTTCACGTAGGGGAGGGACACAAAATCCGGTGGGAGCGCGGGCGCCCCATACATAGCTATGCCGTGGGCCGGCTCTTCTGCCGCAACGGCGGGCGCAAGGACGCATGCCGCAAGTGCGGCGATGTGACGGATGGATGGAAACATATGCGAACGCACGGTGACGGCGCGCCTCCCCCTGCTCGGACCTGTTTTGCACGGACGATACGGGGCATATTCAAGCAAATCAAACTTATAGGTTGGACACCGGCGGCGATTGGCGTATAACGAGGGCACTGCTCGATAGGTTTCTTGCCTGTATGAAACCTGCCTCAATAACTTGCGCCCGCCTTGTGCGGGCGCTTTTTTCTTTGGCGCGTTAGGTACGCGCGACAGGCAGTTGGCAACCCAGGATCATCGCCGCGAATCATGCCCTGTTCTGGGCGGTCAGCGCACCTCGGCCGCACGCGGCAAACTGGGCTCTGGCCGGGGCCGGGCCAGGACGAGCAGCGCAACCACAATGGCGATGTTGAGCGCGTTCCAGCCGGTGCCATTGAGGAAGGCGTAGGTGTAGCTGCCGGTCAGATCGTAGATCAGCCCTGACATCCAGCCGCCTAGCGCCATTCCCGCAATCGTGGCGAAGGTGACGAGGCCGACGCGGGCTCCGGCCTGCCGGGCGGGCATGTACTCGCGAACGATGATCGCGTAGGTCGGCACGATCCCGCCCTGGGCCAAGCCGAAAATGGCCGACACCACGTAGAGCGAGGTCAGCGCATCCGACGGCAGGTAGAGAAACAGCGCCAGGCATTGCAGGACCGAGCCGATCAGCAAAGTGCGCAGCCCGCCGAGCCGGTCCGCCAGCGCGCCGAACACGAGGCGCGAGATCACTCCGCCGAACAGCATGATCGACAGCATTTCGGCCCCGGCTGCAGCCCCATAGCCCAGATCGACGCAGTAGGAGACGATGTGCACTTGCGGCATCGACATCGCCACGCAACAGCCGATCCCGGCCAGAAACAGCAGCACCAGCAGCGTGCGGGGGGAGAGGCCGGTTGTGCTGGTGCGCGCTGCCGCAGCGCTGTCCGCCAAGGCGGATGCCGCCTCCTGCACCCGCCGCCGCAGAGTGAAGGCGAGCGGCACGACCAGGGCCGGTACGGCGCCCGCCAGAACGAGATAGGCCGCGCGCCAGCCTTCGGCCTCAAGCACCGGGGCCAGGATCAAGGGCCAGACCGCGCCCGCCACGTAGTTGCCCGACGCCACGAGCGCCATCGCGATCCCTCGCCGCCGCAGGAACCAATGCGAGATATCGGCGACAAGCGGCGCGAATCCGGCAGCGGAGGCGAAGCCGATGATGCCGTGCAGGGCAACGACGACGGCCAGACTGGGGCTGAGTGCCAACAGCGCATAGCCCGCCCCCATCGCCGCGCCGGCCACCGCGAGGCAGGGAAAAATTCCGATCCGGTCGGCCCAGCGTCCAATGAGCAGGGTTCCCAGGGCAAAGCCCACCATGGTGACTGTGTAAGGCAGGGAGGCGTCCGCGCGGTCGACCGCGAACTCCGCTTCGATCCCCGGCATAACGACCACGACGGCCCACATCCCGACATTGATCACGCAGCCGATGGCCAGTGAGAGCGCAAGGCGAATCCAGGCATAGCGCGTGTCATGAAGCTCGGAGATCATGGGCGGACGCTAGGGCGCTTGCGCACCGCGTCCAAGCCCCAAAGACATGCTGTCTGAGCCGTTGCTGCGTGGCGCGCGGAGGGCGCGGGGCTAGCCGCGGATGCGGCGGGATGGGCGGTGACGTTTGCACCTGCAGCATATAGGGTTCCGCCGAGACTCGCCGGCCCGGCGAGACAGCCAAAGGAGACCGCTCATGTCCGACGCCAAACCGCTGTCCGGCAAAACCGCCATCATCACGGGATCGAATTCCGGCATCGGGCTGGGCGTGGCCTGGGAGCTTGCGCGGGCGGGGGCCGACGTGGTGCTGAACTCCTTCACCGACAGCGAAGCCGACCATGCGCTGGCGCGAGAGATCTCGGACGAAACCGGCACCGCGGCGCGCTACATCAAGGCCGATATGTCGAAAGGCGACGAGTGTCGTGCGCTGGTGGCTCAGGCGGGCGCCTGCGATATCCTCGTCAACAACGCGGGCATCCAGCATGTGGCGGGGATCGACGAGTTTCCGGCCGGCAAATGGGATGCGATCATCGCCATCAACATGAACTCCGCCTTCCACACAACGGCGGCCGCCTTGCCGATGATGCGGGCCGCCGGCTGGGGCCGCGTGGTGAACATCGCCTCCGCCCATGGTCTGACGGCGTCGCCCTACAAATCGGCCTATGTGACGGCCAAGCACGGCGTGGTGGGCATGACCAAGGTCGTGGCGCTGGAGACCGCGCGCGAGCCGATCACCTGCAATGCGGTCTGCCCGGGCTACGTGCTTACGCCGCTGGTCGAGGCGCAGATCCCCGACACGATGAAGGAATACGACATGGGCCGCGAGGAGGTGATCGAACAGGTCATGCTTCAGCGCCAGCCCTCGAAGGAGTTTGCGACGGTGGAGCAGATGGGGGGCACGGTGGTGTTTCTATGCTCCGATGCGGCCGCTCAGATCACCGGGACGACGATCAGCGTCGACGGCGGCTGGACCGCGCTGTGACCGGCCAAGCCCCGAAGCCCGCGGCCACCGCCCGCAAGGCGCCTTCGTCGCGCGCACCGAAGCGGGCGCCGCGCGCCAAGAAGGGGGCGGCGCCGAAGCGGATCACGCTGGCCCTGCAGGGCGGCGGGGCTCATGGCGCGTTCACCTGGGGGGTGCTCGACCGTCTGCTCGACGAGGCAGATATCGAGATCGCGGCGATCTCGGGCACATCGGCGGGGGCGCTGAACGGCGCGGCCCTCAAGGCGGGCCTCGTGGCCGACGGTGTCGGGCGCGACCGGGAGGCGGCCCGGGCCAATCTCGATTGGCTCTGGACGCAAGTGGCTGGTGTGAACGACATGCGCATGGTGCAGTGGTTCGCGCAGGTGGCCCCGCCGGTATCGGCGGTTTCAAAGGCGCTGGAGGTGACGCCGGTCTTCGCAGCGGCGGATATGGCCACGCGCGTGGTCTCTCCCTATGCGTGGGGGCCGCTCTATCGCAACCCGCTGCAGCGGATCGTGGAGCGCTTCGCCTACGACAAGGTCTGCGCCGAAACCGGCCCTGCATTCTTCGTCTCGGCGACGAATGTCCGGACGGGGAAGATCCGGGTGTTTTCCCGGGCCGAGATTTCGACACCGGTCATCATGGCCTCCGCCTGCCTGCCCACCCTGTTTCAGGCGGTGGAATTGGAAGACCCGAAGACCGGCCAGATAGAAGCGTTCTGGGATGGCGGATATACGGGCAATCCGGCGCTCTTCCCGCTCTTCAGCCGGAAGATGCCGGAGGATCTGGTCGTGGTGAACATCAACCCGCTGTTCCGCCCGGACGTCCCGAAGACGGGCCAGGACATTCAGAACCGCATCAACGAGATCAGCTTCAACTCGTCGCTTCTGCGCGAGTTGCGCGCGATCTCCTTCGTGAAACGCCTGATCGCCGAAGGCCGCGTCAAGCCGGGCGAGATGGCCGACATCAACGTGCATATGATCGCCGACGATGCGCTGATGCGGGATCTGAGCGTGGCCACCAAGCTGATCCCGTCGGCGGTGGTGCTTGCGCGCCTGAAGGCGGCCGGACGGGCGGCGGCGGAGGCGTTTCTGGACCGGCACAAGGGCGATCTGGGCGTCCGCAGCAGCGTCGATCTTGCCGAGATGTTCAGCTAGGCGGAGGGCAGGGCGCGTCGGGGCGATACCGGCCCCTCTCGGCATTTTCGGCCCGGCACGAGCCCCGGCGCGGGCAGCCCTCGGGGTCGAAGCGGGCTGCGCCGTGATCTGGGAGCGCGCCCCTCACCAGAGCGATATGCGGATGCGGGGTGGACCTATCGCGGCGCCACGCTGGCCGCTGGCGAGACGACCCCTGTCGAGTGCCTCAGTTGGCGGCGGCGAGGACTACGGCAAGGACAAGCGCAAGGCGGGCGAGGACAATCCAGGAATCGTCGCGCGTCTGTGTGGGCTCCTCGGCCGTCGGCGTCGCGCCCGTGACCTTGTTGGCCCCAGCGTCCTCGTCGGCCAAGGCCGGAGCAACCCCGGCTGCCCAGATTGCAAATGCTGAAGCGGCGAACACGGCCACCATGCCGCGTCGTGGCATGGGGCGATGGTCGCCTAACGTGGTCATGAGCCTAGGCGCTCTCGGTCGCGCGCCGCGCAAAGCCGCGGGCGGCGGGGCGCGCCTCCTCCGGCGGTTCGACGACCTCTGGCGCGCCGCCTTCCTGGTCGCTGGGATAGACGAGACCAGCAGAGATCACGAGCTTCGCGGCGTCCTCGACGGCCATGTCGAGCTCGATCACGTCCGATTTGGGCACGAACAGCAAGAAGCCGGAGGTGGGGTTCGGAGTGGTGGGCAGAAACACCGATACCAGCCCCTCGTCGCGCGGGATGCGGCTGGCCAGTTCCCCTTTGGTCGAGGTCGAGATGAAGGCAATGGCCCAGATCCCGCGGCGCGGATACTCCACCAGGCACGCCTTGTCGAAGTTCGTCTCTGTCTGGGCAAAGACCGTTTCCGCGATCTGTTTCAACCCGTTGTAGATCGACCTGACCACCGGCATCCGGTCGACCAGGCTCTCGGCCCAAGAGATCATCGACCGCCCGATCAGGCCCTTGGCGATCCAGCCGACGAAGATCGTGAACAACAGGAAGATGATCACCCCGACGCCGCGGATGTCGATCCCGATATATTGCTCGGGCCGCCACGCGCTGGGAACGAAGGGCAGAACGAACCCGTCGATCCAGCCGACCACCGTCCAGATCAGATAGGCCGTCAGCCCGATGGGCGCGATCACGACGATGCCGGTCAGGAACGACGCGCGCAAAGAGGCAAACAGACCCGGCCTGCGCCGGGGCGGCTGCGGGTCCATCGGGTTATCGAGGATATGCGGCGGTCGGTGGGGCATGCATCGCTCGGTGGTCAGACGTCACAGAAGTAGGGGGCGAGAGGGAGGGCCGCAAGCCTGCGGCTTGGGCGGCAGAGGTGTGAGGGGGCTATGTCGGCATGGCGGCGCTGATTTCTCGGGCAATTGCGGCCCCCAAACGGGCATTGTTGAGCACGAGCGCGATGTTGGCCGTCAGGCTCCGGCCCTCGGTCAGCTCGAAAAGGCGCTGCAACAGGACGGGGGTGACGTCCTTTCCGGTCACGCCGCGCGCCGCCGCCTCGGACTGGGCCTGCGCGATCAGCGGGGCGAGCGTTTCGGCCGGGATCTCGTCCGCCGGTGGGATCGGGTTCGCCACGAGCTGCCCACCGGCCAGGCCCAGAGCGGCGCGCAACAGATGCGCCCGGGCGATTTCGGCGGCGCTGTCCATGCGCAGCGGGGCCTGCAAGCCGCTGCCCCGCGACCAGAACGCCGGAAACCCGTCCTGCCCATGGGCGATCACCGGCACGCCGAGGGTTTCGAGAACCTCCAGCGTCTTCGGCAGATCGAGGATGGCCTTCGCGCCTGCGGCAACGACGGTCACGGGCGTTCGTGCCAGCTCCTGCAAATCGGCGGAGACATCGAAGGTCGTATCCGCCCCGTGGTGCACGCCACCGATGCCACCGGTTGCGAACACGGCGATGCCGACCAGATGCGCAGCGATCATGGTGGCGGCGACCGTGGTGGCACCTGTGCGCCCGCTGACCAGACAGGCTGCCAGATCCGCCCGGCTGACCTTTGCGACATCGCGCTCCTGCGCCAGGGCGGCCAGTTCGCTATCCGTCATCCCGATCCGCAGCTGCCCGCCGCCGAGCGAGATCGTGGCCGGCGTCGCGCCACCCGACCGAACGGCCGCCTCGACCGCGCGCGCCGTCTCCAGGTTTTGGGGATAGGGCATGCCGTGCGTGATGATGGTGCTTTCCAATGCAACGACGGGCCGCTGGCGCGCCAGCGCGTCGGCCACATCGGCTGCAATGGCGAGCGGCAGGGTCATGCGGTGGAGACGTAGAGCGCGGTGGCCGAAAGGGCTTCCTCGCACGCCGCCGCCCCGCCGAGGCCGCGCGCTTCGGCTGCGATGTGGGAGGCCATGAACGTGTCGCCAGCCCCGGTCACGCGGCACACCGATACCGGCGGCGGCCGCAGTGTGTGCAGGCCGCCCTCCGCGGTGGCTTCGGCCATCGCGGCGGCCCCGTCGGTCACCAGAACGCGGCGCGCGCCCCGGTCGAGCACCGCCTGGGCCGCGCTCGGGGCATCGGCAAACTCCGTTCCGCAAAGGAGCCCGGCCTCGATGCGGTTGAGATAATAGGTGGCCCGCGGATGCGACAGAAGGCTGGCCAGCCGCGCTGCCTTGCCCGGAGAGGCCGGTGCGAGGCGCAGGTCCGTTTCAGCGAAGAGCGGCGAGGCCGCGATCTCGGTGAGCAGAGCCTCGGACAGGTTGCCGTCTATCGCTACGAGGCCCCGCCACGGGCTGTTCTCGTCGGAAAGAGAGCCGTCCATCAGCGGCTGCAGGATCAGATCGCCCGCCTCCTCCAGCGAGTGGGCGTCGGCGACGGCCGCCACCAGCCCGTTCTCCGCCTCGATGGCCATGTACTGATCGGTCGGCAAGTGATCGGACCAGGTGATGAAATCCGTCATTAGGCCGAGCGCGGCGCAGGCATCGGCCAGGGCGCGCCCCTCCGCGTCGCGGCCCAGAACGCTGAGCAGCGCCGGGCGCATGCCCTCGCGCAGGCAGGCCGATGCGATGTTCAGCGCAACCCCGCCGGGCAACCGCTCGATCCGGCCCGGAACGTCGTGACCCAGCCCCATCCGGCGCGGAGTCCGGCCGATCACATCCCACAGGACCGAGCCGATGCACAGAATATCGGGGCGCGCCACCATGGCCTTCTCTTGCCGCGCCGGGGCGACGGTCGCAAGCGGCCTTCGGGTCGCGGGGGCGTGTGCGGTCGACGGGCAGGGGAGGCGCGGGCGCCGCGCACCTCGCTATCGGGCTAAATGCCGGCGTCGAGGGCGTTGCTGGCGATGAGCTTCAGGCGCATGTCGCGCGCAAAGGCGCTGTAGAGCGCCGCGTAGGCCTCGGGCTGGGCGCGCTCCAGCGGTTGCAGCTTGTCATAGGATAGCGTCCACGCCCGCAATGGCTGTTCGGTAATGGATGTGGCAGAGGCCACGCTGCCATCCTCCAGAAGCGCCATCTCGCCGATGAAGTTGCCCGGGCCGCACTGGGCAATTCGCGTGCCCAATCGCTGGACGGTCACATGGCCCGATGAGATGTACCACAGGAATTCAGGCCTCAGGCCCTCCTCCGTCAGGACGGTGCCCGCGGGAACGTCCACCCACGCGCCGGTGTCGAGCAATCGCCGCGCCATACCGTTGGAGGTCAGCCGAAGCTGGTTCGCGACAAACGCCTGTTCTTCCTCGGTCAGCCGGGCCAGCCGGTCGGCCGAGTAGTTGCGGAAGAATTGGACGATGTTCACGGTCACGAGCAGCGTCTCCCAAACCTGGCCGAGCGATCTTTGGGGCCTGAACCCAACATAAGCGACGGCTGGAAATGCACAAAGGATCGCGACGATCCGCGACCGGACCATGCGCGTTGTCGTCATCGAAATGGTATCCGAAGCATAGGGCAGCCGGCTTGGGAATGCACCGCCGGAGAGCGGCGCCCGGACGGCACGCTTGCCGGGCGATCTTCCGGCCCTGCTTGAAGGGGTTTGGTCCAGCCCCCGGATTTCGTTTCTTTTCGTGCCATTGCGCGGCATGTCGCCGGTGCACCACTATCGGCGAAGGTTCGCCGGTGCGCAGAAATCCCTCTGCAATGGTTAGGGTTTCGGCGCTTCGCAGGTGGCGCCGGGGCAGCGCGCGGGGTTGCATCCGGCCCCGATTCGCGACATATGCGCGGCACTTCGCAGGTGGCGCCGGGCCCGATGGGGGAGACATTCCCATGGGTCCACCGGTTGGGCGAACGCCCTGACGCGCTGCCGAGGCTCAAACCGGAAAGGAAACCCAAGGCATGGCATTGCCCGATTACTCCATGCGTCAGCTTCTCGAAGCCGGCGTGCACTTTGGCCACCAGACCCAGCGTTGGAACCCGCGCATGTCGCCGTTCATCTACGGCTCGCGCAACGGCATTCACATTCTGGATCTCACCCAGACCGTTCCGATGCTCGACGCCGCCCTGAACGCGGTGCGGGAAACGGTCGCCAAGGGCGGGCGCATCCTCTTTGTCGGCACCAAGCGACAGGCGCAGAAGCCGATCGCCGACGCCGCGGAGCGCTGCGCGCAGTATTACATGAACCATCGCTGGCTCGGCGGGACGCTGACCAACTGGCAGACGGTCTCCAAGTCGATCTCGCGCCTGAAGGAGATCGACGAGCAGATGGCCCTGGGCGCCGAAGGCCTCACGAAGAAAGAGCGTCTTGGCATGGAGCGCGACCAGAACAAGCTGACAGCCTCGCTCGGCGGCATCCGCGAGATGGGGGGTGTCCCCGATCTGCTCTTTGTGATCGACGTGGCGCGCGAGGATCTGGCGGTCAAGGAAGCCAACAAGCTGGGTATTCCTGTCGTCGCGGTGGTGGATACGAACTGCTCGCCCGATGGTGTCGACTTCGTGATCCCCGGCAACGATGACGCCGCCCGCGCGATCTCGCTCTACTGCGATCTTGTCAGCCGTGCCGCGCTCGACGGCATGTCGGCGCAGATGGACGCCGCTGGCATTGACGTGGGCGAAATGGAGCAGGCCCTGGGCGAAGACGCTTTGGTGGACGCCGCGGCGCCCGAAGAAGCGGCGGCTGAGGCCCCGGCCGCCGAGGGCGCGAGCGCCTGACGCCGGCCCAGACGGGCCGAAACGGGTGGCGGGGCAGGGCCCGTGCCACCCGTCATGGCCCGTCATCTATCTGACATGGAGGGCGGGCATAGGCCCGCCTTGATCCCGTTCCAAAGAACTCCGTTCAACCGAGGAGAGCCCGAGATGGCGATCACCGCTGCACTGGTGAAAGAACTGCGCGACAAGACCGGCGCAGGCATGATGGACGCAAAGAAAGCACTGACCGAGAACGACGGCGACATGGATGCCGCTGTCGACTGGCTGCGTACGAAGGGCCTTGCGAAGGCCGCCAAGAAGTCTGGCCGGACGGCGGCCGAGGGCCTTGTGGCGGTGCGCGTTGACGGCGGCACCGGTGTCGCGGTCGAGGTGAACTCCGAGACCGACTTCGTTGGAAAGAATGCCGAATTCCAGGAGATGGTGAGCGCGATTGCGGGCGCCGCCCTGGGTGTGGCCGATGTCGACGGGCTGAAGGTGGCCGATCTCGGCGGCAAGAGCGTCGCCGACACGATCACCGACAAGATCGCCACGATCGGCGAGAACATGTCTGTGCGCCGCATGGGCAAGGTCGAGGGCGACACCGTCGTCTCCTATGTCCACAACGCCGCGGCCGACGGCATGGGCAAGATCGGCGTTCTGGTGGCGATGACGGGCGGCGACGCCGCCTTCGGCCGTCAGGTTGCGATGCATGTGGCCGCCGCGGATCCGCGGCCGCAGGCGCTGAACGAGGACGCGCTCGACCCGGCCGTGGTCGAGAAGGAAAAGCAGGTCCAGATGGACATCGCGCGCGAGAGCGGCAAGCCCGAAGCGGTGATCGAGAAGATGATCGTCGGCCGGATGAAGAAGTTCCTCGCCGAGATCACGCTGCTCAACCAGGCCTTCGTCGTCGATCCGGACAAAACCGTCGCCCAAGCCGCCGCCGATGCCGGCGCCGAGATCACCGGCTTCGTCCGCTTCGAAGTGGGCGAAGGGATCGAGGTGGAGAAGGAAGACTTCGCTGCAGAGGTCGCCAAGGCGGCGCAGGGCTGATACCTCATCAGCTCTTCAAGCAAGACCATGGAAGGCCGCGGAAACGCGGCCTTTTTCTTGAGCTTCTATCTGCATCATAGTCAGATAACTATAATACATAATACTGATTATGGGATTTATATTCCACACCGCCAAATCAGGTTGTCGCCCATAAGTCTCTCGGGCCTCCTCCTGCACCCTCGCGGATTATGCGGGTGATGAGGTACGGGTTAAGGGGTTGGGAGACACTCTCAAGGAGGTATGCCATGGCTCTGTTGAGCGGGTCGGCCGCATCGCTTCGTTTCACCGGGTATGACTTGGATCCTGAGGAACTCACACAGCTCCTCGAATGCGCGCCCACACATGCCGAGCGCAAAGGCCAAGAGAGCGTTGGGAAAGTCACAGGGAGAAAGCGAACGGCGCCGCGGGGCGTTTGGCGTCTCCGGGCCGAACCGCGGACCCCTGGCGACCTTGACGCACAAATCGCCGAAATCCTGGACCGGCTCACCGACAATACGGATGTCTGGCGAGGCCTCACCTCACGATACCGGGCGGACGTTTTCTGTGGATTGTTCCTGAAGGAAAGCAACGAAGGGATCGACGTGACGAATCGGACGCTGCGAAAGCTCGCGGACCGCAATCTGACGCTTAGTTTCGACATCTACGACGCGTCCGACGATTGATCCAAGCACGGATTCTACGTCCAGCGATGCGAGAGCTCTCGTGCTCATGCAGCTCGCTCTCAATTGGGTCTGGCGACGCATTTTCGGCATCACGGCGAGCGCGTGGAGGCGCCTCCGGCCCTTGGAGCGGCAGCTCCGGCCATGCGCGAGGAACCCTCCGCAAGCCTTTATGAAACGTGAGATTTCCGCAGATCTACCCGAGCGCGTACCCTGCCCCGCGGACCGTGCGTACCGGATCTCCGCCGCCATGCTGGCACAGCGCCTTGCGCAGCCGGCCGATATGCACGTCGACGGTGCGGGTATCGACATAGATGTCGCGGCCCCAGACCCGGTCGAGCAACTGCTCGCGCGACCAGACGCGGCCGGGCTTTTCCATGAAGGTCGACAGCAGGCGAAACTCCGTCGGGCCGAGCTTAAGCGGCTTATCGGAGCGGAAGACGCGATGGGTTTCGGCATCGAGCACGATGTCTTCGAATTGCAGGCGCTCACCGACCGTGGCCGGGCGCGTGCGGCGCAGTTGCGCCCGGATCCGCGCCATCAGTTCGACGACGGAGTAGGGCTTGACGACGTAATCGTCCGCGCCGGTCTCCAGCCCGCGCACGCGGTCGACCTCCTCTGAGCGGGCCGACAGCATGATGATCGGCACGCCGCGGGTGTCGGCGCGGGTTTTCAGGCGGCGGCACACCTCGATCCCGGACACGCTGGGCAGCATCCAATCCAGGACGATGACGTCCGGCGCGCCCTCGTCGACCAGCAACAGGGCTTCTTCCCCATTCTCGGCCCGGGACACGCGAAAGCCCTCGGCTTCCAGATTATAGGCCAGCACTTCGCGTTGCGCGGGCTCGTCTTCTACAACAAGAACCGTGGGTTGCTCCGTCGGGCTCATGGTTGTGGTTCCACTTTCTCATAGGAGGTGCGATCGCGCTTCGGGCGCTCGTCGCCCGGAAACTCGCCGTCGACCAGATAGATCACCTGCTCGGCGATGGAGGTCACGTGATCGCCCATCCGTTCGATGTTCTTGGCGATGAAATGCAGGTGCATACAGGCCGTGATATTGCGCGGGTCTTCCATCATGTGGGTCAGGAAGTTGCGGAACAGCGAGTTGTACATCTGGTCCACGTCGCTGTCGCGCATGCGGATGTCGTGGGCCAACTCACTGTCGCGCTGAACGTAGGCGTCGAGGGCGTCTTTCAGCATCAACTCGACCTGGCGGGCCATGCGCCGGATCGCGCCCCCTGCCCCGTCGATGGGATGCATCTGCGCCAGTACACCGGTCCGTTTCGCCATGTTCTTGGCATAGTCGCCGATGCGCTCCAGATTGTTGGAGATCTTCATCACCGTCAGAATGGTGCGCAGATCGCCCGCCGCAGGCTGGCGCAGAGCGATGGTCCGGGCGCATTCCTCGTTCACGCGTTCCTCGAGCCCGTCGATGGCGGCATCCGCGGCGCGGATGCGCTCTGCCAGCTCCAGATCGCCCGTCTCCAGGCTCTCCGCGGCACCGGAGATCGCCTCCTCGACGAGGCCGCCCATCTTCATGATCATCGCCTGGATCGCTTCGAGATCCCGGTCGTAGGCCGACGCGATGTGGGGATCGTTCATGGTCGTGCCTCGCTCAGCCGATCCGGCCGGTGATGTAGGACTCGGTTCTAGGGTCCTTGGGATTGGTGAAGATCGTGCCGGTCTCATCGTATTCCACCAGATTGCCCAGGTGGAAGAAGGCGGTGCGCTGGCTCACACGGGCCGCCTGCTGCATGGAGTGCGTCACGATCACGACGGAATAGTTCTGGCGCAACTCGTCGATCAGTTCCTCGACCTGGGCGGTCGCAATCGGGTCGAGCGCCGAGCACGGCTCGTCCATCAGCAGCACTTCGGGTTCGGTGGCCACCGCGCGGGCGATGCACAGGCGCTGCTGCTGGCCGCCGGACAGGCCCGTGCCCGGCTCGCTCAGCCGGTCCTTGACCTCGTCCCAGATCGCGCCGCGGCGCAGGGCCCGTTCGACGATCTCGTCAAGCTCGGCCTTGTTGCGGGCCAGGCCGTGGATCTTCGGGCCGTAGGCCACGTTGTCGTAGATCGACTTGGGGAACGGGTTGGGCTTCTGGAAGACCATACCGACCTTGGCGCGCAGTTGCACCGGATCGACCTTAGGGTCGTAGATTTCCTCGCCGTCGAGGTGGAACGTCCCCTCCACGCGCGCCACGTCGATCGTGTCGTTCATCCGGTTCAAGCAGCGCAGAAACGTCGACTTGCCGCAGCCCGACGGGCCGATGAAGGCCGTGACCGTCTTGTCCAGGATGTCCACGTCGACATCCCGGATGGCGTGGGTTTCGCCGTAATACACCTGACACTCTTTGCAGGAAAACTTGATATCGGTCTCGTCCACGACGCGCTCCAGTGGCCTCATGTCATTCATTGGATTGCCCCCTACCAGCGGCGCTCGAACCGCCGGCGCAGGAAGATCGCCAGCAGGTTCATCAGAAGAAGGAAGATCAGCAAGACGATAATCGCGCCGGACGCCCGTTCCACAAAGGCCGGATCGGCGCGCTGTGTCCAGTTATAGACCTGCACCGGCAGCGCCGAGGCGGGATCGAACAAGCCCTCCGGCGGGCCGGCCGGATACTCGCGCACAAAGGCCACCATCCCGATCAGCAGGAGCGGCGCGGTTTCGCCCAGGGCCTGCGCCAGCCCGATGATGGTGCCGGTCAGGATGCCCGGCGCCGCGAGCGGCAGGACATGGTGAAACACTGCCTGCATCTTCGAGGCCCCGACCCCGAGCGCCGCGTCGCGGATCGACGGCGGCACGGATTTCAGCGAGGCCCGCGTGGCGATGATGATCGTCGGCAGGGTCATCAGCGTCAGCACCAGCCCGCCGACGATGGGCGCCGATTGCGGCAACCCGGCGAAGTTGATGAAGATCGCGAGACCGAGGATGCCGAAGACGATGGAGGGCACCGCCGCGAGGTTGGAGATGTTCACCTCGATCAGATCGGTGAACCAGTTCTTCGGCGCGAACTCCTCCAGGTAGATGGACGCGGCGACCCCGATAGGCAGCGCGAGGCACAGAACCACGAGCATCATGTAGGCCGAGCCGAGGATTGCAACGCCGAGGCCCGCCGCCTCAGGGCGGTTCTCGGAGGCATCCGGGCGGGTGAAAAAGCCCCAGTTCCAGCTCGTTTCGATGATCCCGGCCTCCCGCAACCGGTCGGCAAGAAGGAGCTGTTCCGGCGTGACATTGCCGTCGAGCTCGGCGCTCTCCATGGTCACCCGGCCCTTGTAGTAGCCGTCGATCCGGCCGTTGGTCATGATCTTCAGGTCGACGGTATCGCCGTTGGCGACGCGGTCGGTGTGGTTCGCCACCCAGGTGCGCAGCGTCGCGGGCGCCTCGCCCGAGATCAGGGCCTCGGCCTCGCTGGCAAGCGTTTCGGGATCGCCGACCGCATCGGCCGCTTCGATGGCGGCGATGAGGCCCTCGGCAATCATCGCGCGATAGGCGGATGTTTTCATAAGGGCGGCTTCGGCCTCGTCCACACGCGCCTGGCTGAGCGTGATCGGCACCGTCATGAAGGTCTGTTTGAAGGCCGGCAGACCCTGAGACAGGATCGACACGAGCAGCATCACCAGCGCCAGCAGACCGATCGTGATGGCGGTCAGCCCGTAGATCCGAAACCGCGCCTCGGCGGCGTTGCGCTGCCGGGTGCGCTTGTCGAGGGTCAGCAGCGATTGCTTCGGGCGCGCCGCCGGAACGGCCGGCGTGGGGGCGGTTGCGTCGCTCATTCGTACTGCTCCCGGTACTTGCGGACGATGTAGAGGGCCAGAACGTTCAGCGCGAGGGTGATCACGAAGAGCGTCAGGCCGAGGGCGAAGGCCACCAGGGTTTCCGGGCTGGAAAAGTCCGTGTCCCCCGTAAGTTGGCTCACGATCTTCACCGTAACGGTCGTCATGGCCTCGAACGGATTGACCACCTCGCCGACCGAGTTGAACTGCGCCGCGGCCGCCCCGGCCCCCAGGACCACGATCATGGTCTCGCCGATGGCGCGCGAGGCGGCCAGCAGCACGGCGCCGACGATTCCGGGCAGCGCGGCAGGCACGATCACCTGTTTGATGGTTTCGGATTGCGTCGCGCCGAGGCCGAGCGAGCCGTCCCGCATGGACTGGGGCACGGCGTTGATGATGTCGTCGGACAACGACGACACGAAC
The DNA here is from genome assembly GCA_038757905.1 of Pseudomonadota bacterium. GTDB lineage: Bacteria > Pseudomonadota > Alphaproteobacteria > Rhodobacterales > Rhodobacteraceae > HLUCCA09. The sequence goes on along the minus strand of JBCDGG010000032.1, from coordinate 19,905 downwards.
GGGATTAGCATCACCCCCATCACCAGCCCCGCCGTCATGACCGAGGACGACGATTGCCCAAGGCCGAGCGGCACGGCGAAGTAATCGCGCAGCATCGGGCCCACCGTGATCAGGGCGAAGAGGCCGTAGACGATGGTCGGGATCCCGGCGAGCACCTCGATCATCGGCTTGGCGAAGGAGCGCAGCGTGGGTGAGGCGTATTCCGACATGTAGATCGCCGCGAACAGGCCGATGGGCACGGCCACCAGCAGCGCGACGAGCGAGATGTAGAGGGTGCCCCACAGGAGCGGCAGAATGCCCAGCTCGGAATTGCCCCGGAAGTCGGGCGCCCAGCTCAGGCTGAAGAAGAAATCGCGCCAGGAATACTTCTCGAAGAAGTTGAACGTCTCGAAGAGCATCGACAGGACGATGCCGAGCGTTGTCAGGATGGCGATGGTCGACGCGGCGATCAGAAGCACCTTGACGCCGGCCTCCACCACGTTTCGGGCGCGGAACGTTTTGGAGATGCGCGTTATCGCGAGCGCAAAGCCCACTATGGCCAAAGCGAGAACAACGCCCGTCATCATCAGGTTGGATCGGCCGCTCGCGCTGCGCAGCTCCTGAGCGGCGCGCAGCACCGGCACCGTGATCTGGGTGGTGACGATCTGGCCGGCCTCCTGCAGACGCTGGGTGACATCGGTGAAGTCGGCCCGGGCATTGCGTGCGAACTCCTCCGTCATCACACCGTCGTCGATGGCGGCCGACAGCCCGTTGGCGGTGCGGCGGACCTCCGACATCACCAGACTGCGCGAGGAGCCTTCCGCGATCGCGCTGTCGGGAATGGTCTGGGCGATGCGCCCCTCGATCACCAGCGGCGATACAAGCAGCCACGCCGCAAGGACGAGGAGCGCGGGCACGACCGTGGCCAGAATGGCGGTCCAGCCGTAATAGTTTGGCAGCGAGTGCAGCTCGCGCGTGTCACCTCCCGATGCCGCGAGCGCCCGCGAGCGGGCGGCGACATAACCGATCCCCCCCAGGGCGAGAATGGCAAGGACGGTCCAGAGCACCGGCATCGGTCACCTCGGTCGCTGTAGAAAAGTGGAGCGCAGCCCCCCTGCCCCGCTCCCAGCGCAGCCCGCGGACCGCGCGACAGAAAGAGGCTGGGAAGACAGATCTCCCCAGCCCATCGGCGGGCCCGTTCAGAGCCCGGCGTCAGATCTTAGGATCCGGTAGCCATCACCTGCTCGTCCGCCACCATCTGCTGGGTCTTGGACAGTTCGGGATCGGAGACGAGGCCGTACTGGGCCAGCGGGCCGCTCGCCCCGGCGACTTCGTTGGACACGAAGAACTGGGCGAACTCCTTCAGGCCCGGGATCACCCCGATATGCGCCTTCTTGATGTAGAAAAAGAGCGGCCGCGACACCGGGTATTCGCCGGTGGAGATCGTCTCGGTGGAGGGGGCGACGCCGGACATGGTCGCAACCTTCAGCTTGTCCTGGTTGTTCTCGTAGAACGCCAGGCCGAAGACGCCGACGCCATTGGTGTTGGAATCGATCCGCGCCAGGGTCTCGGTGTAGTCGCCGTCGATGTCCACGGAACGGCCGTCTGTGCGGATGGCCATGCACTTGTCCTCGGCGGTGTCCTCGTCGACGCCGGCGTCGAGCATCGCCTGGAAGAAGCCGCCGGCCTCGCACCCGGCCAGGATCACCTTCTCCTCGAACACTTCGCGGGTGCCGTGCTTGGTGCCGGGCACGAAGGCCTGGATTTCCACGGCGGGCAGCGACGCGTCGACCTCGTCCCAGGTGGTGAACGCGTTGGGGACAAGTTCGCCGTCGATGAAGTGCTCGGCCGCCATGGCCTTGTACCACTGCTCCTCGGTGAAGGCGTTGAAGGCGGGCCCGTCGATCTGACTGGCGAAGACGATGCCGTCGTAGCCGATGCGCACTTCGATGATGTCCGTCACGCCGTTTGCGGCGCAGGTCTCGACCTCGCCCGCGCGGATCGAGCGGGACGCGTTGGCAATGTCGATGGTGTTGGCGCCAACGCCTTCGCAGAAGCGCTTGAGGCCGGCCGAGGAGCCGCCCGACTCGACCACCGGCGTCGGGAAGTCGGTGTTCTCGCCGAAGGCTTCGGCGACGATGGACGCGTAGGGCAGAACCGTCGAAGACCCGGCAACCTGGACGTTGTCGCGGGCATAGGCAGCGGACGCAGCAACAGCCGAGATGGCCGCAGCCGAGACGGTCAGCTTCACGAGTGACATAGCATTCTCCATGCGAGGATTATCTAGGCCGCCCCCCTGGCAGCCTCGGACTGCGCTCTATGCGTCGTCGGTTGGCCTTTTGTGAAGGTTTTGTAACGCTTTTATGACAGCGACAACCCGCCCTGCAGAAGGCTTCGACGGTGCTGCAGCGTCACATAAGGGGGCGCGGCCCTATTCGCTTGATCAAACGCGTCTGCAAGCGGCGCCGCGCAGCCGTGGCCCCCTCAGCGGCCGGCCCCTACTCGGCCGGCAGGAGCACCGTGAAGGTCGCACCCTGCCCCGGCTCCGAATCGATTCGCAGGCGCCCGCGGTGGCGGTTGACGATGTGTTTTGCGATGGCCAGGCCAAGGCCGGTGCCCCCCTTGGCGCGCGAGCGGTGCGCATCGACGCGGTAGAACCGCTCCGTCAGCCGCGGGATGTGGATCGGGTCGAACCCCTCGCCGAAGTCGATCACGTCGACCTGCACCGCCGGGCCCCGAAACGCCAGCTCGCGCGCCCTGGAGGAGACGCGAATTTCGACGACATCGCCCGTCGCCCCGTACTTGATCGCGTTTTCAATGAGGTTGGAGAAGACCTGGATCAGTTGATCGGGATCGCACGGGGCGATGAGAGTATCCTCCTCGCCGTCGACCTTCAGATCGAGCGTGAGGTTGGCCTGCATGGCCATCGGCCGAAGCGCCGAGATCGTCGAGAGGATCAGCTCGTCGATTCGGACGCGCTCGGTTGGGCGCTTGCGCTCGCTGCTCTCTACCCGGCTGAGCGACAGCAAGTCCGTCACGAGGCGGTTCATGCGCTCGGCCTCGCGCTCCATGATTCCCAGGAACCGGTCCCGCGCTTCCGAATCATCGCGTGCGGCCCCGCGCAGCGTCTCGATGAACCCCAGCAGCGCCGTGAGGGGAGTCTTCAGTTCGTGGCTGACATTAGCGACGAAATCGCGCCGCATCTCGCCGGCGCGTTCCATCTCCGTCAGATCCTCGAACGCGACGAGCACGCCGGGCTCGCTATCGCCATCCACCGGCGACACGATCACCCGGTAGACCGAATCGCGCTCTTCCGACGGGCTGTGATAGCGCGTCGTGCCCGGCCGGCCCTCGCGCAGGGCGGTGTCGATCGTTTCGATCAGGCGGGGCTGGCGCAGAACCGTCAGATGGTGCCGCCCGCTGCCATTGGCGCCAAAGAGCTCCTCCGCCCGGCCGTTCATCGTGAGGATACGGGCATCGGTTCCGATCAGCACAAGCGGCATCGGCACAACGGACAGGATCGAGGCGGCGGTGCGGGATTTCATATGCGATCCTTCTGCGGGCGTCGGCTGTGGACGGGCGCCTATGGCCCGTCGCTCCCGGTGCAATCACCTTGATACATAGGAGCGCGGACACCGGCATCGCCCCCGGCGTTCCCTCCCCGGAATGGGGCGAAAAAGCAACCGGCCCCCAATGCTCGCACAATGCGCGAATTTCTCTCTGTGACTACATCTCTAAGATGAAGTATCGTCGGTGGAATGTCTGATAAGGCCTCGGGACCGATCCGCGCACCGGTTGTGCGCCCTGTCAAATCAGCACGGACGCAGAGCGTTGCGCCGGCTGCGGTTCTGTGGGTCGGACCGATCGGCATGATCAGCCATCTGCCCGATGAGATTCTGGCGCATGCGCTGCCCGGGCTCGGCCTTGTGGGAGAGATGGCCTCCGTCGAACTGACCGATCTGGCGATGCTGCTGCGGCGCCGCGCGGCGCCGGATGCCATCCTTTCCCCGCTGTTCTGGACCGGGGGCGACGGCATGGAGACGGCGCGCTTGCTGCAGGACGTCGGGTTCACCAACCCCTATCGCATTCTCGCCCCGGAACTGCCGAAGCCCGGGATCGTGCTGCGCGAGCTGCAGGCAAGCTTTCCCAGCCTCGATATCGACCTCATTCCGGCGCCGCGCCACCCCCTGAAGTGAGCCGCGCGCCCAGGGGCGACCAGCCCGCCTACGAGGCCGCCGCGGCCGTGGCCCGCGCGAACTCTGCGATAAGGGTCTCGGGCGTCTCCAGGCCGACGGACACGCGGAAGAACCCTTCCGACAGGCCCATGGCCGCGCGCGCCTCGGGCGTCAGCCCGCGATGCGACGAGGTGGCGGGATGGGACAGGGTCGTGCTCACATCGCCGAGCGTCGGGGCGAAGGGCACGCCGTCCATCGCGGCGACGAAGGCGTTTGCGGCCGTGCGCGTGCCGTCGATCTCGAAACTCACCATGTTGCCGCCCCGCTCGCCGAGGAGCGTGGCGGCCCGCGCCGCGTCGGGATGGCCGGCGAGGCCCGGGTAGAGCACCCGCCGAACCCCGGGCATGCCTGTCAGTGCCTCGGCGAGACGCTGCGCGGTCTCTTCTGCACGATCGTAGCGCAGCGCAAAGGTGTGGAGCCCGCGTTCTGCCAGCCAGCAATCGAACGGCGAAGCGGTCATACCCCAGGTCTGGATCGCGGCAACGATGCGCGCCTGCACCTCGCTGTCCCGCGCCGCGACCCAGCCGAGGGTGGCATCGGAATGCCCCGCCAGGAGCTTGGTGACCGAGTGCAGCACCACGTCGGCCCCGTGATCGGCGGCACGCAGGCCGCGCGGCGTCGTGAACGTGTTGTCGACCACGAGCGCCACGCCGCGCTCCCGGCAGAGGGCCGCAATGCCGGCGAGATCGGCCACGCGGATCGTCGGGTTGGAGACGACCTCGATCAGAACGGCCTTCGTCTCGGGGCGGAGGGCCTCGGCTATTGCATCCGCATCCGTCGCGTCGGCGAACGAGGTCGCGACGCCGAGGCGCGGCAGATCCTCCGTCAGAAGCCGCAGGGACCGGCCGTAGAGCTGGTCGCCTCCGACGACATGGTCGCCCGCCCCGGCCAGAGCCAGAAGCGCGGCCGAGACGGCGGCCATGCCGGACGACGTCATGATCCCGCCATCGAGGCCTTCCAGCGCGTCGATCATGCCCGCCGCGACGGCGGCATTGGGATGGCCCTCGCGCGCATAGGTCCACCCCTCCAGCCGGCCTTCGTACTGCGCGTCGAGCGCATCCGGCGTGGCGGCCGCGTAAACGACGCTCGGCTGAAGCGGGCTGGCCACCGGACGGCTCGCGCTTTCGGGCCAGGGCAGACGGCGCCCGGGTTCCCCGGGCGAGGTGCGGCGGTCCGCCATTCAGCGATCCTTTCCTATCTGGGCGCGTGGGCGGCCTGCGTCCGGCCGCCTTCGGCGAGGATATTTGGAGCAAAGTGAAAAGGGGGCGGGCCGCCCGTTTGCCAAGGGTGCGGCGAAACCTAGCGCGCCACTAGGCCCGCGCGGAACCGGGCGGCGTTTCTCTGGTAGCCGAGCGCGCTTTCGCGAAGCCCCGCGATCTGCTCCGGGGTCAGCTGCCGGACAACCTTGCCCGGGCTGCCCATGACGAGCGAGCCGTCGGGGATCTCTTTGCCCTCGGTGATGAGCGCGCAGGCGCCGATCAGGCAATTGCGGCCGATCCTCGCGCCGTTCAGGATCGTGGCGCCCATGCCGATCAGCGTCTCGTCGGCAATGGTACAGCCGTGCAGCATCGCCCGGTGGCCGATCGTGCAGTCCAGCCCGATGGTCAGCGGAAAGCCCATATCCGTATGGCAGACGGTGTGTTCCTGAATGTTGGTCCCGTCACCCACATCGATCAGTTCGTTGTCCCCGCGCAGCACGGCGCCGAACCAGATGCCAGTGCGGGCGCCCAGCCGCACCTTGCCGATGATCTCGGCCGAGGGAGCGACCCAGGCCTCCGCGGCAAGATCGGGGGTGATGTCGTCGAGTGCGTAAAGGGTCATTTCATGTCCTCGAATTCGGCTTGAAGGGACCGGACATGGGCCTGCAGGCCCGGCTGTTGCGGGCGGCGCAGGCGTTCGGCCGTGACAATGGTGCGCAGGCGCTCTTCGGTCCGGTCGAGATCGTCGTTCACGAGGACATAGTCGTAGCCGTCCCAGTGGCTGATCTCGTCCCAGCTCTTCTGCATGCGTTTGGCGATCACCTCCGGTGTGTCCTGCCCGCGGGAGACGAGACGCCGCCGGAGCTCCGGAATGGAGGGCGGCAGGATGAAGATCGACAGGGTGTGCCGGCCAAGTTCGGAGTTGCGGATCTGTTGCGCGCCCTGCCAGTCGACATCGAAGAGCACATCGCGCCCGTCTTCGATGGCCGCGCGCACCGGATCGGCGGGCGATCCGTAGAAGTTGCCGAAGACGAAGGCGTGCTCCAGCATGGCGCCTCGGGCGACCATCTGCTTGAACGTCGGCTCGCTCAGAAAGTGATAATGCGTGCCGTCGACCTCGCCGTCGCGCGGCGTGCGCGTGGTGGCCGAGACCGAGAAGGTGAGCGTGACATCCCACGTCATGAGGCGCCGTGCCAAGGTGGACTTGCCGGCCCCGGACGGCGACGACAGGATGATCAGCAGCCCTCTCCTGTCGTGCATGTCGCTCTCCCCCTCTGGCCCCCACTGGCGTGCCGGTCCCCACATTGTGCGCCGCGCGCCCGTGGTGCTTGAGCCGGGCGCCGGGGTCAAGACTGGGGCAGCCGGTTCGGGCGCAGGACCGGCACATCGGCCATAGGCGGGTGTCGGGAGGGGCGGTCGAGCGGGGGCGGTTTGCCGGGATCGGCGTTAACTGTCCGCACGCATTTTTCAGACAATGCCGCAGAAATCTGTCATATTAAGAGCTGGGTAACGAAGGCCTGAGCGAGACCGCGCATGACGCGGGACAGGCCGCGCGCGGGGGCGCGATTCCGGGGCGGCCGATCGGGGCGGCGGGCCCGGACAGAGGAGCGGAGGGACGCCGTGATGGCCGATCAGACGCAAGACCAGAGCCGCCCGGGCGCTCAGATCGTCGCGCTCAGCGACGTGGCCAAAGACCTGCGCTTTCCGACTGTGGCGCTCCTCGAAGCCTATTGGCATCAGCTGCGCGGCACGCGGCTCGTGCCGGCCCGCTCCGAGGTGGATCCGCGCCAGATTGAGGATTCGCTGGAATACGCCTTCATCCTGGAGCGCGTGGCGCCCGGGATGGCGCGCTTTCGCCTGGCCGGGATGCACCTGTCGGATCTAATGGGCATGGAGGTTCGGGGGATGCCGGTGACGGCCTTCTTCACGCCCGAGGCGCGCAAGCCGCTGTCGGACGCGATGGAGGCAGTGTTCGACGCCCCGGCGATTGTCCGGCTCACGCTCAACGGTGAAACCGGGATCGGCCGGCCAGGGCTGGACGCGCGCCTTCTGCTGCTCCCGCTGAAGAGCGACTTCGGCGATGTGAGCCGCGCGCTGGGATGCCTGGTGACGAACGGCCCCGTCGGCCGTGCGCCGCGGCGCTTCTCCATCGCGCATGAGGAGATCACGCCGATTGCCGGGCCGGAGCATGCCGGCGACCGCCGCATCGGCGGGTGGTCACGCACGGCGGGCCACGGCGTGCAGAAGCCGGTTGCGCGGCCGCCCGCCGCCACCGGGGCGCTTGCCGAGCCGCCAGCGGCGTACACGCCGCCCATGACGGACACCGCGCCCGCGCCAACACCGCCGCGGCCACCGCGCGCCGGCGGACGGCCGAATCTCTACATCGTGAGTTCGGAGGACTGAGCGCGACACGCTCGGTCGACGGGCTGCCGCACGCTGGCGGAGGGGGTGTGGACGCCAGGACCCTAGCGGGCGAAGTCAATGGTTAGCCGCGAGGCGTTTTGGCGGGGCGCTGCCGGAGATCTCCAACACCAGCTTGCGCTTGATCGCATCCGCGAACGAGGCGCGGCTGTCGGCGGTGACCACGAAGGCATGCTGGCCGCCGACGATATGCTCGGCGAACAGCGCTTCCAGGCCGCCCTGCGCGCGGCCCGGATCCCCGGGCCGCAGAATCGGCAGGCCGTTGATCGTGACGCCGGCCGCCAGCACCTCGGCGCGGGCCTCCTCGATCATGGGCCCGGAGTAATTGCGGATGCTGTCGCCCGAAAAGTCGATCACCCGGCGCCAGCCATAGATGTCGTTCTCGTCCATCAGCGTCAGGCCCTTGAGCAGCGCGGCACCGATTGCATTGCGCCCGATGGCCCGGCGCGGCGGGGCCAGGATCGCCGCTGCGAAAGCGCGGGCCTGATCCTCGGTGGCGATTCTTGTCCAATCGGCGACGACGACCTGATTGGCGGCCCATTCCACGTAGGTGACCGCGATAGAGCCGTAGGCGGTGTTCGCGATTGCTGCCAGCACCTCCGGGTCCGTGATGGCGGTGGCATAGCCCTCGCGCTGCAGGCGGTATTCCCGGCTGTCGATGGAGCCTGAGGCATCGGCGAGCAGCACAAGCTCGAGATCGGTGTCCTGAGCACGGGCGGTGGCGGGCAGAAGGGGAATGAGAAGGGCGAGGGCGAGCGCACAGACGCGCATGAGCTACTCCAGTTATCCGACAGCGGGGATGGTAGGCCGGAGCGGGCGAATGGGGAACCGAAACGATGAGAGGCCACCCGGAAAGGGGCGCCCTGCCCCTCATGTTCGAGCTTTGCGGGCGTGTCCCGGAGATCGAGAGCCCAATCGGTGGGCAGTTTCCGGACTTTGCCCTTGGCAAGCCCGGCAATGTTCCGTCTGCGGGCTCTGTCTGACAACCGGACGCGCCGCTCGGGTCACGGCGGATCAGGCAAAGCACGGACAGAACGAAGAACGGGCGGAGGATGCTCCGCCCGTTTCCCGATTTCAGACCGGTGTTCGGCCTCGCCTAGCCCGTGGCGCGGGCCGCGTCGCGCCGGTTCGACAGTTCCTCGGCCACGAGGAAAGCCAGCTCCAGCGATTGCGTCGCGTTCAGGCGCGGATCGCACGCGGTGTGATAGCGGTCCGACAGGTTCTCGTCCGACACCGCTTGCAGGCCGCCGGTGCATTCGGTCACGTCCTGACCGGTCATCTCGAAATGCACCCCGCCCGGCACCGTGCCCGCGTCGCGGTGAGCCGCGAAGAACTCGCGCACCTCGCCCAGCACCCGGTCGAACGGCCGCGTCTTGTAGCCGGAGGCCGACTTGATCGTGTTGCCATGCATCGGATCGCAGACCCAGACGACATTGGCGCCCTCGGCGCGCACCGTCTCGATCAACCGCGGCAGATGCTCGGCCACCTTGCCCGCCCCGAAACGCGAGATCAGCGTCAGACGCCCTTCGTCGTTGTCGGGGTTGAGCGTGGCCATCAGCCGTTTGAGATCCTCTGCCGTCATCGACGGGCCGCATTTCATCCCGACCGGGTTCGACACGCCGCGGGCGAACTCCACATGCGCCCCGTCCGGTTGACGCGTGCGGTCGCCGATCCAGATCATGTGGCCGGAGCCCGCAATGGTCTGCCCCGTGGTGGAATCGACCCGCGTCAGCGCTTCTTCATATTCCAGCAGCAGCGCCTCGTGCGAGGTGTAGAAATCCACCGTGGCGAGGTTTTCCACCTGATCGGCGCTGATCCCGGCGGCCGACATGAAGTCGAGCGCATCCGCGATCCGGCCCGAGACCTCGCGGTAGGCCTGCGCCTCGTCCTCGGCGGCGAAGCCGGTCGTCCAGGCATGGACGCGGTGAATATCGGCAAAACCGCCCGTCGAAAAAGCGCGCAGCAGGTTCAGCGACGCGGCCGCCTGCGTGTAGGCCTGAAGCATCTTCTCGGGCCGCGGCAGGCGCGCCTCGGGCGTGAAGGGCAGATCGTTGATGATATCGCCCCGGTAGGACGGCAGCTCCACGCCATCGACGGTTTCCGTGGGGGCCGAACGCGGCTTGGCGAACTGGCCCGCCATGCGGCCGACCTTCACCACCGGCACCTTGGCGCCATAGGTCAGCACCACGGCCATCTGCAGCATGACCTTGAAGGTGTCGCGGATCGTGTCGGCCGAGAACTGCTCGAAGCTTTCGGCACAATCGCCGCCCTGAAGCAGAAACGCCTCGCCGCGGCCGGCCTTGGCCAGCTCGCCCCGCAACCGGCGTGCTTCGCCCGCAAACACCAGCGGCGGATACTTCGACAGCTGCGCCTCGACCGCGCCCAGGGCTGCGGAATCGGGATAGTCCGGCATCTGCACCCGCGGCTTGGACCGCCAGGCGGATTTGCTCCAAGGGGCTTGGCTTGATGCGGATTTCGGCGCGCCGGACATATCTTGCTCCTCCGGGTCAGTGTTACCGTTAGCGGAGCGCTCTATAGCCCGTCGGCTCCCTGGCCGCCACGGCAAAACGACGCGGGCGGCGCAGGCCCGGCCCAACCGTGCAGGATGCATCGCCGGAACGTCACATTCCGCTTGCGCTGGAACGCCGAATTTGGCCCTGTGATTCCAGTACGAGCGAGCGCGAAGAAATGGCCAAGTTGCCCGTTGCCAGCACGATCCCGGCCACAGCCGCGCGCGCGGACCAAAAGCCGCGCCGGTTTGTCTTCGTGTTGCTCGATCAGTTCACCATGCTCTGCTTTGCCTGCGCGATCGAACCCTTGCGGATCGCCAACCGCATGGCGGGCCGCGAGCTTTATCACTGGCAGATCGTCGGCGAAGGCGGCGCGCCTGTCCGGTGCTCGAACGGGGTGGAGTTCGGCGTGGACGGCGATCTTGAAGAGGTCGCGCGCGACGACACGGTCATGCTGTGCGGCGGGATCGCCATTCAAGAAGCCACCACCAAACGCCTGATCGGATGGCTGCGGCGCGAAGCGCGGCGCGGGATCACCATCGGCGGGCTCTGCACCGCGGGCTACTCGATCGCCCGCGCCGGTCTGATGGACGACAAGCGCGCCACGATCCACTGGGAGAATCAGGACAGCTTCTCGGAGGAGTTTCCGGAGGTGAACCTGACCAAGTCGGTCTTCGTGATCGACGGCAATCGGATCTCGACGGCCGGCGGGACGGCCTCGATCGACCTGATGCTCAAGCTGATCGCCGAGGACCATGGCGAAGACCTTGCCGGGCTGGTGGCCGATCAGCTCATCTACTCGTCGATCCGGACCGATCAGGACACGCAGCGCCTGTCGATCCCGTCGCGGATCGGCGTCAGGCACCCCAAGCTGGGCCAGGTCATCCAGATCATGGAGCAGAACATCGAGGAGCCGATCTCGCCCGCCCTGCTTGCCCGCGATGTGGGGCTGTCCACGCGGCAGTTGGAACGGCTGTTCCGGCGCTACCTCAACCGCTCGCCGAAGCGCTATTATATGGAGTTGCGGTTGCAGAAGGCGCGCAACCTGCTGCTGCAGACAGACATGTCGGTGATCAATGTGGCGCTGGCCTGCGGATTCACGTCGCCGTCGCATTTCTCGAAGTGTTACCGCGCACGGTATGAGACGACGCCCTACCGCGAACGGGGGGCCAACGCCGCGACGCGGACACCGGCCTAGGTGATGCTGCGCACCGCGCGACTGACGCTGCGGCCTGCGCTGGAGAGCGATCTGGAGCAGCTGCACCGCATCTTCACCGATCCGCGCGCCATGCGCTATTGGGACAGGCCGCCGAACACGTCGCGCGCCCAGACGAAGCGGTTCTTGCAGGGCTTCATGGCACGCGATCCGGACCGGAAGCTGGAATACATCCTCGATCTCGACGGCGTGTGCATCGGCAAGGCGGGGATGTGGGCCAAACCGGAGGTCGGCTTCATCCTGCATCCCGATCATTGGCAGAAAGGCTATGCCACCGAAGCGATGCGCGCGATTCTGCCCCTGATCTGGGAGCGGTTCCCGGGGCTTCAGGGGCTGACTGCCGAACTGGATCCGCGCAACTCGGCCTCCGCCGCTCTGCTGCAAAAACTCGGCTTCCGGTTGGACCGCGTGGAAGAGAAGAACTTCCTTTATGGCGAGAGCGAGTGGTGTGATACGGCCTATTACGTTTTGGCGCGCCCGCCCGCCGAGCGCGGTGCGCTTACCACCAATCCTTGATCGCGCGCACGTCGCCGGAGATCTGGAAATCGAGCACGCGCACACCGTCCTCGCGCGTATGGGTCAGAAGGTAGACATACGCATAGGTGTCTCCCGCCCAATAGGCGACAACCTCGCGCACGACACCGTCGGCGGGGGTTTCGAGCACCAGATGGCCGGAATTGTCAAACGGGTCCAGCGTTTGCTTGTAGCGGTCCTCGAGCACCCGGACCCGCCCGATGGACATCAGCGCGGGCGGTGAGAACCGCTCCACGACCGCCACGAAGTCGCGATCGCGCATCAACCGGTCAAGCTCGGAGCGCATGTCCTCGGCCGTGTCGAAGACGGGCAATCGTGCGTCCTGCTGGGCAGACGCCGGGGCCGAGACGACGATCAGCAGGCAAAGAAGGGCGATGGATGCGGTGGCGAGCAAGCGCATGGTCGGGCTCCGGATTGGCGTCCTGCTAGAAGGCCATGCCGGGCGCATCGCTTCAACCGCAAACCGTGCGCGCGCTGGAATGCGGCGGCGGCGGACTGCGTTCAGCCGCCGGGAGCGACGCGCATCCGGTAGAGCGTGCCATTGCCCTCCGACAGAAACCAGACCGCGCCATCCGGGCCGATCCGCACATCGCGGACGCGGCTCGTCTCGTCGGTTTCGATCCGCTCGACCTCGCGCACCTGGCCGCCCTTAACATCGAGGCGCGAGATCAGATCGGAGTTGAGCGACCCCACCAGGATGTCCCCGGCCCATCCGTCGAACATGCCGTTGCCGACGAAGGCCATACCGGAGGGGGCGATGGAGGGATCCCAATAATGGCGAGGCTGGGCGAGGCCGGGTGCTTCCGTCCCGTCGCCGATTCGCAGGCCGGAATAGTGCCGGCCGTAGGAGATGGTCGGCCAGCCGTAATTGGTGCCACCCTCGATCAGGTTCACCTCGTCCCCGCCGCGGGCGCCATGCTCCACCGTCCAGAGCCGCCCCTCGGCATCGAGCGCCGCGCCTTGCGGGTTGCGATGACCCCAGGTGAAGATGCCGGGGCGCGCACCCTCCTGACCGACAAGCGGGTTCGACGCGGGAATGCTGCCGTCGCGCATGACGCGGATCACCGCGCCATTGTCGTTCGTGACGTCCTGCGCCGAGGGGCGCGTGCCGCGATCGCCCGTCGTCAGATACAGAAGCCCGTCGCGCCCCTCGACGATCCGCGAGCCGAAATGCCGCCCGCCGCTGAAGCCCGGCGCTGCCTCCCAGATGGTGGAGACGTTTTCGAGCAGACCGCCATCGGCCGACAGAAGCCCCCGCGCCAGCGCCGTATTGGCGCCGCGCTGCTGCGGCCGGGCATAGGTCAGATAGATCTGACGGGTCTGGGCGAAGTCGCGCGGCACCAGAACGTCGAGCAGGCCGCCCTGCCCCGACGCCGCGACCTCCGGCACGCCGCCAACGGACTGCCGCGTGCCATCGGGCGCGATATGCAGCAGGACACCGTCCCGCTCCGTTATGAGGAAGCCGCCATCGGGCAAGAAGCCCAGCGACCAAGGCGTTTCCAGGCCGTCGACGACCGGCGTGATCTCGACCGCGCCGGCGTCGGTCTGGCGGATCTCGGCCGCCAACGGCGCGGCCACGGCAAGGCCGAGGGCAAGGCCCAGGGCAATGCTCGGCAGAAAACGGAACAGACGGGGCATCGAAGGCTCCTTCGCGCTGGGGCTGTCTGTCCTCAGATATGGGCGCCGCGGCGAGATCAAGGGGGGCCGCGGCGCCTCACGATGGTGTCAGGTCAGTTTCTCTTAGTCCGCCGACGGCGCGCTGCCGGGGCGAAACAGCCGCCGCGTCAGATCGCTGAAGGCTTCTGCCCGGGCGCGATGGGCGGCTTTGTAGGCGTCACGGTAGCGGCGGGTGCTGGATGTCTCGATCATCTCTTGGGTCCCTTTCGGTTCAGGTTGACTTGATGAGTAGGGATATGCGCCCTTTGTGCCGTTTCCACAAACGAGACTTTCGCGGCCTTCAGATAAGTATTACTTGTCTGACAATGTCGATTCGCCTGCCCCCCCTGACAGCCCTGCGCGCTTTCGAGGCCGCCGCGCGCCATCTGTCCTTTGCCAAGGCCGCCGACGAGCTGGGTGTGACGCCTGCCGCGTTGTCGTTTCAGATCAAATCGCTCGAGAGCCATCTTGGCCGCCCCGTGTTTCGCCGCCTGAACCGCGCGGTGGAGCTGACGGATGCAGGCCGCGCGTTGGCGCCCGGCCTTTCAGACGGCTTCGGCGCGCTTTCGGCGGCGTGGCGCTCCGCGCTGCGGGTGACGGACACCACGACGCTGACCATCACCGCCGGCCCGGCCTTCACGGCGAAGTGGCTGGCGCCCCGGCTCTTCGACTTCGCCTCCAAGCATCCCGATATCGAGCTGCGCTTCTCGGCGTCGCTGCGCGTGGCCGATTTCGAGCGCGATGCCGTCGATGTGGCGATCCGCTTTGGCTACAGCGCCGGCGCGGACCTTTACGCCAAGCCGATCCTCTCCGACTGGATGACGCCCATGATGTCGCCTGCACTGGCCGAAACGCTCCGGCGGCCCGAGGATCTGCGCCATGCCACGCTGCTGCACCAGGACGACATCAGCTTTCTCGATCCGCCGATCAACTGGTCGACATGGTTCCGCGCCGCGGATCTGGGCGCGGCGCCCACGTCGGGCCCGCGCTTCAGCCAGGCCGACCACGCGCTCGATGCGGCCCTGGCAGGATCGGGTGTCGTCCTGGGTCGCTCGGCGCTTGCGGCCCAGGACATTGCCGAAGGGCGGCTGGTGGCCCCGTTCGACATCGGCATGACCACCGAGGCCTGCTATCGTATCGTCTTTCCCCTCGCCTCGGAGACACGCCCGCAGGTGGCGGCCTTCCGGGACTGGCTGGAGCACGAGGCCGAGCTGGCCGATCACGCCCTGCCGCCGCCGCGGCGGCTCGTCCCCGCCGGTACGGCATGATCCTGCCCCTCAGGTCGCGATGTCTTTTGCCGACGCTGCGGCGCGGCGGCCGAACGGCGCTTTCCAAAGTGCGCCGCTGCCACTAAGTTTTTGCGCCAGAATCATAACGCTTCAGGGAGAACACACATGAAGAAGCTGCTGCTTGCCAGCGCGGCAATCCTCGTCGCCGCACCTGCGCTCGCCGACGGCCATGAGATCAAGCTTGGGGTGATCCTCGGCTTCACCGGCCCAATCGAATCGCTGACCCCCGCCATGGCCGCGGGCGCCGAGATGGCGATGGCGGAGGTGACGGAATCCGGCCTGCTCATGGACGGCAAGACCGTCAGCTCTGTGCGCGCCGATTCCACCTGCGTGGACAGCGCCGCCGCGACGGCCGCCGCCGAGCGGCTGATCACCTCTGACGGGGTGAAGGGCATCATGGGGGCCGATTGCTCCGGCGTCACCGGCGCCGTCCTGTCGAACGTGGCGGTGCCGAATGGCATGGTCATGATCTCGCCCTCGGCCACCTCGCCCGCGCTGACAGCGGCCGAAGACAATGGCCTGTTCTTCCGCACTGCGCCGTCCGACGCCCGTCAGGGCGCCGTGCTGGCCGAGATCCTGCTCGAGAAGGGCATGAACGAGGTCGCCGTCACCTACACCAACAACGACTACGGCAAAGGCTTCGCCGATGCGTTCGAGGCGTCCTACACCGATGGCGGCGGCAGCGTCAGCCTCGCCACCGCCCATGAGGACGGCAAGGCCGATTACACCGCCGAAGTGGGCGCGCTTGCGGCCGCCGGGGGCGATGCGCTCGTCGTGCTGGGCTATGTCGATCAGGGCGGCGCGGGCATCATCCAGGCCTCGCTCGATTCCGGCGCCTTCGACATGTTCGCCTTCGGCGATGGCATGATCGGCGACGCGCTGACCGAGCGGTTCGGCTCCGATATCGAAGGCTCCATCGGCACCGCGCCGGGCAGCGAAAACGAAGGCGGCCAGATCTTTGCGTCCATGGCAAGCGACGCGGGCATCGACGGCACCTCGGTCTATGCCGGCGAGAGCTACGATGCGGCCTCGCTGATCCTGCTGGCCATGGCGGCGGCGGGCTCGCACGAGCCCGGCGACTATGTCGACCATATCCTCGATGTCGCCAACGCCCCGGGCGAGCCGATCCTGCCGGGCGAACTGGCCAAGGCGCTGGAGATCATCAATGGCGGCGGCGAGGTGGACCTTGTGGGCGCCACCGGCGTCGAGCTCGTGGGAGTGGGCGAGGCCGCCGGCTCCTATGCCGAGTTCGTCGTCGACGGCGGCGGCGCGCTTTCGGTCGTCGGCTACCGCTGAGACCGGGTTAGAGGGGACGCGGCCCGGATCTGTCCGGGCCGTTTCCTGTTGAGGCAGCCAGACAGGCCACCACAGTCCGGGGAGACTGGCATGATCGAGGTTCACGACCTGCACATGCACTTTGGCGGGTTTCGGGCCGTGGACGGTGCGTCGCTGAAGATCGAGGCAGGGTCCATCACCGGCCTCGTCGGGCCGAACGGGGCCGGAAAAACCACATTGTTCAATGTGATCGCCGGCAATCTTAAACCGACCTCCGGCCGGGTGACGATGGCGGGCGAGGACATCACCGGCCTGCCGCCTCACACGCTGTTTCACAAGGGGCTGCTGCGGACCTTCCAGATCGCCCATGAGTTCAGCTCGATGACGGTGCGCGAGAACCTGATGATGGTGCCCGCCGCCCAGTCGGGCGAGCGCCTGATCAACGCCTGGATCGGACGGCGCCAGATCGCGCAGGAGGAACGCGCGCTTCTGAAGAAGGCCGACGAAGTGCTTGAATTTCTGACGATCGACCATCTGAAGGACGAGCGTGCCGGAAACCTCTCGGGCGGCCAGAAGAAGCTTCTGGAGCTGGGCCGGACCATGATGGTGGACGCCCGGATCGTCTTTCTGGACGAGGTCGGCGCGGGGGTGAACCGGACGCTTCTGAACACCGTGGGCGATGCGATCCAGCGCCTCAATGTGGAGCGCGGCTACACGTTCTGCATGATCGAGCACGATATGGATTTCATCGGGCGGCTCTGCGACCCGGTGATCGTGATGGCCGAGGGCAAGAAGCTGGCCGAGGGAACGATCGCCGAGATCAAGGCCAACGAGCAGGTGATCGAGGCTTATCTCGGCACGGGGCTGAAGAACAAGACGGTGGCGCAGGCGGCGCAGTGACGGGCGGCGGGACCGGCGGGGGGCCAGCCCCCCGCACCCCCCGGAGTATTTGAACCAAGATGATAGGGGCAGGTTTGGGCGAGGATCCATACGACGCGTTGCGCGACGATCGCGGCAACAAGGACCGGTCGATCACCCGGGAGGGGGGCGGAACGCTGCGGCCCTCCGGGACGGAAACCGAGGCGGGGCCCGTCAATGGACGGACGGGAGAGGCGATGCTGATCGGCGACGCCATGACCGGCGGGTACGGGCGTGGCGCGGATATCCTGCATGGCTGCACCATCGCGGTGGATCGGGGCGAAATCTCCGTCATCGTGGGGCCGAACGGGGCGGGCAAGTCCACCGGGATGAAGGCGGTCTTCGGGATGCTGAACCTGCGCGAGGGTCAGGTGCGACTTGGCGGGCGCGACATCACCCGGCTGACGCCGCAGGCGCGGGTGGTCGAGGGCATGGCCTTTGTGCCCCAGACCAACAACATCTTCACCTCGATGAGCGTGGAGGAGAACCTGGAGATGGGAGCGTTTCTGCGCCAGGACGAGATCGCGGAGACGATGGAGCAGGTCTATACGCTGTTTCCGATCCTGCGCGACAAGCGGCGGCAGGCGGCGGGCGAGCTGTCGGGCGGGCAGCGCCAGCAGGTGGCCGTGGGGCGGGCGCTGATGACGAAGCCCACCGTGCTGATGCTCGACGAGCCGACCGCGGGGGTGAGCCCCATCGTGATGGACGAGCTTTTCGACCGGATCATCGAGGTGGCACGGACGGGCATCTCGATCCTGATGGTGGAGCAGAATGCACGGCAGGCGCTGGAGATCGCCGATACCGGCTATGTGCTGGTCCAAGGGCGGAACGCGTTCACCGATACCGGGGCGGCTCTGCTGGCCGATCCGGAGGTGCGGCGGAGCTTTCTGGGGGGATGACTCACCGTAGTCTGATCATCTCGGCCTTGGTTTGTCTGATGCCCCGCATCGCAGCATCTGAGGAGGCCTGCGTCCTTCATCCTCACTGCTTTGAAGAGGGGACGTGTGCGCATGGCGAGCTCATGCTGCTGGCTTGGGATACTGCCCCTATCGAGACGAACGTGGGCACATTCGCTCTCGTTGGCATCGACCGCCCCGGCCCGCGTGAGATGCTCAACGGTTACACGATCGTGTCGAGAGACTGGACGTTGACTGCAAAGGCGGAAGACGGTCGAACACTCCATCTTCGCACCTCAAAGACAGAGATCATCGCGGCGACCTTGTTGCCCGCGGGACCACTAACTCACCAATCCTATTTGAACTGGCAGCGCTATGCCGGCCAGTGCGACATGGGGCAAGTATGGACTTTCTGAACGCATTTGTCGTCTTCGCCAATTTCGTGCTGATCCCGGCGACTTCTTACGGCGCGCAACTGGCGCTGGGGGCGCTGGGGGTGACGCTGATCTACGGCATCCTGCGCTTTTCCAACTTCGCCCATGGCGACACGATGGCCTTCGGCGCGATGGCGACGATCCTGTTCACGTGGGCGTTTCAGGCGATGGGGATCTCGCTCGGGCCCTTGCCCACGGCGCTCCTGGCCCTGCCCTTCGGGATCGCGGTCTGCGCGTTGCTGCTGCTGGGCACGGATCGTGTGGTCTATCGCTTCTATCGGGCGCAGAAGGCGAAACCGGTGATTCTGGTCATCGTCTCGATGGGGGTCATGTTCGTGATGAACGGGCTGGTGCGCTTCATCATCGGGGTGGACGACCAGCGGTTTTCGGACGGCGAGCGCTTCATCATCTCCGCCCGCACCTTCCGCGAGATGACCGGGCTGGAGGAGGGGCTGGCCTTTCGGACCTCTCAAGGGATCACCATCGTGGTGGCCGCCATCGCGGTGGCGCTGCTCTTCTGGTTTCTCAACCGCACGCGCACGGGCAAATCCATGCGCGCCTTTTCCGATAACGAGGATCTGGCGCTCTTGTCGGGGATCAACCCGGAGCGGGTGGTGATGGTGGCCTGGCTGATTACGGCGACGCTGGCGACGATTGCGGGCGTGCTCTACGGGCTCGACAAGTCCTTCAAACCCTTCACCTATTTCCAGCTGCTGCTGCCGATCTTCGCCGCTGCCATCGTGGGCGGGCTGGGTAGCCCGCTCGGGGCCATTGCAGGGGGCTTCATCATCGCATTCTCCGAAGTCACCTTCACCTACGCGTTCCGGCGGGTGGTGGCCTATCTAGGGCCGGAAGACTGGGCGCCGGAGGGGCTGCTGCAGCTTCTGAGCACGGATTACAAGTTCGCGGTGTCGTTCACGATCCTGGTCATCGTTCTGCTCTTCCGGCCCACGGGCCTCTTCCGGGGGAAAGCGGTATGAGAACGGTTCTGCTCTTCACGCTCGTGGGCCTGCTCTTTGTCGGAACGGGGCTTCTGCAATCGTGGAACACCTCGCTCGCGATCTTCAACATGGGGCTGGTGAGCGCGATCATGGCGCTCGGGGTCAACATGCAATGGGGCTATGCGGGCCTCTTTAACGTGGGCGTCATGGGCTTCGTGGCGCTTGGCGGGCTGGCCGCCGTTCTGGTGTCCATGCCGCCCGTCGGCGCGGCCTGGGCCGCCGGCGGCGCGGGTATGGCCGTGGCGTTGACCGCCGGCGCGGCGACGATTGCGCTCGCGATCCTGGTCTCCGGGCGCCTCGCACCCGGCCGCATGCGCGCGGTGACGGTGGCCGCCATCGTGG
>JBCDGG010000031.1:0-37103 GCA_038757905.1 Pseudomonadota bacterium | reverse complement strand
TGCCGCGATTGGTGGGACGACATCCTCGCCCCCCAGCTCGACTACCGCCATCGGCCCTGCAACTTCATCGAGATCATGCCGCGCCTCGACGAGCATATGAAGCGCAAGTAGCCGGCCCAGACCATCGCTCCGGCACGGCCGATCACGACATCGCGAACAACGCGGCGACGGAAACCGCTGCCCCCTGCGTGTAGGGCAGATCGAAGGCCCGTCTTTGCAGATTGCGGCCAGCCTCCTAGATTACGTTCAGCCGCCGCCGAAAAGGCCAAGCCATGCAGTTCCTTCGCCGGTCCCTCACGGGGCTCTTTCTTCTGTCGCTGACCGTCGGCCTTCTCGTCTGGGCGGGTGACATTTTCTACGGCGCCCTCGACGCGCGGATGAACCGCGACGTCCGCGAAAGCCCGGCCCGGGAACGTGTGATGGCGGTCAACACCGTTCTCGTCGAAGCCGAGACCATCGCCCCGACCATGACCGTCTTCGGAGAGGTGCAAAGCCGCCGAAGCCTGGAGGTGCGCGCCTCCGCGCCCGGCCGCATCGTGGCGCTGGCGCCGGAGTTCGAGGACGGTGCGCAGGTGCAGGCCGGCCAGCTTCTGGTGCGCGTCGATCCGACGGATGCACGCGATGCGCTCGAGGTCGCGCGCACCGGTCTCGCGGAGGCGGAGGCCCAGCAGCGCGACGCCGAGCGCGCCCTCGGTCTTGCGCGCGACGAACTGGCCGCCGCCCGGGCACAGGCGGAGTTGCGCATCACCGCGCTCGACCGTCAGCGCGACCTTGCCACCCGCGGGGTCGGCACCGCCGCCGCCGTCGAGACGGCGGAGCTTGCCGCAAGCGCGGCGGAGCAATCCGTCCTCACGCGCCGCATTTCCGAGGCCAGCGCGGAGACGCGGGTCGACCAGTCCCGCAACGCGGTGTCGCGGGCGCGAATCACGCTGGCCAACGCACAGCGCGATCTCGACGATACCGAGATCCACGCCGCCTTCGCGGGCACCCTTGCGGATGTCACGCTGACAGAGGGCGGGTTGCTCACCCCGAACGAGAAGATCTCCACTCTGATCGACGCCGAAGCGCTAGAGGTCTCGTTCCGCGTCTCGACCGCGCAATACGCGCGACTGATCGACGATGACGGCTCCATTCTGGCCGCGCCGGTGCGCATCACGCTCGATGTGCTGGGTCTCGATCTGGAGGCGCGCGGAACGGTAACCCGTGTCGGGGCCGCCGTGGGCGAGGGGCAGACGGGGCGGCGCCTCTTTGCCCGGCTCGATCACTTCGCCGGGTTCCGTCCGGGCGATTTCGTGTCCGTCCACGTGGAGGAGCCGCCGCTGACAGAGGTCGCGCAGCTGCCCGCGACCGCGGTCGATGCCGCCGGAACGGTTCTGCGGGTCGGCGCAGAGGATCGCCTTGTGTCCGCCGTCGCGCCCGTTCTGCGGCGTCAGGGGGATATCGTGCTCGTGCCGGCTTCGGGGCTGGAGGGGGCGCGCGTGGTCGCCGAACGCACGCCGCTCCTCGGCCCCGGGATCAAGGTGCGCGATCTGACGGCGGAGCGCGACGGCCGCGCCGCGCCGGACGAGACCGCCGCCGCGGGGATGGTGACGCTCACCCCGGAGCGGCGCAGGGCGCTGATCGCGACCGTCGAGGCCAACACAAGGATGCCGGAGGAGGCGCGCGCGCGAATCCTCGCCCAGCTCCTGCAGGATAGCGTGCCGGCGCAGATGATCGCCAGGATCGAAGGCCGGCAGGGGGGCTGACCGATGGCATACCGGGCAGCCGGCACGGCAGGGATCATCGCCTATTTCACCCGGCACCGCACGGCGGCGAACCTGCTGCTGGTTGTCCTCGTGGCGGCGGGGCTGGCCGCGTTTCCGCAGATGCGGGCGCAGTTCTTCCCCGATGTGATCCTCGACAGCGTGGATGTCGACGTCGAGTGGGACGGCGCCGGCGCCGAGGATATCGACAGCGGCATCGTCGAGCTGATGATCCCGACGCTGCTCGCGGTCGACGGTGTCGAAAGCTCCGAAAGCCGCTCGCGCGAGGGCCGGGCGGCCATCGAGCTGGAGTTCGAGCCGAACTACGACATGTCGCGCGCGGCCGAAGATGTGCAGCAGGCGGTCGACAGCATCTCCAATCTGCCCGAGGGCGCCGAGGAACCCGAAGTCAGCCGGGACGCCTGGCGCGACCGGGTGACCGATGTCGTGATCGCCGGGCCCGTCGGCGTCGCGCAGCTCGCCCAGTTCGCCGACGAGTTCTCCGTCCGGCTGTTCGCCGAGGGCGTAACGCGCACCACGATCCGCGGCATCGCCGCGCCCCAGATCATCGTGGAGGTGCCGACGGCGTCGCTCCTGCGCCACGGCGTCACCATGCGCGAAATCGCCGACGCAATCGCGGCCGAGGCCGAGGGCGACCCCGCCGGCGATGTCTCGGGCGCCAATGCCCGCGTCCGAACCGGCCAGGAAAAGCGCGACCCCGAAGCGATTGCCAAGATTGTCCTGCGCAGCGAGAGCGGCGGTGCGCAGCTCACCATCGGGGACGTCGCGCGGATCTACACCGAGGGCGTGGCGCGGCAGCGGGCGTATTTCGTCGGCGACAACCCGGCGATTTCCATGCGGGTCGACCGCTCCGCCCAGGGAGACGCGCTGGAGATTCAGGCCATCGTGGAACGCGTGGCCGACGAGTTCGTCAGCGGCCTGCCCGAAAGCGTGACCATCGACCTCGTGCGCACCCGCTCCGAGGCGATCTCGGGCCGGCTGACAACGCTGCTCGAGAACGCGGCGGTCGGCCTCGTCCTTGTGGTGACGCTGCTGTTTCTGTTCCTCAATGCGCGCACGGCGTTCTGGGTCGCGGCGGGCATTCCCGTGGCGTTGCTCGCGGCCGTCGCCTTGATGTGGGCGGCCGGAATGACGATCAACATGATCTCGCTCTTCGCGCTGCTCATCACCCTCGGGATCGTGGTCGACGATGCCATCGTCGTGGGCGAGCATGCCGACTTTCGCGCCCGCACGCTGGGAGAGGCGCCCCCGGTCGCGGCGGAACGGGCGGCCCAGCGCATGGCGGGGCCGGTCTTCTCGGCGACGATCACCACGATCATCGCCTTTGCCGGGCTCACCCTCATCGAAGGACGGTTCGGCGATCTGATCAGCGACATTCCCTTCGTGGTCGTGGTGGTGCTGATCGCGTCGCTGGTGGAGTGCTTCCTGATCCTGCCCAACCACATGGCGCACTCCCTCGCCCACGCCCAGAAGGAACGGTGGTACGACTGGCCGTCGCGGCAGGTGAACCGGGGCTTCGGCTGGTTCCGCGACAGGCTGTTCCGGCCGTTCATGCGGCTTGTGATCCGCGCCCGCTATCCGGTGGTGGCCGGTCTGTTCGTCCTGCTGGCATCGCAGGTTTCGCTCGTGGTGTCCGGCGAGGTCCAGTGGCGGTTCTTCTCCGGCCCGGAGGAGGGTTCCGTGGCAGGGAACTTCGCCATGGCACCCGGGGCCACGCGGGAGGATACGCTCGAACAGATGCGCGCGCTCCAGGCGGCCGTGGAAACCGTCGGCCGGCAGCTGGAGGCCGAACACGGGCGCTTCCCCGTCGAATACGTGCTGGCGGAAGTCGGCGGCAATACGGGGCGCGGCCTCTCCGGCACAGCGAGCAAGGATCAGGATCAGCTCGGCTCCATCGCCGTTGAACTGATCGACGCCGACGACCGGCCCTATACGAGCCGTGTCTTCGTCCGCCGTCTGCAGGACGAGGTCGAACGCCATCCGCTGGTCGAGACCCTGAGCTTTCGCGGCTCCCGCTCCGGCCCCGGGGGCGACAGCCTCGACGTTCAACTGTTCGGGGCCCAGACGGCCGTGCTGAAGGAAGCGGCGGAGCGCCTGAAACAGGAGGCCGCGCAGTTTCCGGAGGTCTCGGCCCTGGAGGACACGCTTGCCTTCGACAAGGAAGAGCTGATTCTGGATCTGACGCCGCAGGGGGCCGCGCTCGGCTTCACGATCGACGATCTGGGTCGCGTGCTGCGCCACCGTCTGGGCGGGATCGAAGCCGCAACCTTCCCGGTGGGGCCGCGCTCCTCCGCGATTCGGGTCGAGCTTCCGGCGGGCGAGTTGACGGCGGACTTTCTCGACAGCACGCAGCTGCGCACGCCGAGCGGCGCCTATGTTCCGCTCGCCGATATCGTGGAGGTCGAGCGCCGCTCCGGATTTTCGACGATCAACAGGGAGAACGGCCTTCGCATCGTGTCGGTGACCGGAGACGTCGCCGACGAGCAGGCCGACCGCGCCGCCGAAATCCGGCGCCAGATGGAAGAGCGGATCCTCCCCGCGCTGGAAGCCGAGTATGGCGTAAGCTGGCGCCTGTCCGGCCTTGCCGAGCAGGAGCGGAGCTTTCTGACGGATGCCGCGCTCGGCTATGCGTTCTGCCTTCTGGGGATCTACCTCACACTGGCGTGGATCTTCGCCTCATGGGCCCGGCCGCTGCTGATCATGGCGGTGATTCCCTTCGGGCTGATCGGCACGATCTGGGGGCACGCCCTGTGGGGCTTGCCGCTCTCGATGTTCACGGTCGTCGGGCTGATCGGAATGTCGGGGATCATCATCAATGACAGCATCGTCCTGGTCACCACGGTCGACGATTACGCCAAGTCGCGCGGGTTGATCCCGGCCATCGTCGACGGCGCGGCGGACCGTCTCCGGCCTGTCCTGCTGACGACCCTCACCACGGTGTTCGGGCTCGCGCCGCTCCTGTTCGAACCGTCGCGGCAGGCACAGTTCCTGAAACCGACGGTCATTACCCTGGTATTCGGCCTAGGGTTCGGCGTGGTACTCGTGCTTATGATCGTCCCGGCGCTTCTGGCCATGCAGCAGGACATCGCCCGCCAGACGGAAGCGCTGCGGCGGGCGCTTGCATTCCCGGCGCGGGGCCGGGCCGTCTCGCTGACGACGCTGATCGCGGCGGCCGTCATCGCGGTGGCCTTCGCGGCGACGATGGGGCACTCCGTGCTGGCTGACGATCTCTGGCCGCCGCTGGCCGCCCTGCTCCCCGGCGCGGCGGCGGGCGGTATCGGCCTGGCATTGCTGCTCTTTCTGGCGGCAACGCTGGCGATCCTTGTCGTCACCTTCATTGTCGGCGCCCTTGCCCTGACCCTGACACGCCCCCCGCCGTCCTCCCCGACACCGTCCACTCCGGACTAGCCGTGCCAGGGCTTGGGCGCGGCATTCTGCCGGCGCGCCCTGGCGGCAGTGATTGATCCCCCCGCGCCCGCAACGTAAGACGGCGGAACGTGGAACTGGAGTAAGCCTCGATGCGGCTTGGCCCCAAGATCATCACCGGTGGCGCGCTTCTTGTGGCCGCCTTGCTGTCGTGGCTGGCGGCCGGGTTCGCGGCGGGTATCGTGGAGACGCGCTCGCTCGCCTCCGTGCGCACTTCGCTGATCGAGGCGGATCATATGTGGGCGACGGTGTATGCCGATGGTCTGCAGATCCACATCGGCGGCGAGGCCCCGACCGAGGCCGCCCGCTTCAACGCGCTCGCCGTCTCCGGGCAGGTGGTTGAGGCGAGCCGCGTCGTCGACGGGACAACCGTCACGCCCGCCGCGCCCATTGCGCCGCCCGATTTCTCCGTGGAGATCCTGCGCAATGACGACGGGGTGCAGCTGATCGGGCTCGTTCCCACCGCGCTGGACCGCGAAGCGATGGCCGAAGAGATCCAAGCCCTGGCCGAGGGCGCGACCGTCACAGACTTCCTCGAAACCGCGGATTACCCCGTTCCCGGCAAATGGGTGCCCTCGCTCAACTATGCGCTGGACGCTTTGGCCCGGCTGCCGAGATCGAAGATCTCTGTCACCTCCGGCACCGTGGTCATCACCGCGATCAGCACCTCCGCCACGGAGAAGCGCCAGCTCGAGGGGTTCCTGCTGCGCCGAAAGCCCGAGATCGTGCGCCTGTCCATGGATATCAGCGCGCCGCGCCCGGTGATCACGCCCTTCACCCTGCGGTTCGTGATCGATGGCAACGGTGCGCGCTTCGATGCCTGCTCCGCCTATGATGAGCGGGGCCGCAACCGCATTCTCGCTGCCGCCCGCCTCGCCGGAATGGAAGAGACGGGCAACTGCACCGTCGGCCTCGGCGCGCCGAGCCCGGAATGGGCCAACGCCGTGATCATGGCGATTGGTGCACTGGACGATCTTGGGCAGGGGACGCTGACATTCTCCGATGCAGATGTCGCTCTCATCGCCGTCCAGGGCACCGACCCGGGCACCTTCGATACGGTCATCGGCGCCCTTGAGAGCAACCTGCCCGCGGTGTTCTCTTTGAAGTCCGTTCTGCCCGAGCCCGAAAGCCCCGCCGAGGAGGGCCCGCCGCCGCCGGAATTCACCGCGACGCGCAGCCCGGAAGGCCAGGTGCAACTGCGCGGCAGGCTGCCCAACGCCACCGTCCACAGCACAGTGGAGAGCTTCGCAAAGGCGCGGTTCGGGATGGAATCGGTCTACATGGCCGCTCGCCAGGACGACGCGGGATTGCCGGAGAACTGGCCTGTCCGCGTGCTGGCGGGCCTGTCCGCCTTGTCGGAGGTCGACCATGGGGCGGTCACCGTGCTGGCCGACGGGATGACCCTGACCGGCACAAGCGGAAACGCCGATGCCACCGCCGAGATTGCCCGGCTGATGGCCGAAAAGCTGGGCGAGGATGCCGATATCACGCTGAACGTATCCTACGACGAGACGCTGGACCCGCTCGCGGCCCTGCCCACACCACAGGAATGCATCCGGAAGGTCGAGATCATCCTGGAAGGGCAGAAGATCACGTTCGAGCCGGGCTCGACCGAGGTTCTGGGGGAGAGCGCCCGCGTGGTGGACGAAATTGCCGGGGTCCTGCGCGCCTGCAAGGACACCGACATGACCATCGAGATCGCCGGGCATACGGACAGTCAGGGCCGCGAGCAGATGAATCTGGAGTTGTCCGAGGCGCGGGCCGCCTCGGTCCTCAACGCGCTGGCGGATCGCCGCGTGCTCATCAGCAAGATCTCCTCCAAAGGGTATGGCGAGGCGCAACCGATTGCCGAAAACGATACGTCCGACGGCCGGGAAGCCAACCGGCGGATCGAGTTCCGCCTGATTGCCGAAGCGCCAGAGGCCGCGGACGCAAGCGCAGATGATGCCGACGGCGCGCTGGCTACGGACACACCGGACGCGGAAGGGCAGGCGCCGCCGGACGAGACTGGCAGCACGTCAGAGGAGACCGACGACGCAGAGGCGCCAGCCCCGGACGGTGCGGGAGCAGACGACCAATGAACCGCACGGAATTCATCGTGGCCACAGCGGTCGTGCTCTTTGTGGCGTTTCTTCTGGGGTGGTTCGTGTCCTGGCTCATCCATCGCGTCACGCGCGTGACGCAGGCGGACATGAACGAACTCGACCAGATGGCGCAATCGCTGCACGACGCCGAAGAAGCGCGCGACCAGGCGATCACCTATCTGCAGCAGCGCGAGGCGGAGCTGACGAACCAGCTGACGCAGACAGAGGCAGAGCTGCGCGCCGCTATGGACGGGCTGCGAGAGGCCCGCCACGAGGCCGAGGAACTGCGCGGCTACATCGAGCGGATGAAGCAGACCATCTGAGGGAGCGCGCAGCGCCAACACCCGGCCCAACCCGCGCGCCGGGACCACGGCATCTTCCCTGTGCCGGCGCTTGTCCACACACGCGGTCCCTCCCTTGCCGGAGACGCCCTTTCACGTTGGCTTGAAAACAGGGCGATCCGCGGCCACGCGGGCCCGCCCCGCCGGACGCCACGGATCAGGGGCGCCCTACCAGCGGGTCAGCGCCGCTTCGTCGTCGGCTTTCGCCTCCACCCATGCGTCGCCATCCGCCCCCTGTTCCTTCTTCCAGAACGGGGCGCGGGACTTGAGGTAGTCCATCAGGAACTCCGCCGCCTGAAAGGCGTCGGCCCGATGCGGCGCGGCCGTGGCAACCATCATGATGTGCTCGCCGGGCCCAAGGGCACCGTAGCGATGGATCACAAGTGCATCGGTGAGCGACCAGCGCCGCTCCGCCTCGTCCGCGATGTCGGCGAGCGCGCGTTCGGTCATGCCGGGATAGTGCTCGATGACCATGCCGGACAGGGCGCCCCCCTCATCGCGGACAACACCGGCAAAGGACACGATCGCCCCGGCGCCCCCGGCGCCCGCGGCAAACCGGTCAACCTCGGCTCCGAGGGCGAAGGGCTGCTCCTGAACCCGAGTGTCGGCCATCAGCCCCCCGTCATCGGCGGAAAGAACGCGACCTCGCGCGCCCCCTCGAGCGAGGCATCGAAGCTTGTCAGCGTCTGGTCGACTGCGACCCGAAGCGCGCTGGTATCGGAAAAGGCCTGTGCATAGCGATCTTCGCGCACGCGCAACTCCTCGATCAGATCCGCCACCGTCGCGGCATTCGTCTCGACCCGTTCCTTCGGAACGCCGACCCGCTCTCGCACCCATGCAAAGTAGAGGACGTCGATCATGGCCTTGCCTCGTCGCTCAGGAAGGGGCGTGCCTTCCGGAAATAATCCCATCCTGTGATAGCGGTCAGAACGGCGGCGATCCAGAGCAAGACGATCCCGCCGTACCACGCGAAGTTGAGCCCTGCGCTGAGCAGGCGCAGCCCGTGCACGTCTTCCTCCTCGCCGGACAGCACCGCGCGGAACATGCCCTCTTCCATGCCGTAGGCGATGGCGGCGATGTAATGCTCGAAGACACCCTGGGCAAAGAGGGTGGCAATCGCCACCATCTGAACGGTCGTCTTCCACTTCGCCAGGTTCGTCACCTTGAGCGTTCCCGCCGTCTCGCCGAGATACTCGCGCAGCCCCGACACGAACACCTCGCGAAACAGGATCACGACGGCCGGAAGGATGATCCAGGGCGCCAGGCCGGAGAACCCGATGATGACGGCGAGGGCGATCACCACCATGGCCTTGTCCGCGATCGGATCGAGCATCGCGCCCAGCTTGGTCTCCTGACCCCAGGCGCGGGCGAGCCGTCCGTCGATCCAGTCCGTCAGCGCCGCTGACACGAACAGGAGCAAGGCGAACCAATCCGCGAGCGGACGGTTAAAATACAGAAACATCACCGCCACGCCGGGTGCCGCAATCAGGCGCAGGATGGTCAGAGTCGTGGGAAGGTTCACACGCATGGCGGTGGTCTAGCGCGTATCGTCAGTCGGGAAAAGCAGCGCGCCGCCAGACGTTCGACGGCGCCCGGTCAGAACAGACGGTAGAGGTTGGGGCCGTCGAAACGCAACCTCTTGCAGAGGTGATCGGCCAGCGCGAAGGACATGGGCGACACGGCTTCGGCGTGCGTTCTGACGTCTGCATCATCGAGGGGCGCGCCCCTTCGAAGCCAGTCCTCGGCGCGCGCCCGGTTCTGCACAGCGGTGTATTCAAGCGATGCCTCATAGCTATACCGGATCCCCGAGAACACGCCGGTGAGTCCCATCAGATTCGCGTTCGTAAAGTACAGGCCGTGACCGGGTTTCCGATGCACGGCTCTGTCCTGAAGCGTCATACGGCTCTCGTCACCCAGGTCGCGCCACAGCAGCTTGTAATCAGGGATCCGGAGACCTGCCCGCGCTCCGCGAGCACAACGGCTTTGAGAAGCACTTCGAACGCCAACATCGACAGGACGCTGGATGAGAGGCCGAAGTCCTTCATCCAGGCATCCCCTCCCGCGCCGTAGAGCCGCCTTTTTGCACAACGCGCCCGCGGCCGTTGCACACTCCAAGGCTGTGATCAGCATGCGCCGTGCGCCGTCTGTTGGATCGACGGCACCGAAGAGACGAGGTGGAGGCAAGGCGATTCAACGGCTTTGGAAGAAGTCGTAGATCTTCTCGGCCAGCCCCTCCGAGATGCCGTCGACCGCTTTCAGATCGGCCAGATTGGCGCGGGTCACCGCTTTGGCCGACCCGAAATGCGAAAGCAGCGCACGCTTGCGGGTGGCGCCCACTCCGGGGATCTCGTCGAGCGGCGTGACGCCAACGGCCTTCGCCCGTTTCTGTCGATGTGCGCCGATGGCGAACCGGTGCGCTTCATCCCGCAGGCGCTGCACGAAGTATAGAACCGGATCGTTGTGGCGCAGCGCGAAGGGGCGTTGGCCGGGGCGGTGAAACTCTTCCTTCCCGGCGTCGCGGTCCACCCCCTTGGCCACGCCGATAAACGGTACGTCCGTCACCCCAAGCTCCGCCATGATCTCGGCCACCGCCGAGACCTGCCCCGCTCCGCCGTCGATCAGCAAAAGGTCGGGCCAGGCGCCGCTCTCGCGGTCGGGATCCTCCTTCAAAAGGCGCTGGAAGCGCCGGGTGAGCACCTCCTTCATCATCCCGAAATCGTCGCCCGGGGTCAGGTCTTCGTTCTTGATGTTGAACTTGCGGTACTGGCTCTTGAGAAAGCCCTCCGCCCCCGCGACGATCATCCCGCCCACGGCATTCGTGCCCATGATGTGGGAGTTATCGTAGACTTCGATGCGCCGAGGCGGGGCGGCGAGGTCGAGCGCCTCCGCGAGCCCCTTGAGCAGCTTGGCCTGTGTGCTGCTTTCCGACATCTTGCGAGCCAGGCTTTCGCGCGCGTTGCGCAGCGCGCCCGCCACAAGCTCCGCCTTCTCGCCGCGCTGGGGCACGAGCAGGGCCACCTTGCGGCCCGTGCGCTCGGTCAACGCCTGCTCCAGCAACTCCCTGTCTTCCACATCGTCGGACAGGATGACCTGCCGGGGGGCGTCCTTGGTATCGTAGAACTGGCCGACGAATGCCTGAAGAACCTCCGCATGGCTCTCGGTGCCGCCGGTCCGGGGATAGAAGTCGCGGTTGCCCCAGTTCTGGTTCGCCCGGATGAAGAAGACCTGCACGCAGGCTTGGCCGCCTTCCATATGCAGCGCGATCACATCCGCCTCGGACACGCCCCGCGGGTTGATCCCTTGCGCGCTTTGCACCTGGGTGAGCGCCCGGATTCTGTCGCGGAGGGAGGCGGCGCGTTCGAACTCCATCGCCTCGGACGCCGCCTGCATCTGTTCGGCCAGTTGGGCCTGAACCTTGGTCGTACGGCCGCGCAGAAAGTCGTCCGCCTCGGCCACGAGCTCGGCATACTCCGCCTTGGTGATCTTGCCGCCGCACGGGCCGGCGCAGCGCTTCATGTGGTAGTTGAGGCAGGGCCGGTCTCCGGCCTCTACCTCGCGGTCGGTGCAGGTGCGCAGCAGGAACACCTTCTGCAGGGTGTTGATCGTGCGGTTGACGGCCCCCGCGCTGGCGAAGGGGCCATAGTAACGCCCTTTGCGCGTCTTGGCCCCGCGGTGCTTTTCGAGCCTGGGAAAGTCGTGCTCGGACGAGATGAAGATATGGGGAAAGCTCTTATCGTCGCGCAGCAGCACGTTGTAGCGCGGCTTGAGCTGCTTGATGAGGTTCTGCTCCAGCAGCAGCGCCTCCGTCTCGGTGCGCGTCGTCAGGAACATCATCTGCGCGGTCTCGGAGATCATCCGCGCGATCCGGTGGCTGTGGCCCGTCGGTCGCGCGTAGCTCGACACACGCGCTTTGAGGTTCTTCGCCTTCCCGACATAGAGGACGCGCGCCTGAGCATCGAGCATCCGATAGACGCCCGGCGACCCGCTCAGCGTGCGCAAATAACCCTGAATACACGCATAGCCTGTAAGGGGAACATCCGGTGTGTCATCTGCGACAATTTGCATAGTTTGGTCCACTTCGGACCTGTTTTCGTCCCCTGTCATTCGCGCCCCCAAGCCCGGTGAAGCGATTCCGGATGCGGCTGCACCGTATGCCCGGAGAGGACAAGCGCAAAGGTGTCCACCATATCTGTGGAAAAGTCTGCGGATAAGGAGCGGTCCATCCAGATTTTCCCTTTGGTTTTGGCCAATTGGTTGACTTGCCTAAAAATTAATCACTCTCTCAAGGCACTGATTTTCAGTGATATTTTTTGGCCCCTTAACCAAATATCTGAAAATCCTAAGGTTTTCTAACATCCATGTGACACGGCCCGGAAACGTGCATAAGTGGGCTGTCAGCCCTCATTTACACCCATCGTCTCTGCGGGCTTACGAGTGGGCCAGTCGATCTGCTGCCCCCCGTCCACGATGATCGTCTGACCAGTGACAGAGGGCGAATCAAGGAAGAAACCGAGCGCTGCGCAGATGTCCTCCGCCCCCGGTCCGCGCCCTGGCGTAACTGCGGCACGATCGCGCAGAAACTCAACTTCAGGTTGATCTCCGTCGGGAAGCGTCCAGCCTGGGCCGATGCCGTTCACCCGCACATCGGGCGCAAGCGACTGCGCCCCCGTCGTGGTGAAGGCATAGAGCGCCATCTTGGCGAGCGTGTAGGAGAAGTAGTGCGGCGTCAGCCGCCTTATGCGCGTATCGAGAATGTTGATGACCAGCGCTTGCGGCAGGGGATCCCCGTTATGGTCGCGCGGCGCCCGTGGCGCCTGCTTGGCGAAGTCTTGCGTCAGCACCACCGGTGCGCGCAGGTTGCTCTCCAGGTGCCGGTCCCAACTTTCGCGCGTGGCGGAATGGAGCGTGTCATGTTCGAAGATCGACGCGTTGTTGATCAGAACGTTGAGCGGCCCGCCCAGCGCCTCGGACGCCCGGGCGACGAGCGTCTCGGTCTCGCTTTCCTCAAGAAGGTTGGAGCGGAGCGCGACGGCGCGCCGCCCGGCCCGCTCCACATCGCGCACGACCTCCGCCGCTCCCGCTTCGGAGCCGTTGTAGTGCACGGCCACATCGTGGCCCCTCTCCCCAAGATACCGGGCCATTGCCGCGCCCAGGCGCTTGCCGCCCCCGGTCACCAATGCACGCTTCTCTGTCATCCTCCCGCTCCCACCGTGACCACGCCGAGATATGCGATATAGGCCCCGGTCAGCGCAATTCCCCAGGCACGCCCGATCCGCCAATGCCAGAAGACGAACGGCGCAAGCAGAACCGACGCCCCGAGCATAACCCACAGATCGAAGCGCAGGAACATCGGGTCGACCGGGATCGGGCCGACGAAGCTCGAGATGCCGATGATGGCAAGCAGGTTGAACATGTTCGACCCGATGACGTTGCCCAGCGCCACGTCGGCCTGCCGGCGCAGCGCCGCCATGACGGTTGTGGCCAGTTCGGGCAGCGAGGTGCCAATGGCAACGAGCGTCAGCCCGATCACCGTGTCGGCGACGCCGAGCGACTCTGCGATCGAAATCGCGCTGTCGACCAGAATGTCGGCTCCGAGTGGCAGGCCGATCAGGCCCAGCACGAGATAGATCGTGACCTTCCAGCCCGGCATGGTCTCATCGACGCCGTCCAGGTCAATCCCGTTCTCGCCGGAGGCCGCCTCGCGGCGATGCGCGCGCGCGTCGCGAAACGTATCGCCCAGAACGATGCTCAGCCCGGCGAGCAGGAGGATGCCGTGCCACCAGGTGAACGGCCCAAAGAACGCAAGTGCGATGAACCCGATGGAGGCGACGATCATCATCACGTACGTTTTGCGGGTGTCGCACCCTTCGGTGTCGAGCCCGGCAAGAAGCGCGGGAATGCCCAGCACCAGCAGAATGTTCGCCGTGTTCGACCCAACGACGTTGCCCAGTGCCAAGCCCGCCGCATCGTCCTTGATCGCGGCGATGGAGATCAGCAGTTCCGGGGCGGAAGTGCCGAAGGCGACGATGGTCAAGGACACAAGCAGCGCCGGCACGCCCACGCGCAGGGCAAGGTTCACCGCGCCCTTCACGAGCGAGTCGCCCGCAAGCAGCAGGATCACCAGCCCAAGGGCTGCCATCAAAATATCGACGATCATACGTGCTCAGCCCTTTCCACAGGGGCAGGGCCCCGGCCCGACCTTGAAGGCGCCGCAATGGCGGCATTTGCCGGGTTTCGGCGGCAGCTTGTCCTTGTCGGTGCGTCGGCCGATGCGGCGCGCGCCGCCGGGAAACCGGAGGCGGCCGAACATCGCAAGCACCGCAATGCCGATCAGAAAGAACGTGACGATCTTGACGAGCACCTAGAGGCCGTAGCGCGCCCACAGGGCACGTTCCTCGATGGCGTCGGGGATCAGGTGCGCCGCTTCAAGGCCAAGACGTTTCAGCAGGCTGCGCTTCTGTCCGAAAACGTTGAACCGTGTCTTCTCGCCGAACCGCTTCTTCAGTTCGGGCACGAGGTGGCCGACACCGTCGGCCAGGCCCACATCGACCGCCCGCTGCCCCACCCAGATCTCGCCGGTGAAGAGGTCGGCGTCCGGGTCGATCTTGCCCTCGCGGCGCTCTTTGACATGGCCGATGAAGTTGTCGTGGATGTGCTCCTGCAGGTCGACCAGGCGGGCGACGTCCTCCTCCTTCTCGGGGCGGAACGGATCGAGAAAGCTCTTGGAGCGTCCCGCCGTGTGCACCCGCCGCTCGACGCCGATCCGGCTGATCGCATCGTGAAACCCGAACGAGGCCGAGATCACGCCGATGGAGCCCACGACGGAATTCGGGTCGACGATGATCTCGTCCGCCGCACAGGCAAGCCAGTAGCCGCCGGATGCGGCCACATCTTCGACGAAGGCGATGACGGGAACCTTCTTCTCGACCGACAGCCGCCGGATGCGCGCACCGATCAGCGAGGATTGCGCCGGGGAGCCGCCCGGCGAGTTGAGAACCAGGGCGATGGCCTTGGGTTTGCCCTTTGAAAAGGCGCGCTCAAAGACCGGAGCAAGGGCGGCATCGTTCAATCCGCGCCCCCCCGCTGCGATGATTCCGTTCAGCCGAACGACGTTGACAAGCGGGGACGGCGGCATAAAGGGCAGGAGATGTTGCATGCCGCGCCATTTAGGCTTCTACGGCGGACCGAACAAGACGAGTCACGGTTCCGGGGGCGTTTGTTGCGAGTACGCCCGCTTTACAACCTCCTTGCGCGCCGCACGGCGGCGGTTCTTCTCTTCTTCCCGCGCTTTCCGGATCAATCGCTCGGCCAGGGCGGAGCATGCCGCCACAAACACTCCGATGCCCAGCAGCGTATAGACCATTGTGAACACCTTCCCGATATCCGTCTTGGGAACGAAATCGCCGTAGCCGACCGTCGCGATGGTGACGGTGGAGAAGTACGCCGCGTCGATCCATGCCCACCCTTCGACGAAGTGGTAGAACATCGTCGCGATGGAAATGATGGAAACGGTCAGACCCACCAGCAATCTGACCTGCACGTCCATGATGGCTTCCCAGATCCCTTCGAAAAGGGTGCGCAGGGCACGGATGGGTCTTGGTCGGTCCATATTGGCTCCAGGCTCGGGCGGGCTGTTGGGCGCAGGCTAGGGCGACATGCCGCGCCAGACCAGAGGGGGATTGGCCGCCGGGCGCTTGACCTTCCAGTTACTGGAGGGCCCAAGTGAGAAAGCATGACAAGCTCAACGACCTATACCCTCTCCGGCCTCTCCTGTGCCTCGTGCGTCTCGCGCGCGGAACACGCGCTGTCCACCGTACCGGGCGTGGCAGAGGCCCATGTCAACCTGGCCACGCAGACGGCACGCGTCGTCTTCGATGCCCCCGCGAGCGATCCGGCGCTGCGGGCGGCGCTTGAGGACGCGGGATATGCCACGGTGGAGGCCGGCGCTTCGCCCCGTGCCGATGCCGCCCAAAACTACCGGGCAGCCTTTGTGCTCGCCACGCTGCTGACCGTCCCCGTCGTGGTGCTGGAAATGGGCGGGCATCTCGTCCCGTCGTTCCATCACTGGTTGATGATGGCCATCGGCCAAGGGCCATTGCACCTGATCCAGTTCGCCTTGACGACGCTGGTGCTCGCCGGGCCCGGCCGCGCCTTCTTCACCAAGGGCGCCGCGGCCCTGGCCAAGGGGGCGCCCGACATGAACGCGCTCGTGGCCCTCGGCACCGGGGCGGCATGGGCCTACTCTACAATGGTGACCTTCGCGCCGGGGCTGTTGCCCGCCACCGCGCGTACCGTCTACTTCGAACCGGCGGCGGTTATCGTGACATTGATCCTCGCCGGACGCTGGATGGAGGCCCGCGCCGCCGGCCGGGCGACCGCCGCGATCCAGTCGCTTCTCGAACTGGCGCCGGACGTTGCGATCCGGCGCAGCTGCTGCGGCAAGGAGGCCGAAGTGCCCCTGACCGACGTCCACCCAGGAGACACGCTGATCGTGCGCCCGGGCGCGCGCATCCCGACCGACGGGATCATCCGCGAGGGGCGCTCCGACATCGACGAGGCGATGCTGACGGGCGAGCCCCTGCCGGTCACGCGCGGCCCGGGCGACCGCGCGACCGGCGGCACGATCAATGGCCCCGCCGCATTGGTGATGCAGGCCACCGCCGTCGGCAGCGACACCGCCCTTGCAAGGATCGCCGCGACGGTGGAGGAGGCGCAGGGCGCGCGCCTGCCGATCCAGTCGCTGATCGACAGGGTCACGGCTGTGTTCGTTCCGGCCATCCTCGCGATCGCGGTGATCACGGCCCTCGCCTGGATCCTGTCCGGGGCCGGGATCGACACCGCGCTGGTCGCCGCCGTTGCCGTTCTGATCGTGGCCTGCCCCTGCGCGATGGGTCTGGCGACGCCCATGTCGATCCTGACGGGAACGGGCCGTGCGGCGCAGCTGGGCGTCTTGTTCCGGCGAGGCGACGCTGTCCAGCGCATGGCATCTGTCCGGGTCGTCGCCTTCGACAAGACCGGCACGCTGACCCAGGGCCGCCCTCGCGTGGCCGACGTCCGAACCACACCGGGCTGGGCAGAGGCCGACGTGTTGCGCCTGGCCGCCGCCGCCGAAGCCCAATCCGAACACCCTATCGCCCGGGCGATCACGGCCGCGGCGGACGGCCCGCTGCCGCCGGTCCGCGAGATGCGCGCCGATGTCGGTGCGGGCCTCTCCGCCCGGGTGGCAGGGCAGCGCATCCATATCGGAACGGCCGCCTTCCTGCGCGACAATGGCGTGGAGACCGAACCCCTCGACACCGCCCCGCCGGACCCGGGCCACACCCCCGTCTACGTCGCCATCGACGGCGCCGCGGTCGCGCGTCTGGCGATTGCGGACACCCTGCGCACCGGGGCCGCCGAAACGATCGCGGCGCTGCATCGCCGGGGCATTGCCACGGTCATGCTGACCGGCGACACCCCCGACGCCGCCCGGGCGATGGCCGACCGGGTCGGCATCCGCGATGTCCGCGCCGGATTGAAACCGGAGGACAAGCGCGCCGCCATCGACGCCCTGCGCTCCGAACACGGACCCGTCGCGGTGGTCGGAGACGGCATCAACGATGCACCGGCCCTCGCCGCCGCCGATGTCGGGCTGGCCATCGGCACGGGCACCGACATCGCCATCGAAGCCGCTGATGCCGTGTCCATGGCAGGAGATCCCCGACGCGTAATCACCGCGCACGACATGTCGCAGGCCACGATGCGCAACATTCGGCAGAACCTGTTCTGGGCCTTCGCCTACAATACGGCGCTGATTCCCGTTGCGGCCGGTCTTCTGGCCGTATTCGGGGGGCCGATGCTGTCGCCCATGCTGGCGGGCGGGGCGATGGCGCTGTCCTCGCTCTGCGTGGTCGGCAATGCGCTGCGGCTGTCGCGGGCGGAGGTGTCGCTGTGAGCGCGCTGACGAGCATCGGAGACGCCGCGAAGCACACCGGCCTGCCCGTCAAGACGATCCGGTACTATGAAGAGATCGGCCTAGTCCTGCCCCGCCGGAGCGCCAACGGGTACCGCGTCTTCGGCCCGACGGAGGTGCACGAGCTCACCTTTGTCGCCCGCGCCCGGGCGCTTGGCTTTTCGATCGAGGAATGCCGCGCCCTGCTGGCCCTCTATCGCGACAAGGACCGCGCGAGCGGCGAGGTCAAGAGCATCGCGCGCGCCCATCTGCGCGACATCGAAGCCAAGATCACCGATCTGGAGGCGATGCGCCAAACGCTGTCCCATCTCGTCGAGACCTGCGCCGGAGACGACCGGCCGGATTGCCCGATCCTTGCCGGTCTGGCCGGATAAGCCGCATTCGAGCGAAAATGCGTCCGACCCCCGTGGAGCCGCGATGGCCGCCGCCCTATAAGCGGGGCTGGCGCTGGGAACGCAGGGACAGGATAGGCATTGCCCATGTCGAAATTTCGGGAACTGGTTCAGGCCCTTCGCGCCGATCCGCTGCGTACCATGGTGCGCATGAGCCGGGCGCAAAACGTCCATGCGGATCTGCTGTCGCATCGCACCGTGCCGCTCGATCAATCCCTTCTGGACGGCGCCGTATTGGTCACCGACCGCGCCGAAATGTTACGACGGATGCCGAAGGGCGGGCGCGTGGCAGAGATCGGCGTGGCCGCGGGCGATTTCTCCCGCGAGATCCTCGACCTCTGCGCGCCGGAGGAGTTGCATCTGATCGACCCCTGGTTCGATGAGACGAACCCCGACTATTCGGAACAGAGCTTTCGCACCGTCTCGGCCAAGTTCGCCGCCGAGCAGGAGGCCGGGCAAGTCGTCCTGCATCGGGCGCTGTCCACCGAGGCGCTGGGCAGGTTCGAGGACAGCACGCTCGACTGGGTCTATATCGATGCCGCGCACGATTACGCCTCCGTGGCCGACGACCTGGCCGCCGCCGCGCGCGCGGTGCGGCCCGGCGGGATCATCGCCGGGCACGATTACATCCGCTGGGTTTCGCCGACGATGCGATACGGCGTGATGGAAGCCGTCAACGAGTTCGCCATGCACACCCGCTCGCCCTTTCTCTTCCTGACGAACCAGTTCGACAAGCACGACAGCTTCGCAGTGAAGTTGACGAAGTAGTTCGCACCGGGCGGCCGGATCGGTATGGGCCGCGCACCTGGCTGGCCTTGTGCGGTCGCGATGTCTGGAGGCACCGCCCTGATGGCGGGGTCGGCGTCAGCGCTGGTCGCTCCCCCGACGCGGATCGACCTCTTGAGCGGAGATACGGGGCATGGAGCCGTCAGAGCAGGCGCCGCGGTTCGGCGAGGTAACGCCCATAGGCGACAAGAAAGCGGGCGGCGTCCGCACCGTTGATCACCCGGTGGTCATAGCTGAGGTCGAGCGGCGCCATGGGGGTGGGGCGAAACACGTCCCCGTCCCAGAGGGGAACGGTCTCGGTGCGCGAGATCCCGAGGATCGCCACTTCCGGAGGGTTCACGATGGGCGTGAAGGACGTGCCGCCGATCCCGCCGAGATTGGACAGCGTCATCGACGCGCCGCCCATCTCGTCCGGCCCGATCTTGCGGGCATGGGCCCGGCTGGCCAGGTCGGAGATCTCGGCCGCGATCCGCAAAGGGCCCTTGCGGTCGGCATCGCGGATCACCGGCACGAGCAGGCCGTGGGCCGTATCCACCGCGACCCCGATATGGACGTAACCTTTCAGGATCAGCGTCTCGCCGTCGGCTCCGAGCGATGCGTTGAAACGTTCGAAGTCGCGCAGGCACCGGGCCAGTGCCTTGACGTGAAAGGCAAGCGTCGTAAGCTTCGCGCCCCGCTGGCGCGCATCGCCGCTCACCCGCGCGCGGAACGCCTCGACGGCGGAGAGATCGGCGCGGTCGTGATGCGTCACGGCCGGAATCTGCGATTGCGCCGCGGCGAGGGCTCTCGCCGCGACCTGCGCCAAGCGGCTCAACGGCTCTTCCCGCACCGGGCCATAGGCGCCGTGATCGACGTCCCACAACCCGGCGGCGGCCGCGTCGCCGGGCGCGGCCACATCCCCCAGCACGTCCTCCCGGCCAATGGTCTGGCGTCCGAGCGACCGGGCGAGCGCGGCAAGGTCCACCCCGCAATCGCCGGCCAGCTTGCGGACGGAGGGGCTGGCGATCACGTCGCCCATCCTACCACTCCACCGAAATATACTGGCTTTCCTGGAACTCGTGCAGGCCCTCGTGGCCGCCCTCCCGGCCGAGGCCGGATTGCTTGGTGCCTCCGAACGGGGCCGCCGGATCGGAGACAAGGCCCCGGTTCAGGCCCACCATGCCGTAATCCAGCCGCTCGCAGACCTGCAGGCCGCGTCGCATATCGCCGGTGAAGACATAGGCCACGAGGCCGTACTCGGTGTCATTGGCGCGGGCGATGACGTCCTGCGGATCGGAAAATCCTTGCAGAGCCGCGACTGGGCCGAAGATCTCGTCGTGCACGCAGGCGGCGGTGTCCGGCACGCCTGTCAGCACCGTGGGCGGATAGTAAAAGCCCGGGCCGTCGGGCTTCCGTCCGCCAAGGCGGATCTCGGCCCCCTTGGCCACGGCATCCTCCACGAAAGCGTGGACCTTGTCGCGCGTGTCGGCATTGACGAGCGGCCCGACATCGACACCCGGGTCCAACCCGTTGCCAACCGACAGCGCAGCCATCGCAGCAGTGAACCTCTCGGTGAAGGCGTCGGCCACCGCGTCGTGAATGTAGAAGCGGTTGGCAGCGGTACAGGCCTCGCCGAGGTTGCGCATCTTGGCGAGCATCGCGCCTGCGACGGCCTGGTCGAGATCGGCGTCCTCGAAAACGATCAGGGGCGCATTGCCGCCCAGCTCCATGGCCGGTTTCAGCACCTGGTCGGCGGCCCCACGCAGGAGAGTGCGCCCCACAGGCGTCGATCCGGTGAAGGAGACGACGCGCACGCGTGGATCGTGCAGCAAGTGGTCGACGAGCGCGCCCGTCCGGCGCGAGGGCAGCACATTCACCAGGCCCTTGGGCACCCCGGCCTCTTCGAGCAGCGGCATCAGCGCGAGCATTGTCAGAGGCGTCTCGGAGGCGGGTTTGACGATCACCGGACACCCCGCCGCGAGGGCTGGCGCGATCTTTCGCGTTCCCATCGCCGCCGGATAGTTCCACGGCGTCACTAGAACGGCGATGCCGGCGGGCTTGTTCTGCACCACGATCCGCGCGCCCGTCGACGGCCCCGTCGCGATCAGCCCGTCGATGCGCACGGCCTCCTCCGAGAACCAGCGGAAGAACTCGGCGGCATAGGCTGCCTCACCCATGGCATCGGCCCGGGCCTTGCCATTCTCCAATGTGATCAGGCGGGCGAAGTCCTCCAGCCGGGCCGTCATCAACTCCCAGGCGCGGCGCAGCACTTCGGCCCGCTCCCGCGGCGGGCGCCCGGCCCAATTGGCAAAGGCGGCTTCGGCGGCACGGAGCGCCGCATCGGCATCGGCGGGTGTGGCCGACGCAACCGAGGCGATGACCGTCTCGTCGGCGGGGTTCATCACATCGAACCGTTCCCCGCCCGCACCGGGATGCCACGCGCCGCCGATATAGAGATCGCTTGGCAGGGTCTCGAACACCTGATCGAGCTTGGTCATAAGGTCTTCCTTCAGAGCAGGTGGCGCAGCGGATCGGTGAGCCGTGCGGCGACGCCGGTAACCAGGGCGAGCGCGGCCTCCGGCGGCAGCGCCTCGGCGTCATGGACGAGATGCAGCGCCAGCGTATCGCCCGCGCGCGTGAGCGTGAGGCTGGGCACCGGCGCATACCCTGGCCGAAGCCCTCGGATCGCCGTCCCCGTAAGATCGCGCACGATCAAATGCGAAGGCTCGCCCACCGCATCAAGCGGATCCGTCAGGGCATGCAGATCTGGGTCTCGCAGCACCCCTCGGGGAGCGACATCGTAGGCGGATACGAGGATCGCTTGGTCGATGCTGCCGCTCGCCGCCCGATACGCCCCGGCAGCAAAGGCCGCAAGCAAGCGGGGTCCGTCCGGTGGCGCCTCGTGTTCGGCAGCGAGCCAAGCCCTGAAGGCATCGTACGTCTCTGTCGGAACCTCTGCCGAGATCTCCGACGGCCGGGGGGCGGCATGGAGTTCGGGCGCCGCCGCCCGCGTCGGCAAGCGGCGCAAAGCCTCAAGATCGGCCACATGGAACGGCTGCGGATGCCCCGCCGCGACGAGATCGGTAAGCGCGAGCCCCTGCTCCGCGGCCAACCTGCGTGCCTTGGGCGACGCCAGGATCCGCCCAGAAGCACAAGCGGGATCAACCGTCGTGACCGGGACGGCGGCATCAGCCTCCCGCGCGGTCACAGGGCGGGGCACCTCCTCTCGCACGTCCCAGTCCGCACCGGCCGGCCTCGCGTCTGCCGACCCCACGCCGGTCGGTTCCGCT
Organism: Pseudomonadota bacterium; assembly: GCA_038757905.1. GTDB lineage: Bacteria > Pseudomonadota > Alphaproteobacteria > Rhodobacterales > Rhodobacteraceae > HLUCCA09. Next base: position 15,090 of record JBCDGG010000031.1, on the reverse strand, counting down.
CCCACAGGCTCCGCTCCGCCGGGGGCAAATGCCCGCCGGACAGGCGCCTCCGGAGCGGTATCGGAGATCACCGCGATCACCTGCCCGACGGGCACCTCGTCTCCGTCCTCGGCGAGAACCGCTGCGAGATACCCGGAGCGACCGGCCTCGACCTCCATCGTCGCTTTGTCGGTCTCGACCTCGATCAACGCATCGCCTTCGCTGACCGGATCGCCCGGCCGCTTCAGCCAGGCCACGATCAGCCCGGTATCCTGTGCCATGCCCAGCGCGGGCATGATCACCTCATGCGACATGGCGCAGATCCCCGCGGCACAGCTTGCGGGCGCGGTCGGCCACCGCCTGTGGCGTGGGCACGGTCAGATCCTCCAGCGCGGGCGAGAAGGGTACGGGCACATCCATCGCCCCCATCCGCGCCACCGGCGCATCGAGATGGAAAAACGCCTTCTCCGAGATCCGGCTCGCGATCTCCGCCGTCACGCCATAGTTCTGATGCCCCTCATCCACGACGATGGCGCGCGACGTCTTGCGCACGCTCTCCAGCACGGTCGCCTCGTCGAACGGCACGAGGGTGCGCGGGTCGATCACCTCGGCCGAGATCCCGTCCGCCGTCAGCGCGTCTGCCGCAGACATGCATACCTGCACCATCGACGAGGTCGCCACGAGCGTGATGTCCCGCCCCGGCCGCAGAATGTTGGCCTGGCCGAATGGGATCAGGTACTCCGCCTCCGGCACGAACGCCTTGTCCTGGTACATCATCTTGTCTTCGAAGATGACGACGGGGTTGTCGTCGCGGATCGCCGTCTTCAGAAGCCCCTTCGCCTCGTACGCGGAGGAGGGCATCGCCACCTTCAGCCCCGGGATATGCGCCACCAGCGCCTGCAGCGATTGCGAGTGCTGCGCCGCCGAGCGGCGCGTCGCCCCCATATTGGTGCGCAGCACCAGGGGCACGGTCAGCTTGCCGCCCGACATGTAGTGGATTTTGGCCGCCTGATTGCAGATCTGATCCATCACGAGATAGAGGAAATCGCCGAACATCAGATCGACGATCGGGCGCGAGCCCGTCATCGCCGCCCCCACGCCGATCCCCGCAAATCCCGGCTCAGAGATCGGCGTGTCGATCACACGGTCCGTCCCGAACTCCTCCACCAGCCCAGCCGTAATCTTGAACGGCGTGCCCGCCTCGGCGACATCCTCCCCCATCAGGAACACCGCCGGGTCGCGCCGCATTTCCTCGGCAATGGCCTCGTTGACGGCCTGGGCGAACTTGATCTCCCGGGTCATCGGCTCGCTCCGGCGGCAGCGGCCCCATCGAGATAGGGAAGGGCATGATCGACGCCGGCAAAGACGTGCCGGTCGACATCGGAGGCCGCCGGATAAGGCGCGTCCAGCGCATAGGCCACCGCGGCCTCGGCCTCCGCCCGGATCTCCGCGTCGAGCGCGGCGCGGGCATCGGCGTCGATCACCCCCTCGGCCTCCAGCCACGCGCCGAAGTTCGCGATCGGGTCGCGGCGCGCCTTCCACTCCGCCTCTTCCGCCTTCGTCCGGTAATACGCGCGGTTGATGTCGCCCACATGGTGGCCGTGATAGCGATAGGTCTCGAGCTCGATGAAGAACGGGCCTTCGCCCGCACGGCACCGCGCGACGAGCGCGCGCGCGAGGGCATTGACCGCAAGCACATCCTGCCCGTCGACCCTGTGCGCCTCGATCCCGAAGGCCTCCGCGCGCGCCGTGAGCGATCCCGCGGCGATCTCCTCGGTTCTGGTGTATTCGGAGTATCCGTTGTTCTCGCAGGCATAGATCACTGGCAACGCCCAAAGCGCCGCCATGTTCATCACCTCGTACCAAAGGCCCTGCGCCGTCGCCCCGTCGCCAAAGAAACAGACGGTCACAAAACCCGCGCCCTGCAGCTTCGACGTAAGCGCCGCGCCCGTGGCAATCCCCATCGAGCCGCCGACGATGGCGTTCGCGCCGAGATTGCCGTTGGCCTGATCGGCAATGTGCATCGAGCCGCCCTTGCCGCGGCAATAACCTTCGTTGCGCCCCAGCAGCTCGCAGAACATTTCGCGGAACGTCGCGCCTTTGGCGACGCAATGGCCATGGCCGCGATGGGTCGAGGTGATCTTGTCCGCGCCGGTCAGCGCCTCGCAGATCCCCACCGCCACCGCCTCCTGTCCGGAGTACATATGCGTCAGGCCCGGCATCTTGGCCGACAGGTAAAGCTGGTTGGCCTGATCCTCGAACGCGCGGATCTTCAGCATCTGCCGGTACATCCTGAGATAGTCGTCATCGTTGGGCTTCGGCGCGATATCCGCCATCCTGTCCTCCCGGGGCCCGGTCTGCGCCGCTCCCCCCATCAGCTTGGTCCAAATACTCCCGCCGGAGGCACACGCGCCGCATCGCGGGCCCCGCTCCGCCGCCGGGTCAATAGCGGTTGGCGATGGGCAACGCCTCGGCCGGAAAGAGCGAGATCACTTCGCACCCGGTATCTGTCACCACGACCTCTTCTTCGATCCGTGCGGCGGAGTAGCCGTCTTTGGCCGGGCAATAGGTCTCCAGCGCAAAGACCATCCCGGTCTCGATCTCCATCGGGTTCTCCAGGCTCACCGCGCGCGAGATGATCGGGCGCTCATGCAGCGCCAGCCCCAGGCCGTGACCGAACTGAAGGCCGAAGGCCGCCAGTTCGTTGGGAAAGCCCAGGCTCTCGGCAGTCGGCCACAGCTTGGCCACCTGATCCGTCGTCACCCCCGGCTTGATCGCCGCAATCGCGGCGTCGAGCCATTCACGCGCGCGGATATAGGCGTCGTTCTGGTCGGGCGTCGCGCGGCCGATGTTGAACGTGCGGTAGTAACACGTCCGGTAGCCCTGGTAGCTTTGCAGGATGTCGAAGAACGCCTGATCCCCGGGACGAAAGTACCGGTCGGTGAAGTTGTGCGGGTGCGGGTTGCAGCGTTCGCCCGAGATCGCGTTGATCGCCTCGACATCGTCGGACCCCATCTCGTAGAGCATCTTGTTGGCCAGCGCGACGATTTCGTTCTCGCGCACTCCCGGCTTCAGCTCTTCGTAGATCATATGGTAGACGCCATCGACCATGCTGGCCGCCTGGGTCAGAAGCTGGATTTCGTCCCAGTTCTTGATCTCGCGGGCCGACAGCATGATCTGCTGGCCGTCGACGACCTTCAGTCCCGCCTCCTGCAAGGCAAAGAACATCGCCGTCTCGGCGTAGTCGACGCCGACGGGCATATCGGCCATGCCGGCCTCCCGGATCAGCCCGGCGATCTCCTCGGCATAGCGCTTCATCAGTCCGAAGGAGGGGGGGATCGTTCCTCGCATCCCGACGACACCGGCGCGGCAATGCTCGGGGTCGAGCCAGTCGGCGTACTTCCGGTGATGCACCGCGGCCGAGCCGAAATCCCACACATAGGGCGCGGTGTCGCCCGTGAGCAGGCAGAAGCGGCACATCTTGTCCCGCTCCCACTCGCCGATCTTGGTGCCGGAGACATAGCGGATGTTGTTGACGTCGAAAAGCAGGAGCGAGCCGCAATCACTGGCCTGCAGCGCGGCCCTGGCACGGCTCAGACGATAGCGCCGCAGACGGTCGTGATCGACCCGGCGCTCGAAGTCGACCGCCGTGTGGCCCCAGGCGGGCAAGCGGCCCTCCCAGCGCCAGTTCGGCTCCATGTCGGACGGCTGAAGAATGCGTGGGGTCAAAGCCTGGTTCATCTGGTCCTCGCTGCGCCGCTGTCGGGGCGCCGTTTCGGGGGTCGGTTTCCTGGGGTGGCCGCGTCGGGGCGGGCCGGCGCAGCGGCCGCCCGCGTCACTGGATGCACCAGCCGCCGTCGATATGGATCATCTGGCCGGTCATGTAGTCGCTGTCGGCCGAGGCAAGGAAGGCGGCCGTGCCCTTCACGTCGTCAGGATCGGACACGCGCTTGATCTGCAGGGCGTCGCGCACGATGTCCTCGTAGGCCTGGCCTTCGCGCTGCTTGAAGCCGATATCGATCAGATCCTTGTCCAGCTGCTCCCAGAGCGGGGTCACGACGACGCCCGGCGCATAGCCGTTGACCGTGATGTTGTGCTCCGCCAGCGCCACCGCCCCGCAATGGGTCAGCGCGAGGCAGCCGTATTTCGAGGTGCAATAGACCGTAACATCCACCAGCGGCTTGCGCGACGCGATCGAGCCCACATTGATGATCTTGTAGGGGTAGTCCCGCTTGCCCTGAGCGATCATCTGGCGCGCGGTTTCCTGCATCCCGAGCCACATCGCCTTGGTGTTCACGCCCATGATCATGTCCCAGTTGTCTTCATCGATATCCATGAAGAACCGGGGCTTGTTGAGGCCGGCATTGAACAGGCCCACATTGATCTCGCCGAACGCCTCGACGGTGGCCGCGACCGCCGCGGCGTTGTCCGCACGCCGAGTGACGTCGAGCTTGACCGCAATTGCCCGGCCCCCGCCCTTGGCATTGATCGCCTCCGCGGTCTCGGTGGCCCCCTCGATGTCGATATCCCCAATACAGATGTTCGCCCCTTGCTCGGCAAAATGGGCGGCGTTCTTTGCGCCCATGCCCTTCGCCGCACCGGTGATGAGGATGTGTTTGCCTTTCAGGCGGTTGGGGTCCATCGTTTCCTCCCTGGTCCCTTCGTTCAGAACAGCGCGTCGGCCCGCTGCTGGGCGCGGCGCAGCGTTTCCTTCGGGGTGTGAAGGCCCCGCAGCATGTCGTGGAACTCCTCCCCGCAGATCTGGATGATCGCGTTGATCTCGGGGATCGGCGGGCGCGGCCAGAATTGCAGTTCGTCGCGCCAGGACATCTCGTCGACCGCCTCGAAGATGGGCGACGCCCGGCGCACCTCCGGGTCTGCGCCGACGGAGTAGCGCGCGTTGGTGCGGCTGCCGTTCTGCACATAGAGCTTCTGCGCTTCGGGCGAGGTGAAGACCTCCAGCGCCTGGGCTGCCGCGCGCCGCCGCTCCGGGGCGAGGTTGGCCGGGATGCACAGCGCGTAGCCTCCGACCGGCGCCACCGGCTCGGCTCCGGGGCCGGAGGGGTGCGGCAGATACCCCGTCTGGCCATAGGCGGGCGAGGAGGGGTCGAGCTCGAAATACGGGGCGAGGAGCGTGTATCCGTAGGCCATCGCAATGGAGCCCGCCGCATAGGGCCGGACGCGCTCGTACCAGGACATCGACAGAATGTCGGGCGGCGAGGCGCGCAGGAGCGCCAGAAGAAACTCCGCCGCCTCCCGGCCCGCTTCGGTGTCGACGGTCGGCCGATGCCGACCCGCGGCCAGATCGCTGGTGTCGAACCCACCCGCGATCGGCGCGAGGTCGAGCACGGGCTGGCCGAAATCCGCCATCGTCATCAGCACGGTGTGGCCCAACGCCGTGCCTCGCGCGGCATTCCAGGCGATGCCGTATCGGCCGCGTGCCGGATCGTTCAGAACCTTTGCCGCGTGCAGCAGGTCCCGCGTGGTGGTCGGCGGCTCCAGCCCGGCTTCGGCAAGAAGGTCCTTGCGGTAGAACAGCAGTTCCGGCGTCGTCTGGGCCGGCACCCCATAAGCACGGCCGCCCCAATGCGTGGCGTTCCAGCCCGCGGTGTGAAGGTCCGGCGTGTCGAGACGCTCGATATCCAACACATCGGCCAGCGGAAGCAGGACGCCCCGCTCGACGAACTCACCGATCCACGGCAGATCGACCGCGATGATATCGTACCGGCTCGCGCTGCGTTCGGCGTTGCGCAACGCCTCGTCGCGCAGACGGTCGATCGAGAACGCGCGCTGGTGGATCGACAGGCCGAGAACCTGCTCGAACTGGCGCTTGAGGTTGTCCATCACCATGAACGTCGGATCGCCATGGGCCAGAACGCGCAGACCGCCAGCCAGGCGCAGAGGCTCCGGCAGAACCTTCAGCGGCGGGATCGACTGTGCCTTGCGATAGGACCCGCCAAAGAAGTAATCGGTCGTTTCCGGACGCCCGCCAGGGTCGAGACGGGACTGCGCCAGCCGCTGCACACGGTCGCAAAGCTGCGCCATGGCTTCGAGCAGCGCCGGGCTGGGATGCAGCGAAAAGCTTTTGCCCGTCTCGGTACGCGGGCGCTGCTCGATCAACCCGGCCTCGACCATCGCCTTCAGCCGCCGCGTGGCCGTCGCATAAGGCGCAAGACTGGCCCCGACGAGGGAGGTTTGGGTGACGGCCTTCCCTTCGAAGTGGGCGCGCAGCAGATGCAGCGCCATGCGCAGATGCGCGTCCGTGCCGAACAACTCGATCGTGCCGTCGATCTCTTCACACAGATCCTCCAGGAACAGCACGACCGGCAGCGCATCATCCGCAACATGGGGCGTTGCGGATCCGCTTGGTTCGATATGGGCCATTCTGTTCATCTGCGAGGGCGATCCGGCGGTGTTCTGGGGGCTCGGTTTGATATTCGATTTGACTGTTTTTCGCGTGCTCACGCGGCGTCTCCCGCAAAGTGTCCAGATTGCTCGCCGCATGACACGGCTGCATTGTTCATTCTGGATATTTCGATTCTCAGAGTGAATGTTTTTCGAGCATCAACTTGAGCAGGGCCGCTGCACGGTGGCAGCGTTCGTCATCAGACCGGACATCGCCCCGCCGGGAGGTACTGCGGGGCCAGAGTCCTACGAAGGTCAGACCGGGAGGAAATTCACCATGAGAACGCGCAGCATCCTTGCCGCAACCACCGCCGCGGGCCTTGCGCTTGCCGGCACCGCCTCGGCCGATGCCTACAAGATCGGCATCACCCAGAACAATGTGGGCGTCGACAGCTATCAGACGACCTATGAGAAGGCGTTCATCGCCGCCGCCGAAGGGAACGCCGCGGTCGACGCCGTCGTGCTCGACGCAGGTGGCGATGTCGCGCGCCAGATCGCCCAGGTGGAAGACCTGATCCAGCAGGAGGTGGACGCGATCATCATCTGGCCCACCAACGGCGAGGCGGTGATCCCTGCGGTCCGCAAGGCGCATCAGGCGGGGATCCCGGTCATCGTCACCAACTCCAACATAGCCGAGCCGGGCTTCGATTTCGTCGCGTCGTTCTCCGGACCCGACAACATCACCCAGGGCGCACGCTCGGCCGAGATCATGTGCGAGAAGTTCACGGCGATGGGGATCCAGGACGAAGCTCAGATCGTGCAGATCTCCGGCCAGCCCGGCTACACCACCGCGATCGAGCGCGCCAAAGGGTTCGAGGATCGCCTGCCGGAGGTCTGCCCGAACGTGACCTTGATGGAAACCCAGCCCGGGGACTGGAACCGCGAGAAATCGCAGCAGGTGATGGAGGCGTTCCTCGTCAAGTACGACGACATCGACGGCGTTTACTCCGGCGACGACAATATGGGCGTCGGGGCGCTCAACGCCGCCAAGGCCGCTGGCCGCGATGGCATCATCTTTGTCGGCGCCACCAACTTCGCCGTGGGCTACGAGGCAATGGGCGCGGGCGATTACTGGGGCTCGATCTACCAGTCGCCCGTCGACGACGCCGAAGCGGCGCTCAAGACGGCGATCGACGTGCTGGAAGGCAGGGAGGTGCCGTTCCTGTACTACTTCGACACCCCAAAGATCACACAAGACAACATGGGCGACTTCACCAAGCCCGTCTTCTGATCCTCCCTGGGGGCCGCGTGACCCTGCGCGGCCCCGGCTTTTTTTTGACAGGTTGTCTTCGGGAACACGGCATGGTCCAGCAGAACGGGCGCGTCGCGGGACGCGTCTGCATCGTAACCGGCGCGGCCCGCGGGATCGGGCGCGCCATCGGTGAGACGCTGCTTGAGGAAGGGGCGCGGGTTTGCTTTGCCGACCTGAACGGAGACCAGGTTTTACAGGTGGCGGCGAACGCCAACGCCCGGTTGAACGGCACCCGTGGCAGTGCCATGGGGTATCAGGTCGATGTGCGCGAGAGGGCGCAGGTCCGCACCATGATCGCCGAAGTGGTCGCGCGCTACGGGCGGCTCGACGTCAAGTTCAACAATGCGGGTGTCAACAAACCGATGAACTTTCTGGATGTCACCGAAGACAACTGGTCCTTCATCATGGGGGTGAACGGGCTCGGCTGTCTGATCGGCATGCAGGAGGCGGCGCGCCAGATGATCGCACAGTGCCCCGGCCCGGACGGGATCGCCGGCAAGATCGTCAACACCGCGTCCATTGCCAGCCGGCAGGGATACGACAACGTCGCGCCCTATTGCGCATCGAAGTCTGCGGTGGTGTCGCTGACGCAATCCGGCGCACGCGATCTTGCCAAGCACGCAATCACGGTAACGGGCTTCGCGCCGGGGGTCGTGGCCACCGAGATGTGGGAGGAGGTGGACCGCGACCTGATGGCGATCGGCGCCGCCGAACGGCCCGGACAGGCGATGGAAGAGTTCTCGTCGGAGATCCTGAAAGGCCGCGTTGCCAGTCCGGGCGACATCACCGGAACCACCACGTTCCTGGCCTCGAAGGACAGCGACTACATGACGGGCCAGATCGTTATGATCGACGGGGGCATGACGCTGGTGTGACGGGACAGGCGGCCGGGAGGAGACCATGACCGATCTGACAGGGCGCAAAGCCACGGCAGAGCCCGGCCAGCGAGGGGACGGCCCCTCGGCCATGACCGTGCAGCGGATCGGCGCGTTGCTGGCCAAGCAGGGGATTCTGATCGCCTTCGCGATCTTCATGATCGGCTTCACGCTGGCCAACGAACGCTTCATCAGCCCCGACAACGTGATGGGGGTGATCCGGTCCTCGGCGATCCTGGGCGTCATGGCGCTGGGCGTGACCTTCGTGGTGATCAGCGGCAACCTCGACCTGTCGGTCGGCTCGATGATGTCGTTTTCCACGATCGTTGTGCTCGATCTGCACGACAAGATCGGCCCGGCCCTTGCGATTCCGGCCATGTTCGCCCTGACGCTGGCGCTCGGCGCGCTCATCGGGTTCCTGGTGGGGTATCTGCGCCTCAACTCGCTGATCGTCACCCTGGGCATGCTGTCGGCCATTCACGGGCTGACGCTGACCTATTCGGGCGGCCAGAACATGGACATCGCCGACAAGGACGGCACGTGGTTCTCCGTCTTCGGTCAGGGTACGGCGCTGGGCCTTCCCGTGCCGATCCTGCTGTTTGCCGGGCTGGCCGCCCTGCTCGGCATCCTCCTCGCGAAAACGCCGTTCGGGCGAAAGGTCTATGCTGTCGGAGGGAACGGCACCGCAGCGACCTTTTCCGGCATCCGCCGGGCGCGCACGGTGTTCACCTGCTATCTGATCTCGGCCCTCTGCGTGGCCACGGCCGGCCTGATGCAGGCGTCGCGCTCGCTGGGCAGCCAGAACACCGTCGGACAGGGGCTGGAACTGGAAGTGCTGGCCGCCGTGATCCTCGGGGGCGCCTCGCTCCTCGGCGGTTCGGGCACGATATTCAAGACGGTAATCGGCGTGCTAATCCTGGGCTTCATCCAGAACGGTCTGCTGCTCGTGGGCCTGCAATTCTACGTCCAATACGTGGTGACCTGGGTGATCATCATTCTCGCGGTCTGGCTGGACATTGCCGCTAAGCGCGGCCGTCTGCTATCGCCCATCGCCTGAGGAGGAGCGCAGATGGCACCGGGCACCCTGTCCACTTTCCTCAAGAGCGGCGCAATCTGGGCCTTCATCGTGCTCGAACTGGTCTTCTTCTCCGTCGCGGGGGAGTTTCTGTCGATCTCCGACAAGGCGTTCATGGACTGGGACAACATGCTGCTCCTGCTCAAGCAGTCGGCCCCCATCGGAATCATCGCCATGGGGATGACGCTCGTCATGGTGAACGGCAACATCGACCTCAGCGTGGGCGCGACCTTCGCACTCGCTGCCATTGTGCTGCTCGACAGCATGAGTTGGGGCCTCTTCGCCGGTCTGGGCGATCTGGTGATCCCGGTCTCGATCCTGCTCGCGCTGCTGACCGGGATCGTCCTCGGCACGATCAATGGGCTGCTCGTATGGAAGACCGGCGTCGACGCATTCATCGTGACGCTCGGGGCGATGCTCGGGTTCCGCGGGCTTGTCTTCATGTACAACGGCGAGCAGCCCACGAGCCACCTCAACTGGACGCTCGTCGATCTTGCCGAGGCGCAGGTTCTGGGCCTGCACACCGCCACCTGGGCGCTTCTGATGGTGACCGCTGCCATGTGGTTTCTGATGACGCGCACGATCCACGGCAGAACCGCCTACGCCATCGGCGACAACCGCGAAGCGGCGGTGAACGCAGGCATCCGGGTCGGCCCGCATATGATGGTCAACTTCATGATCATCGGGTTTCTCGCGGCTCTGTCCGCGGTGGTCTTCTATGCCGAGAGCGGGTCGGTGAACCCCAATGACGGGATGCTCTACGAGCTGTGGGTGATCACGGCGGTCGTGCTGGGCGGCACCAAGCTGACCGGTGGGGCCGGCTCGATCGTCGGGACTCTCGGCGGCGTGCTGGCCATCCAGATCCTGCGCCGGGGCCTCAATCATATCGGCGCGGATACCGAAACGGTGAACCTCGTGATCGGCGTCATCCTGATCGCGGTTCTTTTCCTCGACCGGCAGTTGAACCAGCGCGGCAAGGAGACGCTTAGGATATGACGGCCCCCGATCAAGCCGTGCCCGCGCTCCGGCTGGAGAGCATCGTCAAGGCGTTTCCCGGCGTGCGCGCGCTCGACGGCGTGTCGTTCGATGTGCGGCCCGGCGAGGTGCACGCCCTGATGGGAGAGAACGGCGCGGGAAAGTCGACGCTGATGAAGGTGCTGGGCGGGATCTACCAGCCCAACGAGGGCCGCATCTTCCTGGGGGAGCAGCCCGTGCGCATGACAAGCCCGCTAGAGGCAAAGCAGAACGGCGTGGTGTTCATCCACCAGGAGCTGAGCCTCGCCGCCGAGCTTTCAGTGGCCGAGAACGTCTATCTCGGCGCGCTGCCGCGCAAGAGCTTCGGCCGGGTGGACTGGACGACGCTCTACAACCGGACCGACACAATTCTGACCCGGCTGAAGGTCGGCTTCAATGCGCGGACCAGGGTCGGGACGTTGTCGATTGCCAACCAGCAGATGGTGGAAATCGCCCGCGCGCTGACGCACGAGGCCAAAGCGGTCATCTTCGACGAACCGACGGCATCGCTCACCGACGCCGAAAAGACCGTGCTGTTCGAGGTGATCGCGGATCTGAAGGCGCACGGGGTTGGCATCATCTACATTTCGCACCGGATGGAGGAGATCTTTCGCATCACCGACCGGATCACCGTGCTGCGCGACGGCCAGTATCGCGGCACGCTGGTCACGGCCGAGACGGATGAGGACGCGGTCACGCAGGCGATGATCGGGCGCAAGCTCGACCTCAGCCGCAATGAGGCGCGCTCCGCACCGGGGGAGGTGGCGCTTGAAACGCGGCAGCTGTGCTGCGGCGCGTTGTTTCGCGATGTGTCCTTCCAGATCCGGCGCGGCGAAGTTGTGGGCTTCTACGGTCTCGTGGGCGCGGGCCGGACCGAGATTGCCGAGGCGCTCTTTGGCCTGCGAGAACCGTCCGGCGGCCAGATCCTGCTGGCAGGGCAACCGGTGCGCATCCACTCCCCGGCGGACGCCATCGCCCACGGCATCAGCCTCGTGCCGGAGGACCGCAAGGGGCAGGGCCTTGTCCTCGGCATGAACTGCCGGGACAACATGACCCTGCCACAGGTGGACGATCTCACCGCCGGTCCCTTCGTGTCCGATGGGGCGGAGATCGCGATCTTCGACCAGTATCGCGACAGGCTGGACATCCGCACGCCGGGTTGGCGGCAACTGGTCGGCAACCTCTCGGGCGGCAACCAGCAGAAGATCGTGATCGGCAAATGGCTGTCGATGCATCCCGATGTGCTCATCGTCGACGAGCCGACCCGCGGCATCGACGTCGGCTCCAAATCCGAGATCCACAAACTGATCCGCGCGCTTGCCGATCAGGGCTATGCCGTGATGGTGATCTCGTCCGAGATGCCGGAGGTCCTGCATGTCTCGGATCGGATCATCGCCATGTACCACGGCGAACTGATCCGGGAGTTCACGGCCGCAGAGGTCACCGAAGACAACCTCATCCAGGCCATCTCCGGCATTCGGCCCGGCCCTCCGGACGCGGCAGCCTGAGGTGCGGGCTTCTTGTCTCCTGCGAGCCATCGGTGCTCCCGCTGAGCCCCGAACGTTCGTGCTCCGACCGGCCGACGCGGGTCTTGCGACAGGCGCGGCCGTTGAAGTCCGGCAGAGAGGCCGGGCCATCCGCGTTCGAGCCCTTCTCGCGTCGTGCCAACGCCCGGTGTCGGCAAGCATGCGCGGCGGGTTCTGACGGTCTTGCGCCAAGGCCGGCGCACGCGTGCGGCTTGCCACCTCATCGACCCCGGCCCTACTAAGCTCTCTCCGGCAAGAGGCGAGCGCGTTGCCATGGGCGCGCCGATCCGCCAGCAAAGCTCCCGGAGGCTCCTGCGCCACTTGTGACCCATGACCGACCCCAGCGGACCAAATCCAATGCGCGCCGATCCGACGGAGAGCCGCGGCTTCCACAGCAGGTTCATCCTTCTGACGGGGTGTTCCGGCGGTGGAAAATCCTCTCTCCTCGCGGAGCTGGCGGCGCGCGGCTTCGCCACTGTCCCAGAGCCCGGCCGCCGTATCGTGTCCGAGGAGTTGGGCTCCGGCGGGACCGCTCTGCCGTGGGTCGACCTGCGCGCCTTCGCGGAGCGGGCGTTTGCATTGGCGACGGCGGATCTTGCCGAGGCGGAGCGCACCGAGGGCCCGGTGTTCTTCGATCGCGGCCTGATCGACGCTGCGGTCGCGGTCCAGTTCGCCGGCGGGCGCGCATTGGAGGACATGCTGGGACCGCGGCGCCCCTACGCGCGGCGTGTGTTCGTAGCACCGCCCTGGCCCAAGATCTTTGCCCAGGACACCGAACGCCGGCACGGGTTCAGCGCCGCCGTGGACGAGCACCGGCGCCTTCTTCAAGCCCTCCGAACACTCGGGCATGAGGCCCTTGAGCTGCCCAAGATCTCGGTGCGCGAGCGCTGCGAGTTCGTCCTGCACCACCTCGGCGCCCCGTAGCCACGCATGCGGCTCCAGGTCCGGTGGTCAGCTCCGACGGCTGAACACCGGCCCGGCGGCGCTGCACGCGCGACGGAGGCCCCGGCGAGACGCTACACTCCAAGCCGGACGGCACTTGGTCCGGGGCCGCTAAGGCGCGCTCCCTCGACCGCTCACCGCACCCACCTGACCTTGTGCAACACGGGATCATCCATGGCCACTTAACCTGGAGGCTCGTAGGCCTTCCCGAGCGCACCATCGTCTTGGACCCCACTCACTCCTGTGACCTGCCACCGCAGCGCCCCGGTCATGCGACGATCTTCAGGCTCTTGGCGCTGCGTTCGTTAGATGTTTGATCCGACGGATTGATGGTGCGATCCATTGGATGGGATGGAAGGAAGCACCCTGGGGCAAGTTCGGCATGGGAGCGCTCCGATCCCCCCGCCCGACAGGTGAATGCCGGCATTCACCGAGAGGGGCGCACACCGTCCTAGCAAGCTGCTGCTGACCGTCGGACAGTTCGTCACCGCGCCGGCTCTTGATCTCAAGCGGCACAAGGACCTGCGCCTTGACCTCGCCGGGCACGTCCGTCCGGCCGGTCCTGGTTGAGCCGGTCTCGGCGTATTCCTCCTCGGTAAGCGCGCCGAAGATCTTCCTACCCGTGGAGCGCAACGCTTGGTGTCCGGACACCACCGCTCTGTCCGCGGGGAAAGGTCGGCACCCGCATGCCCTGGAACGCGGGGCGCGCATCCTGCCGGGCCGTATGGCGCGACCGTCGGCTGTTCTACTGATTCCTGTGGCACGGCGGCACATCGGAGACGCCGGGCCTGTGTGCGCAGGCCTCGCTACCTGTGAGAGCACGGCCGGATCAGAGCGGGTCCGACCAAGAAAAACCAGCGCACGTTGGCCGGCGCGCTTGACAGGCGGCAGAGCAAATGCAAGAAGCGCTCAAATTGGTAATATGATATTACCAATTTCGCCCATTCGAACCGTCACAGCCTCCGGAGCACATCATGGGACTGAGCGCCTGCCACAACTTCCAAGACTTTCGCCGCCTTGCGAAGCGACGCCTTCCTGGCCCCATCTTCCACTACATCGACGGTGCGGCGGACGACGAGCAAACCTACCGGCGCAACACCGAGGCCTACGGCGATTGCGACCTTGTCCCCAATGTGCTGGCAGGTGTGGAAGAGGTCGACATGAGCGTGGAGGTGATGGGCCAGAAGCTCGACATGCCCGTCTACTGCGCCCCCACCGCCCTGCAGCGGCTGTTTCACCACGAGGGCGAGCGCGCCGTCGCGAAGGCCGCCACGAAGTACGGCACGATGTTCGGCGTCTCCTCCCTGGCGACGGTCACGGTGGAGGAGATCGCGAAGCTCGCGCCGGGGCCGAAGATGTTCCAGTTCTACTTCCACAAGGACCGGGGGCTGAACGACGCCTTGCTGGAACGGGCACGCGCGGCGAACTTCAACGTCATGGCCCTGACCGTCGACACGATCACGGGCGGGAACCGCGAACGCGACCTTCGGACTGGCTTCACGTCGCCGCCGAAGCTGACGCCGTCCTCTCTCATCAGCTTCGCAACGCACCCGATGTGGGCGTGGAACTTCCTGACGAAGGAGAAGTTCGACATGCCGCATCTTTCGGGCCACGTGTCGGAGGGCACGAACCTCGCCACGTCGGTCGGCAATTACTTCTCGACGATGCTCGATCAGTCGATGAACTGGAAAGACGCAGAGAAGCTCTGCGCCCAGTGGAACGGCCAGTTCGCGCTGAAGGGCATCATGAGCGTCGAAGACGCCAAGCGCGCCGTCGATATCGGATGCACGGGCATCATGGTCTCCAACCATGGCGGGCGGCAACTGGACGGGTCCCGCAGCCCGTTCGACCAGCTTGCCGAGATCGTGGATGCGGTCGGCGACCGTCTGGACGTGGTGTGCGAAGGCGGCGTCCAGCGCGGTACGCACGTCCTCAAGGCGCTGTCCGTCGGCGCCAAGGCGGTGTCCGGGGGGCGGCTCTACCTCTACGCACTGGCCGCCGCAGGACAGGCTGGCGTCGAAC
>JBCDGG010000030.1:0-37409 GCA_038757905.1 Pseudomonadota bacterium | reverse complement strand
CATGGCCGCTTGACGCCGGGCATGGCTTGGTGTTTCGCCCGGGTGGAGAATTGCCACTCGGGGAAGCGCGGCATGGCCGGAATGCGCCAATCTGCAGAGATCGATGCACAGGAAAGTGCTGCCCTTTGGGCCTGTGCCGAGACGATGGCGGATGCCGCCGCCGCGCACACCATCGCGCATTTTCGTACCGCGTCGCTGACGATTGACAACAAGCGCGCGGATGCCGGCCAGGACGGGTTCGATCCGGTCACCGTCGCGGATCGGTCGGCGGAGGAGGCGATGCGGGCAGTGCTTGCCGAATTGCGGCCCCGCGACGGGATCTATGGCGAGGAGTTCGGGACACTGGACGGTACGTCCGGGCTGACCTGGGTCCTCGACCCGATCGACGGCACGCGGGCCTACATGATCGGGGCGCCGACCTGGGGCACCCTGATCTCCGTCGTCGACGCGACGGGCCCGCGCCTTGGCCTGATCGATCAGCCCCATACCGGGGAACGCTGGGCCGGGGGCCTCGGGCGCGCCGACCTTGCGCGCGGTCGGGACCATACGAAGCTTCAAACGAGCGGCACGGACACGCTCGCCGCGGCGACCCTGTGCACGACGTTTCCCGAGATTGGCACTCCGCAGGACCGTGCGGCGTTCTCCAAGGTGGCCGAGCAAGTGCGGTTGGTGCGATACGGGCTCGACTGCTATGCCTACGGCCTCGTCGCGGCAGGCAGCGTGGATCTCGTGATCGAGGCCGGTCTCGAACCTTACGACGTTTGCGGACCGATCGGTGTGATCGAGGCGGCCGGTGGTCTGGTGACAGACTGGCAAGGCGGGCCCGCCCATGGCGGCGGGCGCGTGCTGGCGGCGGCGAATCCGGCGATTCATGCCGCGGCCCTGGCGGAGTTGAACCGAGGCTAGCGCGGTCCGGCCCTTCTGGCGCCTGCACATATTCAACAATAAAGGGGGCCTTCCGGCGTTCTGACCGCCGGAACTGTCACTTTTCGAACAACACCCCGTGGATCCAAGTCGCAGAGATGGCGCGGTCGTCTCCCATCATGATCGTTGGGAAGATCTGTTCCCAAATGTCGTCCGCATGGGCGGCTCTTTGCGCAATCGCGGGGGTCGATGCGAGGTCGAGTACGACGAGATCCGCCGCGGTGCCGGGGGACAGCGTCCCGATCTCGTCCTCGCGCCGGAGCGCGCGGGCCGAGCCCTCCGTCGCCAGCCAGAGCAGATGTGCCGGGTGCAGGGCCGTGCCCGAGAGCTGTCCGATCTCATAGGCGGCGGCCATCGTCCGCAGCATGGAAAAGGACGAGCCGCCGCCCGTATCCGTGGCCAGCCCGACGCCGATCCCGTCCGCTATGGCGCGCGCCGTGTCGAACAGGCCGGAGCCGATGAAAGTGTTCGATGTCGGGCAATGGACCACCGCCGCCCCGGCTTCGGCGAGGCGGGAGCGCTCCCGGTCTGTCAGCCAGATGGCATGGCCGAAGAGGGCGCCGGGGCCGAGCAGGCCGTGGGCCTCGTAGGTATCCAGGTAGTCGCGCGCCTCCGGATGGAGGCTGGCGACCCAGCCGACCTCGTCGGTCTGTTCGGAGAGATGCGTCTGCATCGCACAGGAGGGATGGGCGGCCCAGAGCGCGCCGAGCGCTTCGAGCTGCTCCGGCGACGATGTAGGGGTGAAGCGCGGCGTGATCGCGTAGCGGGCGCGCCCCTTGCCGTGCCACCGCGCGATCAAAGCGGCGCTCTCGTCATGGGCGGAGCGCGCGTCGTCGCGCAGGCCGTCGGGGGCGTTTCTGTCCATACATGTGCGTCCGGCCGTCACGGCCATGCCGCGGGCCTCAGCGGCCTCAAACAGCGCGTCTACGGAGCCCGCATGAACCGTGCAGAAGCTTGAAACGGATGTGGTGCCATGGGCCAGAAGCAGATCGAGATACCGCTCCGCCTGTTCCTTGGCGTAGATCGGATCGGCAAACCGCATCTCTTCGGGGAACGTGTACGTATTCAGCCAGTCGATCAGGCGCTTGCCCCAACTCGCGATGATCGCGGTCTGCGGGTAATGCGCATGGGCGTCGACGAAACCCGGCAGGATCAACGCGTTGCCATGGTCGGTCACCGACGCGTCCGGATGCGCCGCGCGCAGGGCCTCAGCCGTTCCCGTCGCGAGGAGGACGCCGTCCCGCACGGCGACGGCGCCGTGGCGCTCGTGCCGGGCCGCCTCCGTCGGCGGCACGTCAAAGGGGCTGGAGGTGAAGTGCAGCACTTGGCCAAGCACGAGATGCGTGGTCGACATGGAGCAGATCGTAGAGCGCGACCGCAGCGGCGTAAATCCATGGCGGCACGGCGCCTTCGCGGTTGCGCCCGCGTCGGCCCCCCCTATCTTCGCCGCGGCGGGATCGAAGTGTAATCACGGGAGGCGACGATGTCCGGCGACCAGGACGATCTGCTGGCGCGAGAGGGCGCCGCCTCCGACGCAACGGATCCCGATCCGAAGGACGCCGACGCCTACGCCCTGCCGAAAGACATGGTGGAGCAGATCCTGCGCGCGGTCGAAGACAGGGACCGCAGCCGGCTGTCGGAGCTGCTCGACGTTCTGCACCCGGCCGATGTGGCCGACGTTCTGGAACAGCTCGGCGCGGGTATGCGCGCCCGCCTGATCGGGCTGTGGGGCCGCGAGATCGACGGCGAGATCCTGTCCGAACTCGATGAGGCGGTGCGCCCGGATGTGATCGACGCCCTGCCGCGGGACGTGCTCGGCGAGGCCATGCGCGATCTCGACAGCGACGATGTGGTCGATCTGATCGAGGATCTCGACCCCGACGAGCAATCGCGACTGCTGGGCGCGCTCACGCCCGCCCGTCAGATGGCCATTCGCGAGGCGCTGACCTATCCGGAATACTCCGCGGGCCGTCTGATGCAGCGCGAGGTCGTCCGCGCGCCCGAGCATTGGACGGTGGGCAACGCAATCGACGCCCTGCGCCACGGCGACGATCTGCACCTGCCGGAGCAGTTCTACCACGTCGTTCTCGTCGACCCACGGATGCGGCCGGTCGGGTATGTGATGCTGTCGCGCATCCTCACCTCCAAGCGCGAGGTGCCGCTGAAAGACATCACCGAGCCGTCATTTCGCACGGTCCCGGTGGACCAGGCCGAAGGGGAGGTCGCCTACGCGTTCAACCAGTATCATCTAATCACGTTGCCGGTCGTCGATGCCGATGATCGTCTGGTCGGCGCCATTACCATTGACGATGCGATGGCCGTGCTCGACGACGAGCACGAGGAGGACATTCTGCGCCTCGCCGGCGTCGGCGACGAAAGCTCGCTGTCCGACCGGGCGGTCGACACCGTCAAGCGGCGCCTGCCGTGGCTTGCCGTGAACCTGGGTACGGCGATCCTGGCCTCGATCGTGATCGGGCTCTTCGACGAGGCACTCGCGCAGATCGTCGCCCTGGCGATCCTGATGCCGATCGTTGCCTCTATGGGAGGCAATGCGGGCACGCAATCGCTGACCGTGGCCGTTCGGGCCTTGGCCACGAAGGATCTGACCGGCGCCAACTTGGGGCGCGTGGTGGCGCGCGAAATCATCGTCGGCCTGGTGAACGGCGTCGTTTTCGCCGTGGTGATGGGCGTGATCGCTGTTCTGTGGTTCTCCGACCCGAGGCTCGGCTTCGTGATCGCGGCGGCCATGATCGTGAACCTCGCCGCCGCGGCGCTTTCCGGCATTCTGATCCCCGTCGCGATGGAGAAGGCGGGCGTGGATCCGGCCCTGGCGTCCGGCACCTTCGTGACCACCGTAACCGATGTGGTCGGGTTCTTCGCCTTCCTCGGGCTCGGCGTTCTGGTGCTGCTGTGAGTGGGGCGCGGCGATCTTCTGCCGGTCGGCGGATGAGGGCGAGGCCATGACGTACATCGCGGATCAGAAGGCGCAGGCCCGCAAGGCGGCGTTCGAGCGCCGCAAGGCGGCGCATGCCGCGCATCGGGCGGCGGCCTCCGCAGCGCTGACTAGCTATCTCGGCGGGCTCTCCTCGCGGATCATTGCGGGCTATCTGCCGATCCGGACGGAAGCCGACCCGGTGCCAGCCATGACGGCCAGCGCGGCAAGCAACCGGATCTGCGTGCCCGTGGTCGAAGGAAAAGGGGCCCCTTTGTCCTTCCGCGAATGGCGTCCGGGATGCGCGCTGGAGGAAGGGCCGTTTCGCGTCATGATACCGGTGGACGGTGCGGTTCTGGTGCCGGATCTCGTGATCGTTCCCCTGGCGGCTTTCAATGCAGATGGTTATCGCCTTGGCTATGGCGGCGGGTTCTACGACCGGACGCTCGAACGTCTGCGCCAGGTTGGCTCCGTGCGCGCTGTGGGGTTTGCCTATGCGGCGCAGCATGCGGGCGAACTGCCGTTGGAGGCGACCGACCAGCCGCTCGACGAGGTCGTGACCGAAGCGGGCGTCTTGCGCTTCGGCGCCCGCAGGGCGGGGCCCTCGCCGGGCTGAGATGCCCTGCTCCGCGTGTAGCGTCTCCGAGGCGGCGCGCCCTTTCCCGCCGGCCCGATCAGGCACCTTTTCCGAGCCGCGTGAGGCGCGCCCAAAGGGCCGGCCTGCCCCTGCGAGAGCGGTTCACCCCCTCTCGTAACCCAAGGTTAACGTTAACCGGAAATTAAGGAGCGCGGCTCTACGGCGTGTGGGCGGGTGGCCGCCCTCTGCGGCCACCTTCCGTTTTGTTTGTGGCAGCCCGGCGCAGTACGCGGCGGGGGCGAACCGGGGATGTGACTATGGCCGAGTTCTTCGGGTCGAGCCGGAGCGAGAGGTTTGTCGGAACGAATGACGAGGATCTGTTCTTCGCGTCGTCCGGAAACGACCGGTTCGACGGCGGGGCGGACATCGATACCGCGATCTTTGATTCCGCCCCCTTTCTGGACGGTGTGGCCATCAACAACACCGCGGAGTGGATTGATGAGCTGGCCCCGTTCACGGTGCGCAAGCGAGGCTTCGGGGTGGACACGCTCATCTCCATCGAGGCGTTTCACGGCAGCAACTTCGACGATCTGATCTACCCGGGCGAAGGCGCAGACTACGTGCTCGACCGCGGCGGGCGGGATATCGTGATCGCGTCGCAGGCCGTGGGGGCGGGGCCTGTCTTCTTCGGGGCGGGATCCGGGAACGACCATCTGGTGGGCAGCGTGGGCGGCGGTGATACCGTGGATTACTACGCCACGTTCGGAAACGACATCGCCGGTATTGGAATGCACGGTGCGGTGATCGATCTCGCGGCAGGGATGGCGCGCGATCCCTGGGGCGATCTGGACGTGCTAATCGGGATCGAGAACGCCTGGGGCTCGCGGCAGGGCGACCAGATCACAGGGACGGACGGCTACAATCTGCTCCGCGGCCAGCAGGGCGCGGACCTCCTGCGCGGCGGCGGGGGGGACGACGATCTCGCCGGCGGGTCCGGCAACGATACGCTCGATGGCGGCGCGGGCACCCAGGACGAGGCCGATTACAGCCGCGATCCAGAGGCGATCTGGGCCAGCCTCGCGGACGGTGTGGTTCAGGACGGTCACGGCGACGTCGACACGCTGATCCGGATCGAGAGCATCCGCGGATCCGCATTCGACGATACGATCCTCGGCGGAGAGGCGGGCGACTGGCTGCGCGGCGACGGCGGCGACGACGTGTTGCGCGGCGGCGCCGGAGACGACACGCTCGATGGCGGGCAGGGCAACGACACGCTGGATGGTGGCGCAGGCAACGGAGATCGCGTGCAATTTCAGTCGGCCCGATGGGCGGTCGATGTCGATCTGGAGGCCGGCCGTGCCTATGACGGCCTGGGCGGTGTCGACACGCTGATCGGAATCGAACAGGTCGTGGGCAGCCACTATGACGATGTGCTGGTCGGGGCGTCGGGCATGGACGCCACGCTGGAAGGCGCCGGCGGGGCGGACCGCCTCGTCGCCGGGCAGGGCGCCGGGCTGAACCACGTGCTCCTGGGCGGTGCGGGCAACGACACGTTGATCGGCGGGGCGGCGGGCTTCAACTACTTCGAGCCGGGGCTGGATAATGATCTGATCGACGGCGCAGGCGGCGCCTTCAACGAAGTCTCCTACGCGGGAACCGAGGGGCTGGAGGGCGCGGTACAGGGCATACGCGTCGTGTTCACGGACGCGGCGGAGGGCCGGATCGACGATCCCGGCGGCCGCACGGATCTCTTCTCCGACATAGACGTCTTTCGCGGCACGGGGATGGACGATGCGTTCCTCGGCGGGGCGGGCGATCAGACGTTTCGTGGGCTGGCGGGGGCGGACACGCTCGCCGGTGGCGGGGGCACCGACCGCGCCGATTACAGCCTGGAAACCGCAGAGGCAGGCGCCACCGGCGGGGTCGCCGTGGACCTCGCCCGCGGCGTTGCAACCGATGGCTTCGGTGCAACGGACCGCCTGATCGACATCGAGAGCGTGCTCGGCACCGGCTTCGCCGACAGCCTGGCGGGCGGGGCCGTGGCGGAGACGCTCGATGGCGCGGGGGGCGACGATACGCTGTCGGGCGGCGGTGGAGACGACTTCCTGCGCGGCGGAACGGGGCACGACCTCGTGCGCGTCGACGGGCTGGCCAGCAATTACGTGGTGTCGCTTTGGGGGGACCGGGCCACCGTGGATCTGGCCGACAAGCGCGATAGCGGCACCGGATTCGACAGTCTGGAGGGGATCGAGAGGATTGAGTTTGCTGACCCAGGCACATCCGGCACCCTCGACCTGGCTGCGCTCACCGGGGCCGTGAGCCTGGAGGCCGATGCGATGACACGCCTCATCGAAATGTACATCGCCTATTTCGACCGGGCGCCGGATGCGGTGGGGCTTCTCTACTGGGGTACGCGTCTGGCCGATGGCATGGGCATGCAGGAAATCGCGGCGTCCTTCTTCACCCAGGAGGAGACCCTGGCCCTCTACCCCGCGGAGGGCGCAGTCGCGGATCTGGTGGACGCCGCTTACGCCAATCTGCTGGAACGCGCGGCGGATCCCGATGGCCGCGCCTACTGGATCTCGCAGATCGAGAGCGGGGCGGTCAGCCGCGGCGCGTTCATGCTCTCGCTCGTTGACGGCGCGCGCGGCGCGGACGGGGCGGCCGAGGACGTGGCCGTGATCGAGGCGAAGGCGCAGATCGGCTGGCGTTACGGTGTGGAATACGGGCTGACCGACCCGGGCCGCGCGGCCGAGGCGATGGCGGTCTACGATCCCGGGGCGCCCGCGCTCAGTCTCGATGCCGCGGAAGGGGTCATGGCCGCGTTTCGCGACGCCGCCCTTCTGGCGGACAGCGAAGAATTGGTCCTGCGGATGGGGTCCTTCGGCGACGATCCCTTGTCCATGTAGGTCCTGCCCTCCGCGGCGCCGGTCCATTGCGCGCCCAAAGCGTGGGTTTTTCCGTCATGGTGTCTTGTCGGGGCGGGATCACGGCCCTACGCCAACACCATGCGTATTTTGTTTCTTGGAGATGTCGTGGGCCGGTCTGGACGGTCGGCCCTGGAGGAGCGCCTGCCCGGCTTGCGGTCGGCCTGGGCGCTCGATTTCGTGGTCGTGAACGCCGAGAACACCACGTCGGGCAACGGCTTGTCCGAGGGCCACGCCAGAGCATTGCTGGACGCCGGGGTGGATTGCATCACGCTTGGCGACCATGCCTTTGACCGGGCAGAGATGCTGCATGTCATCGAAACGGAGACCCGCATCCTGCGCCCGTTGAACTACGCCAAGGCCGCTCCCGGACGCGGCGCGCGCGTGTTCGAGGTGGCGGGGGGGCGCAGGATTCTGGTAGCGCAGGTTCTTGGCCAGGTGTTCATGAAGCGCCCGTTCGACGATCCGTTTTCGGCGCTCGATCAGGTGTTGCGGGCACATCCGCGAGGCGGGCAGGTGCAGGCCGCCCTGATCGACGTGCATTGCGAGGCGACGTCGGAGAAGATGGCGCTGGGTCACTTCTGCGACGGGCGCGCGAGCGTCGTCGTGGGGACCCATACACATGTGCCGACGGCGGATGCCCAGATCCTGACGGGCGGAACCGCATACTTGAGCGACGCAGGCATGTGCGGGCCCTATGACAGTGTGATCGGGATGGACAAGGCCGAGCCGATGCGCCGCTTCGTGACGGGGATGCAGAAGGGACGGTTCGAGCCTGCGGCGGGGGACGCCACGCTGTGCGGCCTGTTCGTCGAGACCGACGACAAGACGGGCCGCGCCATTCGGGTCGACATGGTGCGGCAGGGGGGGCGCCTGTCCCCCGCGGGGCCGGAGCCGGTTTCAAGCGCGGGCCCGTGAATGCGGACGTGCCGTGACGCATCGGGGCGGACGGACGCGGGAGCCTGTCGATCCCGCGGGCAGGCGGTTCAGGCGGCGGTTGCCCTCCGGCCTCGCGCGGGGCAGGCACCTCACCCATGAGTGTTGACGCCGCCCCATCGCGCCGCCGGTCCCGGGCCTGGCTTCTGGGGCTGCTCGTGATCCTGGGCGCCGGTTGGGGGCTGACCCAGCCTATGGCGAAGATCGCCGTCTCAGACGGGTACCGCCATGCGGGGATCGTGTTCTGGCATCTGGTGCTCGGGGCCCTGTTGCTGGCGGCGATCGTGCTGGCGCGTGGGCGGCGGCTGCGGACGGACCGCCGGGCCCTGCGGCTCTACGCGCTGATCGCCCTGATCGGGACGCTGGTGCCGAACAGCGCCTCCTACGAGGCCGCGCGCCATCTGCCCTCCGGCTGGCTGTCGATCGTGCTGTCGACGGTGCCCCTCATTGCCTTTCCGATCGCGCTGGCCTGGGGCATCGACCGATTCCGCTGGCCGCGCCTGATCGGCTTGCTGATGGGGCTGGCCGGTGTCGTGATCCTCGCCTTCCCGGGCCTGATCCTCGGCAGCGGCGCGGCCAGCGCCGCGTTCGTGCTGTGGTTGCCGGTGGCGCTGACCGCCCCGGCGTTTTACGCCGTAGAGGGCAACTATGTGGCGCGCTTCGGAATCGACGGGATGGATCCGGTGGAGCTTCTTCTCGGCGCGTCCCTGGTGGGGGCGCTGATCTGCCTGCCCATCGCCGTGGCGACCGGCACCTTCATCGACCCCCGTCCCCCCTGGGGCGCACCGGATGCGGCCATCGCCGTGTCGGCGGTCGTCCACGCGCTGGTCTATGCCGGGTATGTCTGGCTTGTCGGGCGGGCCGGGGCGGTGTTTGCCGCACAGGTCAGCTATCTTGTGACGGCGTTCGGCGTGATGTGGGCCATGCTGATCCTTGGCGAGAGCTATGGAACGGGGTTCTGGTTCGCCATGGGCTGCATGTTTCTCGGCCTCTTCCTGGTGCAGCCCCGGCAGGCCGAGCCGCCCCGCCCGACCCGGGTATGAACGCCCGGCGCCGTTGACGGAGTGCTTGCGCCAAGGCCTGCGGGTGATAACCATGGCGGCCGGATCAGCGACGTAGGGCCATGGATCTTTCGAGCCTTGGAGGACATGCAGATGCGATCATCGCACTGGGCGTCGTCGTGGCGATGTTCGTGTTGTTTCTGCGCGAGGTCTTCCCGGCCGAGGTAACCGCCATCGGCGGGGTCTCGGTGCTTCTGGCCACCGGGGTTCTGCCTTACGAGATCGCGCTGGGCGTGCTGTCCAACCCCGCGCCGTGGACGATTGCCGCGATGTTTCTGGTCATGGGGGCGCTCGTGCGGACGGGCGCGCTCGACTGGTTCACGCAACTCGCCCAGTCGCAGGCCGAGGCGAGCCCCCGCCGCGCGGTCGCCGCGCTTCTGGCCTTTGTCATGCTTGCCTCGGCGGTCGTGTCGAACACCCCCGTCGTCGTGGTGATGATCCCGGTCGTGGTGCAATTGTCGCGCACGCTGGGCCAGGCGGCCTCGAAGATGCTCATTCCGCTGTCCTACGCGGCGATCCTCGGCGGCACGCTGACCCTCATTGGGACGTCGACGAACCTGCTCGTCGACGGTGTCGCCCGGGCCGAAGGCCTAGAGGCGTTCACGATCTTCGAGGTCACACCGCTTGCCGTCGTCCTGGTGGCGTGGGGTGCGCTCTATCTGCGGTTCGTCGCGCCGAGGCTGCTCCCGGCGCGCGACAGCATGGCGACGATCCTGTCGGACAAGTCCCGGATGAAGTTCTTCACAGAGGTCGCGATTCCGGAAGGCTCGGCGCTGATCGATCAGGCGGTGATGGAGGTAGATATCTTCCGCCGTGACGGGGTGCGCGTCGTCGACGTGCTGCGCGGCGATGCATCGCTGCGCCGCAATATGAAGGGGGTGACGCTGGCAGCTGGGGACAGGGTCGTCCTGCGGACGGAAATGGCCGAGCTTCTCAGCCTGCAGGGCAACAAGGACCTGCGCGCCATCGATAAGCTGTCCTCCGTCCGGACGGAGACGGTCGAGGTGCTCATCACCCCCGGCGCGCGGATGGTGGGCCGGTCGCTCGGGGCGTTGCGGCTCCGGCGGCGCTATGGCGTCTACCCGCTGGCGGTGCACCGCCGGAACCAGAACATCGGCCGGCAACTCGATGATCTGGTGGTGCGTGTCGGCGATACGCTGCTGCTGGAAGGGGCGCCCGAGGATATCCAGCGCCTCGCGACCGATATGGATCTGGTCGACGTCACCCAGCCCACACAGCGGGCCTACCGCCGCAACCGGGCCTGGGTCGCCATTGCAGCGCTCAGCGGCCTTGTGGTGCTGGCGGCCCTCGGCGTCGCGCCGATCCTGTTGCTGGCGGTGCTTGCCGTGGCCGCCGTCTTGTTGACGCGCTGCGTGGACGCGGACGAGGCGTTTTCGTTCGTCGACGGGCGCCTGCTTGCCCTGATCTTCGCCATGCTCGGGGTCGGGGCGGCGCTGCAAGCGTCCGGGGCGGTGTCGCTGATCGTCGAAGCGATGGCGCCGCTCATCTCGGGCCTGCCGCCGGTGCTGATGATCTGGGCGGTCTACCTGCTGACCTCCGTTCTGACGGAGCTTGTGTCGAACAACGCGGTCGCCGTTGTGGTGACGCCGATTGCCATCGGTCTGGCGCAGGCGCTGGGGCTCGATCCCCGGCCCTTCGTCATTGCGGTGATGGTGGCGGCGTCGGCGTCCTTCGCGACGCCCATCGGCTACCAGACGAACATGCTCGTCTACGGCCCGGGCGGGTATCGCTTCACCGACTTTCTGCGTGTGGGCATCCCGCTCAACCTATCGATCGGCATTCTGGCCGCGCTTCTGATCCCGGTGATCTGGCCGCTGTGACCTGCCCCCTGTGACCTGCCCCCTGTGACCTGCCCCCTGTGACCTGCCCCCTGTGACCTACCCCGTGTGACCTACCCCGTGTGACCTACCCCGTGTGACCTACCCCGTGTGACCTGCCCGCATTGACTCGCCCGCTGTGACCTGCGGGGCCCGGGCGCGGCGGGATTGCCCTTGCCCGGGCGCTTGCGCTATTGGGAGCGCCAGACCCGAGACATCGTGGAGAGACCCATGGCAGGCCATTCCAAATGGGCGAACATCCAGCATCGCAAGGGGCGTCAGGACGCCGCGCGGTCCAAGCTCTTTTCCAAGCTTTCGAAGGAGATCACCGTCGCCGCCAAAATGGGTGACCCCGATCCCGACAAGAACCCGCGCCTGCGCCTGGCCGTGAAGGAGGCCAAGGCCCAATCCGTTCCGAAGGACGTGATCGAGCGCGCGATCAAGAAAAGCCAGGGTGGCGAGGGCGACGACTACGAGGAGATCCGCTACGAGGGTTACGGCCCCGGCGGGGTCGCCGTGATCGTCGAGGCGATGACGGACAATCGCAACCGCACGGCGTCGACCGTGCGATCGACCTTCGGAAAGCATGGCGGCAACCTGGGCGAGACGGGCTCCGTCGGCTTCATGTTCGAGCGCAAGGGCGAGATCGTCTATCCGGTTGAGACAGGCGACGAAGACGCGCTCCTTGAGGCTGCGATGGAGGCGGGCGCCGAGGATGTCGAAAGCTCCGAGGACGGTCACACGATCTACTGCGCCGATACCGATCTCAATGACGTGTCGACAGCGCTGGAAGCGTCGCTGGGCGAGTCGACATCGACGAAGCTGATCTGGAAACCGACGACGACGACGGAGCTCGACCTGGAAGGCGCGCAGAAGCTCATGCGCCTGATCGAGGTTCTGGAAGACGACGACGACGTTCAGCGCGTGACGGCGAACTTCGAAGTGTCGGACGAGGTGCTGGAGCAACTGGCCTCCTGAGTTCGCACGCCGGGCCTGGAACGCGCCAACCCGTGCTCGGAAAAGGGGACGGGATCGTCGCGCCTCGCGGCCGGGCGTGGACGGACGGGCCCCTATCGAACCGGAGAACGGGCCAGGGCCGCCCTCGTGGCGAGGCCCAAGCCCGAATGGCCGCCGCGCCGGGGTGCGCTTCGCGGTGCGAGCGGGCGCGGGCGCGCTAGGTGGCGCCGCGTATAGGAGGCGCCATGCGGAGCGAAAGTGAGCCATGCTGATCGACGCGCGCGGCGTATCCAAAGCCTATGCGGCCACCGATGGACGCCAGCAGGTTCTGGACGGGGTCGATCTGCGCCTCGAGCGCCGGGAGAGCCTTGCCCTGACCGGTGAATCGGGCTCCGGTAAATCGACGCTTCTTCATCTTCTGGCCGCGCTCGATGTGCCCGACGCCGGAGAGATTGTATTGGCGGGCACGTCCCTGACGGGGTTGAACGATGGCGCGCGCGCGGCGATCCGGCGCGAAACGGTCGGCCTTGTGTTTCAGCAGTTCAACCTGATCCCGTCGCTCGACGTGGCGGCCAACCTGGCGTTCCAGGCGCGTCTGGCGGGCCGGCACGACCCCACTTGGTGCGCCGATCTTGCGGAGCGATTGGGGCTGACGGACGTGCTCCCGCGCTTCCCCGAACAGCTCTCCGGCGGGCAGCAGCAGCGGGTTGCCATCGGCCGCGCGCTGGCGGCCCGGCCAGCGGTGCTGATGGCCGATGAGCCGACCGGGAACCTGGACGAAGCCACGTCCGATCGGGTGCTGGCGCTCATGCTGGAACTTGTGGCCGAGACCGGGGCGGGGCTCCTCATGGTCACCCATTCGGAGCGGCTGGCCGCGCGCCTGTCCCGCCGGGTGCATCTGAGCGGCGGCAGGCTGGCATCCCGTCCGGCGCGGGCAGCGGAGTAGGGCCGGTGCGATGATGCGCACAGCGATGCGAGGGCTTGCGAGCCACTGGTGGCGCCATCCGGGACAGTTCCTGACGCTGATCCTCGGGCTCGCGCTCGCCACCGCGCTGTGGTCGGCCGTGCAGGCGATCAATGCCGAGGCCCGGGCGAGCTACGATGCCGCGGCCGGGACGCTCGGCCTCCAGCGCCACGACGCGCTGGTGCGGCCGAACGGATCGCTCACCCGGGCGGACTTCGTCGATCTGCGGCGGGCGGGCTGGCGGGTCTCGCCTGTTCTGGAAGGGCGCTACCTGCCCGGTGGCGCGGGGCCGCCCTTGACGCTTGTCGGCATCGACGTCCTGTCGGCGCCGCCGGGGGTGTTGCCGCCCGGTCTGGCCGCGGCGGGCGCGGAGCCGGTGGAGCTTCTGATGGCGCCGGGTGTCTTGTTCGCCGCGCCCGAGGTCGCCGCGCGCCTCACGGGCGTGCCGGATCTGCCCGCGTTGCGCGCGTCCGCCGCCGTGCCGCCCGGACAGATCCTGACCGATATCGGGGTGGCGGAGAGGCTGCTGGACCGCGAAGGCGCGCTGACCCGGCTTATCGTTCTCCCCGAACAACCCTTCGGACGGCCACCGCTGGCGGAGATCGCGCCGGATCTGGCGCTAGAGGCTGGGACACCGGAGGGTGAGATCGCGCGCCTCACGCGCTCGTTTCATCTGAACCTGACGGCGTTTGGGCTGCTGTCCTTCGGGGTCGGGCTGTTCATCGTGCACGGGGCGATCGGCCTGGCCTTCGAGCAGCGCCGTGCCACGATTCGCACCCTGCGCGCGCTGGGCCTGCCCGCCGGGCGGCTGGCCGTGCTGCTGCTGTCGGAGGTGGTGGTGCTGGCGCTTTTGGCGGGCGCAGCCGGGGTGGGGCTTGGCTATGCGATTGCGGCGGCATTGCTCCCCGATGTCGCGGCGACGCTGCGCGGTCTTTACGGCGCGGCGGTGCCGGGCGTCTTGGGGTTCGATCCGCTATGGGCCCTGGCCGGGCTCGCCATGGCACTGGCGGGTGCGCTGGTGGCTGCGGCACAGGGTGTGGTGCGGATGCTTCGGATGCCGCTGCTCGCCAGCGCCCGGCCGAGGGCGTGGCAAATCGTGTCGGACGGTGCGCTTCGGCGCCAGTTTGCGTTCGGGACCGCGCTGCTGGCTATCGGGGCGGCGACGCCGTGGCTGGCGGATGGGTTGATTGCCGGTTTTGCCCTTCTCGCCGGGATCCTGCTCGGCGCGGCGCTGATGCTGCCGCTCGTGCTGTCTGCCCTCCTGTCGCTCGGCGCCCGGCGCGCGAATGAGGCCCTGACGCAATGGTTCTGGTCCGACACGCGGCAGCAGCTGCCGGGGCTGTCGCTCGCACTGATGGCGCTGCTCCTCGCCCTGGCTGCCAATATCGGGGTGGGGACGATGGTCGGCTCCTTCCGGCTGACCTTTGTGGGATGGCTCGATCAGCGGCTCGCGGCCGATCTTTACGTCAGCGCGGCCGATGCGCGCGAGGCGCGCGCGATCGCGGCCTTTGCCGAGGGCGAAGGCCTCGGGCTGCTCCCGCGGGTTTCGGTGGAGGCAGCGCTCGGCGGGGCGCCGGGTGCCCTGGAGGGCGTCGTCGATCATCCTGTCTACCGGGAGAACTGGCCGCTTCTCACGCGCACCGAGACAACATGGGACGACGTGTCATCCGCCCGTGGCGTTCTTGTGAACGAGCAATTGGCGTTGCGGAGCGGGTTGCGCCCCGGCGACCTGGTGGACCTAGCGCCGGGATGGGCGTTGCCGGTGGCGGGGATCTATTCGGATTACGGGAACCCGGCCGGGCAGGTGATCGTCGCGCTCTCCGCGCTGACGGCGCGCTTCCCCGAGGCGGAACCCCGCAGCTTCGGGCTGGTCGGCGGGCCGGACGACGGGACGCTCCGGCAGCGGTTGCTGGACGCAACAGGCGTTCCGCCAGGCGCCGTGATCGATCAGGCCGAGGTCAAAGCGATCTCGCTTGCTGTGTTCGAGCGGACCTTTGCCGTCACAGGCGCGCTCAACGTCCTGACGCTGGGGGTGGCGGGTATCGCAATCCTCACCGCCCTGGCGACGCTGGCCTCCATGCGGCTGCCCCAGCTCGCCCCGGTTTGGGCCCTGGGGCTGACGCGGCGGCGGCTCGCGCGGCTCGATCTCGTCCGGTCGGCGCTGCTGGCGGCGCTGACCTTCGCAGTGGCCTTGCCCGTCGGGCTGGCTGTGGCCTGGGCGCTCCTCGCCGTGGTCAACGTGGAGGCGTTCGGCTGGCGGCTGCCGATGCATATCTTCCCGGCGGGGTGGGGCGTTCTGTTCGTGTTGTCGATCCTGGCCGCGGTGGCGGCGGCGGCCTTGCCGGCGCGCCGGCTGTCCCGGGTCGCTCCTGCGGAGTTCCTGAAGGTGTTTGCCAATGAAAGGTGACCATGCCACCGCATTGCAAAGACACGCCCGGCGGCGGCTGCTGTCGCGCCGCGCCGCGCTGAGCGGGTTGGGCGCGCTTGCGACGGCTGCGGGCATGGCCCCGGCCCTGGGGCAGGGATTTGCCGGGCTCGGGACGGATGCCGACGGCTTTGCCGTTCCGACGCGGGGCGTGCCGCTTTCGTTTCCGCAGGATCACGGCCCCCACCCCGCCTATCGCATCGAATGGTGGTATCTGACCGCGAACCTCACGACATCGGATGGCCGGGAGGGCGGCATCCAGTGGACGCTCTTCCGCGCCGCGCTCGATCCCGGGGGCGACCTGGGCGATGGCTGGCGCTCGTCTCAAATCTGGCTCGGCCATGCCGGGCTGACGCTTCCCGGACGGCACCGCTATGCCGAACGGCTGGGGCGCGGCGGCATCGGCCAGGCCGGCGTCCGCGCCGCGCCGTTCGCCGCCTGGATCGACGATTGGGCGCTCGCCGACCCCGCCGCACCGCTTCCGCCGGAGACGGCCGCCTTCGCGGCGACAGGCGACGCGCTCGATCGGTTGACCGTTCGGGCCGCGGGCACGGATTTCGCCTATGAGCTTGGCCTGCGCGCCGAGGGGCCGCTCGTGCTGCAGGGCGACGCGGGCTACTCCGTGAAGTCGCCCGCGGGGCAAGCCTCCTACTACTATTCGCAGCCGTTCTTCCGGGTGGAGGGCCGCCTCCTGTTCCCGGACACCGCTGTCGATGTGCGCGGACAGGGCTGGCTCGACCGGGAATGGTCGTCCCAGCCGCTTGCGGAGACGCAGGACGGCTGGGACTGGGTGTCGCTCCATCTCGTAACCGGCGAGAAGATGATGGGCTTCCGCCTGCGGGACAGGGCAGGGCCGCCCTTCACATCGGCCACGCATATCGCGCCCGATGGCACCGAAACGCCCTACTCGGACGGTGCCCTGACACTGACGCCGCTTGCGACTGCCGAGGTGGCCGGCCGGGCCGTACCGGTGCGCTGGCGGGCGCATCTGCCCGCCAAGGGGATCGACGTGACCCTGACCGCGCTGGAGCCGCAATCGTGGATGGGAACCGCAACGCCCTATTGGGAGGGGCCGATCCGGATCGAGGGCAGCCATGGCGGGCGGGGCTATCTGGAGATGACGGGCTACGTGCCGGAATAGCCGCCATGCGGCGCGGCGCTTGATCCCGGGCGCGCGAGGCGACACACAGCCCTATGGACAACGGCACCGCATCCCAACCCGCAGGGGCAGAGACCACCGCAGGCGCGCCGGCCCTTCTGGCCGCCGGGCTCGCAGCGTTCGTTGCCGCATTGGCGCTGCGTCTGACCGGGATCGACAGCCGCGATCTGTGGCTCGACGAGATCTACACGCAGTTCGCCGCCTCGCGGGACTGGTTGGGCCTCGTCGATGACCGGGTCAGCCGCGGGCACTCGCCCTTCTACTTCGCCATCCTGAAGCTCACGGGGATCGACCCGGCCAATGTGACGGCCGTGCGCGGGCTGAGCGCGGTGTTCGATGCGGGGGCGGCGGGGGTTTTGGCGGCGGGCACGCTGCGCTACTTCGGGGCGCGGGCCGCCCTCTTTGTGGCGGTGCTTTATGTGCTGTCGCCCCTGCACATTCACTGGGCGCAGAATGCCCGGCCCTATGGCCTTCTGATGCTCTTCACCGCCATGGGGCTGATCGGCGCGATCGGGCTCCTCGACACGGTGGGCAAGGATCGCCCGGATGGCGACCCGGCTCTGCGATGGCCGCGGCTGCTCTTCACCATCGGGTGGAGCGGGGCGGCCCTGACGATGACGGGGGGGATACTGGCCTATCTCGTGGTCCTGTGCCTGCCCTGGTGGCCGGGCTTGCGGCGCAGCCACCTGTCGGACCCGTCCTTTCGGCGCCGGTGGGTGCGGGCGCAGAAGATCCCCTCCTGGACGGCGTTCGTCACCTTCGTGCTGGTCAGCCGGCTGCATGTGGCGGACCGGATCGGCAATTACTGGCTGGAGACCCGGCGCCCCTTCGGCCCGGAGGCCCTTGGACTGCTGCTGCAGGAGGTCGGAGCCGGCGACGTGGAGCAAGCCGTCGACGCGTTTCCGGCGCTTTGGCCCGACGTGGCGCTCCTGCTTTCTGCCGCGACCGTTTTCGCCGTTCTGCTGGCGGCGATCCGTGCGGTCACACGGCCTGCGCTGCGCCCGGCCACCTTCGCCCTGCTGGCGCTGGGCTTCGGCCTGCTTGCGGTGATGCTGTTCATGAGCCTCAACACCAGCCTGCTCACGGGGCGGTACTTCACCCCCGCGTGGTTGGCGCTGTTGGTCGCCGCGGGGGTCGGCCTGGCAACGCTGCGGCCCGTGGCCTCCGTCGGCCTCGGCGCGGCGCTGGTCGCGGTCATGATCCCGCTGGCCCTCGGCGCAGCCCACTCGGAGGTGGGGCGCCGCTCGGCCCAGCCGCAGCAGATCGCGGCCCTGATCGACGCGGATGCGAACCGCCATGCGCCCATCGTGATCTTCCGTCCGGTCTTTCGCAACGTCCGTATGGAACTGATGCTCCTGCGGTTGGACGAGCCCGCCCTGCCACGGCCGGACATGCATGGCGAGAGAGGGGGCGAAAGGGTAGAGCGCTTTTTCGCCTCTGGCGCGCCGTTCTTCCTCGCCCTGCCGGAGACGATCTGGAGCCAGACCTATGCGGCCGACTATGCGGCGGAGGCCTGCCTGGCAGAAATCGAGGCCTGGGTGATCGCGCGGTTCTTTGCGGGGCCCTGCGAGCCACCATTCTCGGCGCCTTGACCGCGCGACATCAACTTGGCGCTGGCCGGACGGACACCTGGCGCCTAGGTCTGCCCCAATACGGGAGATGCGGCATGCACATACAGCTTCAGCGCGGGGCCGTCGGCCTGTGGGCCCTGATGTTACCGGCGGCGGCGTTCGCCGGGCTCGACATCGTTGTGGTGGAGGCCGCGCCACCGGCCTGCCTTGCCTGTCCGTCGACCATCGATGTGCCCGGCGGGCCGACAGTGCTGGGAGACGCCGGCGGCCCCGCGGCGGAGCGTCCGCCGGTGCCGCAGGTGATCGCGCCTTTCACGATCGCGCAGGCGGAGATCACGGTGGGAGAGATCCGCCGCTTCGAGGCCTCCAGCGGGCAGCGCATCGCGCGCGGCTGCTGGATCTGGACACCGGAGGGCCGCATGCGCTTTCGCGACGCGGCCTATTGGGGCGACCCCGGCTACGCGGTCAGCGACGATATGCCGGCGTCGTGCCTCAACTGGGAGGATGCCGTTGCCTATACCGAATGGCTGACGGCCGAGGACCCGGGCGCCACATGGCGCCTGCCGACCGAGGCGGAGTTCGAGTATCTCTCGCGCGCCGGACGCCGCGAGCCCTATCCGTGGGACGGCGGGCTCGCCGCGATCTGCGAGCAGGTCAACGGCGCGGACGCCAGCAGCCGGTTCCGGTGGCGCAACACGGCGTGCGAGGACGGCGCGCCGGTGCCGATCTCGGTCACCGCATTTCCCGTCAACGCCTATGGCGTCAGCCATGTGATCGGGAACGTTTGGGAATGGGTGGCCGATTGCTACAACGAGACCCATAGCGGCGCTCCGACGGACGGATCGGTGCGCGAGACCGGTCTGTGTGCCAGCCGGGTCTTGCGGGGCGGCTCCTGGGACGATCCGGTAGAGAACCTGCGCGCAAGCTACCGGGTGGCGATCCCGAAGGACCGTCGGCAGGCGAATATCGGCTTCCGCCCCGTGCGCGAGGTCGACTGACACCCCCGCGGGGGGTGCCCGGCCGCTACCCGAACGCTCTCCCGCGGGCTCCGGCTCTTCGTACGACGACCGGCCGGATGTCGGGACTGATGAACCGGCTTGACGCCTGCTGATGCGTTGCGAATGGATGGTGGGGACACTTCGGGAAAACCCGACGCTTCGATAGCGGGAGCGTGCAGGGTGCCGCAACGGGGGAGTGCCGCCATGAAGCTGTTCATCCACGGGGTGCCCGACACCGGCTACATGTGGACGCCGCTTGTGAAGGCGCTGGGGCTGCCGCACGACGCCCATAGCGCCCCCACCATGCCGGGTTTCGATGGCTCCTGGCCCAAAGGGTTCGCCGCCACCAAGGAAGCCTATCTGGATTGGGTGATCGCCACGCTCGAAGGAACGGCAGAGGCCCATGGGCCTGTGGACCTGGTCGGGCACGATTGGGGCGCCCCGCTCAGCGCCGTCGCCGCGCAAAGGCGGCCCGATCTGATCCGAACCTGGACAATCATTAACGCCGCGCCGGAGCCGAGCTATACGTGGCACGCGCTGGCGCGAACCTGGCAAACGCCGGTGCTCGGCGAGCTCTTCATGGCGTTCGGCACGCCGGCCAAGTTCAAAGAGCAACTGATGCGCGCCGGGATGCCTGCGGAGATCGCAGCGCATGAAACCCTGCGCATCGACCGGCATATGAAGCGCGCGATCCTGAAGCTCTACCGCTCCGCAAAGTCACCGGCCGAGTGGGACATGGACTTCTCCAACATCGCGGACCGGGGCCTTGTGCTGTGGGGCGCCGGCGATCCGTTCGTTCCGGTAGCGGTTGCACGCCGGTTCTGCGCGCGCTGGGCGCTGCCCTTGCAGGTGGAGGAGGGCGTTGGACATTGGGGCGTCTGCGAGCGGCCCGCTTCGTTTGCGGCGCATCTTCAGGCACACTGGGGCGCTTAGCGAGGCGGAGGAAGGCAAGGACGATGCAGGGGCCGGGGCCGGGAGTGAACCGGCGCCCTGCGGCACAGCCAGGCAGCAGCCCGTCGACACGGGTCTGGCAGACGGCGAAAGGGGGGGAGAGATGTTTGACGAGATGCAGGGCGCCAGCCCGCCAGCGGATGGGGCGGACGCGGCCCCCTATGATCTTGTGGTCGTCGGGGCCGGTGTCGCCGGGCTGAATGCGCTTTACGCGGCGACGGAGTATCTGCCGTCGACGGCGCGCGCCCTTCTGATCGACCAGAAGCATGCCCCCGGTGGGATGTGGAACACCGCCTACGATTATGTGCGCCTGCATCAGCCGCACCCGATGTTCACCGTCGGCGACATGACGTGGGATTGGTCGAAGCCGCGCGACTATCTCGCCCGGCGCGACGAGGTGCGCGATCATCTCGCCAGAGCCATCGGCGCGGTGTCGGGGCGCATCAACCTCGAAGTCGCGCTGTCCAGAACGGTGGCGTCCTGCGACGAGGTGCAGACCGATCGGGGCCCGCGTGCCCGTCTTAGGTTCCACGCGAACGACATGCCGGAGCAGGCCACGACGGTCGAGGCGACGCGTGCGATTTTCGCGTCCGGGCTGGATTATCGTCCGGCCGAGCCGCTGGCGCTCTCCAGCCGGAACGTTGTCTCGATCATTCCTCAGGCCACGCTGGAAACGCTTGCCGCGCATCCTCGCGCGCCGGTCTGCGTCGTCGGCGGTGGCAAGACCGGGATGGATACGGTCCTGGCCGTCCTGTCGCAGGATCCGAGCCGCAAGGTGACGCTGGTGAACGGGCGCGGCACTAACTTCCTGAACCGTACAAAATACATCCCCACGGGGCTGGCGCGATGGACATCGGGCAAGCTGATCTCCAGGTTCTTCCGGGATCTCGCCCTCCAGTTCGACGGAGAGAACGAGGACAAGACCGTGGCCTATATCCGGCGCGTGTACTCCACGGATGCAGGCGCCGCGAACGAGGTCTTCCTGTACGGCCTGCAGTCGGAGGAGGAGCGCCGGCGGATTTCGGCGGGGCTTCACCGGACACACGCCGACTACCTGACCGATGTTGCAGATTCCCCGGCCGGCCCTGTCATGCGGTTTCGCAGCGGGCCGGAGGCAGAGATCGACGAGGGAAGCATCATCGTCAACTGCACGGGCAGCTTCTTCCGACAGGCGGAGATGGCGGACGCGCATCCTTTGCTTTCCCCCGGGCAGAGCGTTCTGCGGATTCACCCCAGGGACAGCTTCCATTTCCTGACGAGCGTTGCCGGGTTCTTCACGACCCATCTTCTCTATCGGGGCTTGCTGACGGGCAAAGGGTTCTACTCCCTTGATCATGAGGGATTGTTTCGGACGAACCGCAATGCGTGGGTAGGGGCCTCCAGCGCGCAGGCGTACCTGAACCAGACGCTGGCGGTGAAGACGCTGCCACTGACGCTCCTGGATCGGTGCGGCCTCGATCTGGATCGGTGGTATCCGCTTCCGCGGCGCATGCTGGGCCTCGTGCAGATGATGGCCGGCGCCAAGCGGGACGTCGCCCATTGCCGCAAAGCGCTCGACCGGGTTGCCGCGCGCTACGGTGTCCATTGCGCGGAACTCTGAGGCCGGGCTTGGGGTCGGCAAGGCCGGGCGCCTTCCGGCGGACGGGCGCAGAGGGCAGGGGGCGATGCGGCCTCCGAGATGTGCCCGATGCATGGCGCTATAGGGGGCGCTCTCCTCGCGCAGCCCTGCGCGTCGCTGACCCATATCCCTTGCGCCGGGGCGCAGGACATCACAGCGCTGCGCTTGGTCCGTAGCCAGGTGCCGAGTCCTCGGTGCCGTCCGGGCCCCAGCCTCTGGGCTTTTGTCCGCCGATTATTGGGAGGGTGCTCACGGTGAGCGGACGCCGCAGCGGTACGTGCGGGGCGCAGTGCATGGCCTCCTATGGGGCTGGTGTGGCCGCGCTGGGGACGCCCCGGGGCCAATCCCATCGACCGCCCTTCGAATTCTTCTGGACAGAAGTGTCCAATTGCGGAAACCTGCGCGCAGGGGCGCCCGCAGGGGTCTGGCGGCGCGCATCCAAAGGGTAACTCCATGGGAGGAGGATTGCCGTGAAGTCTCACTACCGGGCAGTCGTGATCGGCGGAGGCGTTGTCGGGGCGTCCGTTCTCTATCACCTCGCGAAGTTCGGGTGGACGGATGTCTGCCTGATCGAGCGCGACATCCTGACCTGCGGCTCCAGCTGGCATGCGGCCGGTGGCTTTCACGCCCTGAACGCGGATCCCAACATCGCGGGGCTGCAGGCCTATACCATTGATCTCCTCAGCGAGATCGAACGGGAATCCGGCCAATCCGTCGGCATGCATATGACCGGCGGGATGACGCTGGCCGGCACCAAAGACCGATGGGAATGGCTGCAATCGGCCTATCGCGTCTTTCAGTCCATCGGCATCGAGGACGTGCATCTGATCACGCCGGAGGAGGCGGGCGCGCTGTGCCCTGTGATGTCGACGGAGGGTATTCTGGGCGCCATGTGGGCGGATCGCGAGGGCTATGTCGATACCACGGGGACTGTCCACGCCTATGCCGGGGCCGCCAAGAAGCGCGGCGCAGAGGTGATCGAGCACAACCGGGTGCTGGAGCTGCGCCAAACCGCCGACGGGTGGGAGGTGGTGACGGAGAAGGGCACCCTGCACGCCGAGCACGTCGTGAACGCTGCGGGGCTCTGGGCGAAGCAGGTGGGACGCATGGCAGGGATCGAATTGCCGCTCTCGCCCCTGAACCATCACTACCTGATCTCCGATACCGTGCCCGAGTTGGAAGCCCTGGACAATGAGGTGCCGTTCGTCGTCGACCTCGAGGGGTTCACCTATATGCGCCAGGACCAGAAAGGGCTGCTGCTCGGCATCTACGAGATCGATCACGATCACTGGATGATGGAGGGCGCGCCCTGGGATTACGGCATGCAGCTTCAGCAGGAAGACCCCGATCGGATCGAGCGCGAACTGATCCTGGGGTTTGAGCGCTATCCGGTGCTGCAGAACGTGGGGGTGAAGACATGGGTCAACGGCGCCTTCACCTTTTCGCCGGACGGCAACCCCCTGGTGGGGCCGGTGCGCGGCAAGCCGGGCTACTGGTGCGCCTGCGCTGTGATGGCCGGCTTCCTGCAGGGGGGCGGTGTCGGCAAGTCGCTGGCGGAGTGGATGATCCACGGCGAGCCGGAGGCCGATGTGTTCGGCATGGATGTGGCCCGTTACGGCGCCTTTGCCGAGAACAAGCAGTACATCAAGGAGACCACCGGGCAGTTCTATTCGCGCCGGTTCGTGATGACCTATCCCAACGAACAGCTGCCCGCCGGGCGCCCGCTGCGCAAGCCGCCCGCCTACGACGCGATGACGGCGGCGGGCTGCCAGTGGGGGGCGAGCTGGGGGCTGGAGGTGCCGCTCTACTTCGCCCCGACGACGGACTTTGTGGAGACCCCGACGCTCAAGCGCTCGAACGCGTTCGAGATCGTGGCGGAGGAGTGTAAGGTCACCCGCCAGGCGGCGGGGCTTCTGGATATCAGCGGCTTCTCTCGCTTTGAGGTGACCGGCCCGGACGCGGAAGCCTGGCTCGACCATGTGATGGCCAGCAGGTTGCCCGGCCCGGGCCGGGCTCGGCTGGCCCCGATGCTCAGCGACACCGGCAAGCTGAAGGGTGACCTTACAGTCTTCAACTGGGGCGACGGCAACTGGTGGATCATGGGCAGCTACTACCTGCGTGCCTGGCATCTGCGCTGGTTCGATCGGCACGCCCGGCCGGGGGTCGACGTGCGCGATATCTCGGACGCAACGGTCGGGTTCTCCCTCTCCGGTCCGATGAGCCGCGCCATCATTGAGAAGGTCAGCGATGGAGCGTTGAGCGACCTGCCGTTCATGGGATGCGGTACCTACGATATCGGGCTGTTGCGCTGCCGGGTCGGGCGGTTGTCGGTGACCGGGGAACTCGGCTACGAGATCCACTGCGCCGCGGCGGAGCACATCACGCTGCGCGAAACGCTGAAGGCGGCGGGCACCGAGTTTGGCCTTCGCGAGATCGGGTTCAACGCACTGCTGAGCCTGCGCCTGGAAAAGAGCTTCGGGATCTGGAATGCGGAGTTCACCCAAGCCTATACGCCCGGGCAGACGGGCCTGGACCGCTGGATCGCCCTGGACAAGGACGCGTTCGTGGGCCGTGCGGCGGCAAGGGCGGAGCGCGGCGCCAACGCCCCGAAACAGAGTGTCGTCACGCTGGAGGTGGACGCGACGGATGCCGATGCCAGCGGCTTCGAGCCTGTCTGGCAGAATGGCGCCCGTGTCGGGTTCGTGACGTCGGGCGGCTATGGCCACACGATCGACAAGTCCCTGGCCATGGCAATGGTAGCGGACACCGCCTCTGCCGTCGGAACGGAGCTGTCCGTTCATATCGTCGGCCAGGCGCGGCCCGCCCGCGTGATCGAGGCCTCGCCCTACGATCCCAAGGGCGCGGCCATGCGGGCCTGAAGACAGGGCCCGCGCAGAACCCGCGCCATATGGAGCGGCGCTGCCCGCCCCGAAACGCTGGAAGGCCGGACATGGTGAGCACTGACCCAGATACGTCGAACCTGCCGCGCCGGCGCCATCCGAAGGCCACGCGGCTGGACTGGCTGACGTCCGCCCGGGACATCCTGGTGTCGGAGGGGGTGGCGGAGGTGAAGGTCCTCACGCTCTCGGCGCGGCTCGGTATCTCTCGTTCGAGTTTCTATTGGTACTTCGAGAGCCGGGCGGACCTTCTGAACGCCCTTCTGCACGAATGGGAAGCCCGCAACACCCAAGGCATTGTTCAGAAATGCGGATTGCCGGCAGAGTGCATCGCCGAGGCCGTGTGCAACTTCTTCGCGTGTTTCTTCGATCCCGAACTGTTCGATCCCGGTCTCGACTTCGCCGTGCGGGAATGGGCGCGGCGTGACGGAGATGTCCGCGCCAAGATCGATGAGGCCGATGGCGTGCGTCTGGTTGCCCTGCGGGATCTGTTTGTCCGGCACGGGTACGCCGCCGACGACGCCGATGTGCGGGCGCGGATCGTCTACTACATGCAGCTCGGCTATCATGCGCTGGACGTGCGTGAAACGATGGACGTTCGCATGGCGCGCATCGCCGGATACCTGGACGGGTTCACCGGTCAGAGCCCGAGCCCGGAGACTGTCTCGCGCTTCCAGCAACAGGCGATGGCATTGCAGCGGTCGTAGCGGTCCGTTCCACTGGCGAAGCGCGCGGGGCCGCGGCACGTTCCAGGTCTTCGGTGCGGGCGAAACGGGTGGCTTGTGAAGTTGGAACTAGCGGCTGCGCAACCCTTGCCGGGCGGCGTTGAGTTATTGCGCGTACTTCGTGGGGCGAACGGCGCAGGTGCAGCCCGTTCGGGCCACGCTCTTGATGGACAGTCTGAGACCCAATGCACTACCTCGGCACATCGCTGCGCTGGGATGGCGATCAGCTTCGCAGTACGGCGCGGAGCCGGTTACACTCAGGCGTCGGAACGCGACCAGGCCTAGGAAGAGACTCCAAAACGGAAAAACCAGCAAAGGCAATGAGTTATCTTCTCCCCAACGAGATCCGTAGCAGTGCTTCTTGAAGGAGGAACTCTTGGAGCGGGCGGCGGGAATCGAACCCGCTTCATCAGCTTGGAAGGCTGAGGTAATAGCCAGTATACGACGCCCGCTCAGCACGACGCAGATATTCGAGTGAGGTCGGGAGGTCAAGATCCTCCATCGGACGCAGAGCTGCATAATCTTGAAGTACGCCTCCCAAGTAATTGAGGATAGGGCATGATCCGCAGGTGCCCCTTTGACTATGAGACGCGGTCTGTGATGGTACGTCGGAGACCGCCGACACGCCCAGACCAATCGGTGGTCTGCGCGCGGCCGCACTGCCTGTTGGGTTTCTCACACCCTCTCCTCACCCAATTTGGCTCTGCTCCCCTGGGCGGGAGACCCGCTTAACCGTCGAATACCGATGAATTAGAAGCGGTACCGAAACGAGGGGCATCCCCCATAGTCGGCTAATGCTCCGAGCGGCAATGGCGCGAACGACGCTGCCTGGGGTGGAATGCGCTGCTCGCTCAGATCATGGCGGCGCGATCTGGGACAGGTCAGTCAAAACCATGGCAGGGTTGCGCCGGTGCAAGCTCAAACCTTTTGGCAGCGTCTTCATCGAGTGAGCAAGGTAACCGCTGCGCCTGGGACTGAAGGCCATCTGCCGCGGGCCCAAGGCCACGTCTTGTGTGCGGCGATGAGCACAACGGGTGTCCCGTTACTTTCAACCCGCCATGCCTGCACGACATGGTCCGACAAGCCTTGCCCGTTTTCGGCGTTTGTCGTGGCCCCGAACCTTTCCACCAGGATCTGAGCGAGCGTATAGCTCTGCTGGGGTGTCATGCTGCGCAAGCCCACATAGCAGTATCCATCTCCGGCTTGGACGATCACGTCGCCATCGTCATGGGACACTGTGGGAATCACGACCCTCGTCTGGCCACCTGGGAGCGCCGTTCTGGACGCTCTGTCGGGCGCAAGAGGGGATCGGTATCCTATAGCTTCAAACCGATCGAACATCGCCTTCGCGTCAGGCAAGCCTGCACAGGCCCTTACGGCCTGTCTTGCTTCGGCAAATGCAGCTGTGTTGGCGGGGGAGTCACTGATCGTTGCGGTGTTCACCGGTGGGATCTGCGCGCAGCCAGAAGTCACGGCCGCCCCCAAGAGCAATGTAAGCAACAGCTTCCCGTGCATTCCGATCCACCTCTCAAAGCAGGTCTGTGTCATCCGATAGACCAAGTCGTAGCATGAAACTGTGAAGGTCACTGCAACAGTCGAGACAGCGACGATATTCATAGTGTTGTGGGTTCAGCCTGTGGACGCGGCCAGGAGGCCGGATGTCATGATCGGCACGTTTGTCCGCAACCCGGATCCTTCTGGATCCCCCAGATTCTGCCTGCGCATCGAGCGTCTCCTGCGGTGGGCCGCTGCGTAGCGGGTCGGTCTTCGACGCGCTGTGAGAGGCAGTGATCATGATAGGGGGCCAGAGAGAGGATGGAGACCCAAGTGACCCCGCAGTGCCTCGGGTCATCGGCCACGGGCCCCGGAAACCATCGCTCGGATGGAAGCCAGACCCAGGATGCGCTGACCGGTTGGCCGGAACGCCCGGTTGGGATGCCCCACCGGCGCACGCTCCGTCTGGCGGCAGCAAGGGGATGTCACCACGTCACAAGGGGAATGAAGCCGAAGGTTGCCAGATAGGCGATGGCCAGCAGAAAGGACAGCGAGGCGATCACGCCGGTGGCGCCCGAAAGAGTCACACCGCCGGCCATGTGTCGGGCCGCGGCAAGGAGCCCGAGGACCGAGGCGATCGGCCAGAGGAGGCTCAGTGTCAGCAGGCTGATGGATCGCAAGCCCGGCTCGGACAACGCCGTCACGTCCGACAGAGGCGCCAGCATGCCCCACCGCACATGCAGCGCCATGAGCAGTACCGCGCTCGCCGCGGCGATCCAGAGCAGGGCCCACATCCCCCCCGGGCCGTCACGACGGCCTCGGAGCCGGCGAACGGCATGAACCGACCCGCCGACGAGGCCGAGACCCAGCGCGACGATGAAGAGCACAAGGCCGCCGAGACGCAGGGCAGCCTCCGCACCGCCGATGCGCCTGAGCGTCAACTGACTGTCGCCGAGAAGAAAGGTCTCTCCGGCTTCGTCGGTCGCGAAGACATGGGTCGCTACGGGAAAACCGTCGATTGCGTAGTACGACGGGGCGATTGCGTCGGCTTCGGTCAGCGTCCACGGCGCGAGCCCAGGTCGCAGCAACAGCGTGTCGCCCTCGACCCTGGCGAGAACGAGGCCGAGAAACTCGCTGATCCAGGCGCGCTGGACGCTGTCGTCGGTGAAAGGCACCCACCACCCGTCCGCCTGCAGACTGTCGGAAGAGCCTGCCTTTGGAGCGGCGACCGGAACCCCCTCGACCTCGGCCGCGAGGCGCGCCCGAGCGCGCGCGAAGGTGCGTCTGTCCT
The DNA here is from genome assembly GCA_038757905.1 of Pseudomonadota bacterium. Taxonomy (GTDB): domain Bacteria; phylum Pseudomonadota; class Alphaproteobacteria; order Rhodobacterales; family Rhodobacteraceae; genus HLUCCA09. The sequence continues at coordinate 9,164 of JBCDGG010000030.1, read as the reverse complement.
GCCCGTTCGCGACAAGAGCGAAGCCGCCGCCGGTGAGCGGGTTCGTCCCGATGACCGCCTGAAACCCGTCGATCCGGCCCCAATGCCCGTAATACACCTGCTCGTTCTCCACGAAGGGGAAGAGGCCCGCCCCGTAGATGTGTTCGAAGCCTTGCCTCGCGACGAGCGCGGCCTCCGGCGTGCGCATCCGCGGGACGATGTCGCGCAGCGGCGCGGGGGCGGTGGCACCGTCCGTCGCGAGGAAACGCGCCAGGGCAGCGATGTCGTCGATCGTACCGACCAGGGCGCCGGAGGGACGCACGTCGAGATCCCAATACTCTCCGGGACGGCCGCCGGTGTCCACGCTCCGCACGAATCGCGCTCCGGCGGTTATCCGGTCGAAGCTCGCGTCGCGCATGCCGAGCGGCGCGAAGACGCGCTCCGCCATCAGGGTGTCGAACGAGATCCCGGTGCGCGCCTCGGCCATGGCGGCCGCGAGGGTGTGGTTGATGTTGGCGTAGGAGAAGAACTGGCCCGGTGGCCAGCGCGTCTCGAACCGTCCGAGTTCCGCCATGCGGGTGGGCGGCAGCGTTGTCGGCCAGTTCCCGTAATCGGCATAGGAGGTACCGGGCAACCCGCTCGTCTGCTCCAGCAGATCGACGAGACGTATAGGCGACGTGGCTGACCAATCATTGACGAGCTGGATATCCGGCAAAGCGGCGCGCAGGGGCGTATCGAGCAAAAGCGCCCCCTCGTTCACGAGCGAGAGCAGCATGATCGTCGTCGCGGTTTTCGAGATCGAACCGGCACGGAACACGGCATTGCGATCTGCATCACCGATCACGTCGATCTCGAGGACCTCGCCGTTTTCGATGACGACGTATCCCATGGACGGGATGGTGCTGGCCTCCCGGATCTGTTCGAGGCTGTCGCGCAGGCTGACCTGCGCTGCGGCCGGGAGGGCGACGAGAAGCAGGGAAAGGGCAAGGAACAAGCGGAGCATGGCGACGCCTCCTAAAGCTGTGCCAGGGTCGCGCGGGCAATCGCTCCGGCCGGGTTGCCGAGTTCGGGCGACCAGGACAGGCCCACAGCCACGAAGAGCGCGGCGCCGCTCTCAAGGTCCATGCCGGTCCATGCCGAATACCCGGTCACGTCTCCGTCGTGAAAGGCGACAGACCCGTCGAAACAGAGCAGGTTGGCCCAGCTTTGCGCGGCACCGACGGGCCGGGGCGTAAGTGCAATCAGGGGTTGGAGCACGTCCTTGTAGAACAGGGGTGTTTCACCCGCCGCGAGTACGCCGGTACCGGCATGCCCGGCCCAAGCGGCAGAGTGATCCGTGGCGTCGAACAGGGTGCTGCCGTATTCGACGCGCCCCGGGGCGAGACCGAGCCGGTTTCCCCGCCAGCGCGGTGTCGGCAGGTGGCCGTCCGTCGGAAAGGCGAGTGTCGTGAGCCGCGGCAGGCGTTCTGCGGCAAGGACCGCAAAGGTGCGCCCCGTGGCGCGCTCGATGCACAGGCTGAGCAGAATGGCGTTGATATTGGCATAGCTCGGAACCGTCGTCGCATGGGACAGCGCGAGGCTTGCGTCGATGACTCGCGCGATGTCTTGCGGTGCGTCGATGTCGGCATTCACCTCTGCGCGGAACCGGGGATCGTGAAGCGCATCCCGAAACCCCGTGCCGTGTGCGGCCAGGTCGCCAAGTGTGACGTTTGCGAGCGCATTCGCGTATTCGGGTAGCAGATCGGCGGCCCGCGTCTCGTCGGACAATGTGCCCTGCGCTTTCAGATCGGCATGAATCAAGCCGATCACGAGCTTGGACAGACTTGCCAGACGCAGATGCGCTTGAGGGCCTGGCGGGCCGTCTCCGACGATGTGAAAGCCCGACTGCGCGCCCCGCTCCCATGCGATCACGGCCCATCGCATGCCCTGACGCGACGCGCTTTCGACGACGTCGCGCGCCGCGTTCGGCAACGCGGACAGTTCTGCAAGGACAGGCGTCATGCCGAGATCGCCCGGACGATTGACGGCTTCTCAACAAGGCCGAGCGGGACGACGATTAATTGTCCGGTTTCTGCATCGCGCCGGATGCGCACCCTGGCTTCAAACACCTCGGCGATGAGCGCTTCGTCCAGAACTTCCTCGGGCGGGCCGCTGGCGACGATCTCGCCCTCCTTCATGACCACGATCTCGTCGGCGAACCACGCGGCCTGGGCAATGTCGTGGACGGCTGCGACGATCGTCATCCCCCGCCTTGATTTGAGGTCTTCGAGAATCCGAAGGATCCGCAACTGATGGGCGAGGTCGAGATAGGAGGTGGGCTCGTCGAGGAAAAGGAGCCGTGGCTGCTGCGCGAGCACCATGGCGATGAAGGCCCGCTGCCGCTGACCGCCCGACAGGGACGACAGGGCACGCCCTGCGAAAGCCTCAAGGCCGACGGCGTCGAGCGCGGCTGCGACCTCGTCCTCGTCGGCGCGGGTCCATGTGGAAAGGAAGCCGCGGTGCGGGATGCGTCCAAGCGCCACGAGGTCTCGCACGGTCAAGCCCTCGGCGGCCTCCGGCCTTTGCGGCAGGACGCCAATGATGCGCGCGAGGTCCCGCGCCCGGAAACGCGAGACCGGCGTGCCCTCGACTGAGATCGACCCGCTGTCGCCCCGGATGATGCCCGCCAGGACGGAGATCAGGGTGGACTTCCCGCACCCATTCGGCCCGATGATCGCGGTCGCCTTCCCGGCGGCGATGTCGATGGAAACGTCCCTGAACAGAGGCCTAGACTTCGGGTAGGCGTAGCCGAGATTGTGCGCGCGCAGGATGGCATCAGCCATTTCGGTGCCTCATGAGCAGGAAGAAGAACGGCGCGCCGATGACGCCGCAGATGAGCCCGGCGGGCAGTTGGGTGGGCGGGTCGAGCAATCGCCCGAACAGATCTGCCCCGGCGACGATCAGCGCCCCGGTCAGCGCCGCAACAGGCATCCGGCGGCGGTTCACGGGGCCCACTAGACGATGCGCCAGGTGCGGCGCGATCAACCCGACGAAGATCACGATCCCACCGATCGTGGTGGCAACTCCGGCAAGCGAAGCGGCCATGAAGAGCGAAAGCATCAGGGTGATCCCCCGGCGATTGCCCAGCCCGGCGCCCGAAATCGGGTCGAGCATGGCCACATCGAGCCGCCGCATCGTCACAATGATCAGCGGAGCCGCGATGAGCAGGACGGACCAGATAAGGCGCAGATCGGCCCAGTTCGAGCCATTGAGATCCCCTGACAGCCAGACCAGCAGGCGGGGCAGGCGGTGCGGCGGCCCGACAAGCGTCGCGGCAGTGATGACCGCGCCGGCCAGGGCGGAAAAGGCGATCCCGGCAAGGATGAGCCGAAGCGGCTGCACGCCGTTTGGCGACCGCGCGAGGAGCGTGACGGCCGCGACGGCCGCCATGGAGCCCACGATTGCGGCCAGGGAGATTTGCCAGGTCGCGACGTATCCCGTGGTCGCCAGCATCACCAGCGTTGCAGCAAGGGCGGCGCCGGAGCTGAGGCCGATGACGCCCGGCTCCGCAAGCGGATTGCGCAGCGCCGTCTGCAGGATCGCGCCGGAGAGCGCCAGCGCTGCCCCGATGCCCGCGGCCGTCGCGAAACGCTGCCAGCGGAGTTCGGCAATGTGGGCCGCATCGCCTGTCTCATTGCCGGACAGGACCGACCATAGCGTTCCCGGCGAAATCGCCTCCAGCCCCAGCGTCAGGCTGGCGAAGGCCAGGACGGTGAGTGCGGCCATCAGAATGACGCTCACATACGTCGCCCGGCGATCCGCCGACATCGCGCCAGAACCCGTTGCCAAACCCGCGACGCTCATAGCCGGACATCCCGGCGCAACAGCAGGATGTAGAACGGAAATCCGGCCACGGCGATGATGATGCCCACGGGCAGTTCGGAGGGCGCTACGACAAGGCGTGCCACGATGTCGGAGATCAGAACCAGAACCGCGCCGAACAGGACAGACAGGCCGAAGGTGCGCCCAAGTCTGTTCCCCGAGATCGCGCGCGCGACATGTGGCGCGATCAGACCCACGAACGCGATCGGACCGGCAAGGCTGACCCCGACGCCGCAGAGGATGGCGGCGATGGCAACCGCGGTAATGCGCAGCCGCGCGACATTGACCCCGAGCGATCTCCCCTGCGCCTCCCCGATCAGGAGCACCGAAAGGGCAGGCGCCATGGCGATGCCAAACGCGCACATGACCACGAAGACGAGCGCATAGACCCCGACCGATGCGGGCGCGCGATCCGCGAAGGACCCCGCCAGCCAGACCTGCGAGGCTTCAAAGGCGCCGGGCTGCAGGATCAGAACGATCTGCGTCAGCGCGCCGAGGGCGATCGCCAGCACGCCACCCGAAAGAACCATGCGCAGGGGCTGCGTCTCGAACGTGCGGCTGCCGCCGGCCAGAACGAAGCCCATGATCGCCGTGAGGATGGCGCCCGCGCTGGCGACGAGCCCCATCGTGGCAAGGGGGGGCGGCGCGTCTAGGATCGCCAGCATGACCACGACGGCAAAGGCGGCGCCCGCATTGATGCCAAGCAGTCCCGGATCGGCGAGCACGTTCTTGGTGACGGTCTGCAGCAGCGCGCCGGCCAGGCCAAGGCCGCCCCCGACGCAGACGGCAATGACGGTTCGGGGCAGGCGCGATGCCTGAAACAAGATCTCGTCCAGTGTCGTGGCTTCGCCCGTGGTCATCGCCAGGATGCCGGCAAACGGATCGATGAACCGGATACCCGCCGCCAGCGACGCCAGAATGGCGGCGACCAATATCAGAACCGCGAGGCCGATCAGGCCGATGTCGCGGCTGGGTGTCATTCCTCCAGACCGAAGATCTCGCGCACGTCGTCCACGATCGCATGGGCCGAGGCCAGCCCGCCGAAGCCCATCCAATGCGTCGGCTTGACCCGGTAGGCACGGCCGTTCTGCACCGAGGGCAGCGCCTGCCAAATCGCGCTGGAGGTCACTTCGTTCTCCAGGGCAATGGCATCGCCCTCATGGTGCGCGCCGCCGATCGTGTAGATCAGGATGTCGCCCTCGAGCTCAAGCAGGCCCTCCATCGTGGGGCGTTTCAGAACGGTGTCGTCGGTGGCGGTTTCGAATGGCGGGCGCTCGATGCCCAACTCCGTCAGAACCGACATCGGCGCATAGGCGGCAGGGCCCGCGACATAGACCTGAAACCCACCCGGGATGATCCGCAGAAACGACACGGTCGCCTCGTCGGGCAGCGCCGCTGCCGTTTCTGCCACCCGTGCCTCGTAGGCGTCGAGCTTTGCCTCGGCCGCCTCGCCCGCGTCGGCGACAAGCGCCACGGCGCGAAAATACTCCTTCCAATCGGTTGTATCGACGAGCGCCGTCGGCGCGATCTCGGACAGCTGGCCATAGATCTCCGCCTGACTGTAGGCATCGCCGATGATGAGGTCTGGATCGAGCCTCAGAATGGCTTCGAGATTTGGCGAGGTCATCTGTCCGACCACCTCCGGCATCGTGTCCCACGAATCCTCGACCTGGGTCGGCATGGCCTCGCCGGAGAGCGCGGTGCCGATCACGGGCAGGTTCAACTCCCCGGCCATCAGCAGGGTATAGAACGGGTCGAGGGTCACGATGCGGCTTGGCCCGTCCGGCACGCAAAGCACCTCGTCGATGAGCGCGGGTGAGCTCACCTGACGGCCTTCGCAGGCGATCCCCCCGCCCGTCGAGGCAAGACCGAAGGCAAGGGCCGCCAGAACGCGTGCGGATCTCTTCATGTCGTCTCCATAGTTCAGTTGGACTTGATCGTCAGGTCGAACGTGTTGCTGTCTCCGGCAAAGCGCTGCGGTGCCGCCGGGAGGCGCCCGATGCTGCGGATCGATGCGAGAAGCTTCTCGTTGAAGCGGGCACTTCCGGAGGAGGCGACCACTTGCAGACCGATCAGTGATCCCGTGCGGGACACATTCATGCGCACGGTGACATAGCTTGCCGTATTGTCCCGCGGGCTGCGGCGCTGCACCTGGGCGCGGATGGCGCCGCCCCATTCGGCCAGCAGCGACTGACGCGCGGCGTCGGACAGGGTCGCCGACCGCGCGGTCCCCCGGTTACCAGCCGCGCCGGTATTGCCGGCGCCTGCCGCCCGCCGTGACGGCGATGCAGCGGATGCCGGGCGTTCTTCGGCCGCGGTTTCTGTGCGCTGGCGTTCGGGCCGTGTCGGCGGCCGGGGAGAGTTCTGTACCGCTTGTTCGCTCTCGGCCTCGGCGGGTTCTGGCGGCACCTCGGGCGGGTCTTCCGGTGGCGCCGGAGGCGGGGGCGTTTGCGGCGCCGTCTGCGGTGTTTCGAGGGGTGGGGTGCGCGGGGGCTCCAGAAGTGCCACACGCCCTTGCGGTGGCGGGTCTGGCAACGCCATGACCTCCGGCGTGGGGGGGATGCTGGGTGGCTCCGGAGGCGTCAGTGCCTGCACCGCAACCGGCGGCCGGTCGAACTCGGCCACCATCTGTTCGATCGCGGCGCTGGATGCGACCAGCGACACCAGGTCTGCCCCGCCCGCCCCGGCCGCGCTTGCCCCGACAGAAGACTCGCGGGGCCAGAGCAGCAGATGGAGCACGCCCGCCAGGAGGAGAAATGCCGGGAAATCCAGGTAACGCAGCATCCTCACTGCCCCGTCGACACAAGCTCGACGGACCCGACACCGGTCCCTGACAGCTGCGACAGCAGCGCCGCAACCGCGGCGGCGTCGACACGTCTGTCGGCGCGGACATTCAGAACGTCGATCTCAGCCCCCAACGCGCGGACCGCCGCGAGTGCTGCCTCGCCGCGCGCGTCTTCGAAAGCGATCTCGCCCTGGGCAGAAAGATAAAGCACGACGCCCGTTTCGGCGGGCTCTTCAGATGCGGATGCGGGCACCTCGATCTCAAAAGGCTCGGGCGGCGTGATCTGCGCCGTCATCAGGAAGAAGATCAGCAGAAGGAACACCACGTCGATCATCGGCGTCAGGCCTGGCTGGCGGCTCTTTCGCGTCGCTCCGACCTTCATGGCGCTACTCCACCAGAACCAGTGTCGAAAAGCCCGCTTGTGTCAGGCCGGACATCACATCGATGACCCGTTGCAGCTCCGCCGCGTCGCGCGGGCGCAGGATGATGGTGTCTTCGGGGGTTTCGGTCAGCTCGCCGAGCCGCCCTGCAAGGGTTTCCGCGTCGACCGCTACACCGTTCAGGCGCAGCATATCCGGATGAACATCGACGATCCGAGGGGGCCCGGAATACTCCGTTTCCGGCGCATGCGCCCCGGCCAGGGCCACGTCGAGCGCCATGTCCTGGCCGAACCGCGCCGCGAGCATAAAGAAGACCAGCAAAAGGAACACGACGTCGATCATCGGCGTCAGGCTGATCCGTCGGCTTTTGCGTGTCTCCCCGATGAGCATGCTGGGTTACGCAGCCTTCTTCTTGGGGGGCGATTTGGCACCCCGTGTCAGGACACGCGTGCCGATGCTTTCGAAGTCGCGCTGCAGGGAATCGGCGACGCTTTCGAACCAGGTCAGCGCCATCGAGGCGGGGATCGCCACGGCTAGACCCGCCGCCGTGGTCAGCAGTGCCTCCCATATGCCGCCGGCGAGGGCGGAGGGGTCGGCGCGCGCGCCTGCCTCCTGCAGTTCCTGAAAGGCCGCGATCATGCCGAGCACGGTGCCGAGCAAGCCCAGCAGCGGCGCAATGGTCGAAATCAGCTCCAGGGCGCGCAGCCCTCGCCGCACCGAGGCGAGCATGTCCTGGGCGATGCGCACGAGATCTTCGCGCTTTTCCTCGGGATCGAGGGTGCTATCGTCGTAGGCCTCCATCGCGGCGCGCGCGAACCGGGCCCGGAGCGACCGGCGTTGGCTGATCAGGTCGAAGGCCGCCCCGGTCTTGCCGTCGCACCACAGATCGACCGCCCGGCGCGTTTGCCGTCCGGTCCATGCGCTCAGGAGGGCCAGGCGCCAAGTCTTCCAGAGCACGATTCCGAGCGTCAGGACGGACAGCGCCGCGATCAACCAGATCACGACGCCGCCCTGCTCCAGGAACTGCTCGATGTCGTTCAGCCTGCTTTCCAAACCATTGTTCCTTTATGCTCTCGTCAGGCCCGCCGACGCCCCGCAGCGCGAAGGCCGCCGAGCGCGAGAATACCCGCCCCAAGGAGCAGGATCGGGGCGGGCAGTGGCACGACGGCAGCGGCGGACAGGGCGACGCCGTAGTTCTCTCCGTCCACCAGGCCGTCGAAGACGCTCGTGCGGCCGGTCCCGAGAGGATCGTCGAAGGTGAGCGTCAGAAGGACGTTGTCCGTCGGCAGATCGCCCGCTGCCGTCCCGGTGAAGCCTCCGAAGAGCACTTCGATCGTCGTATCGCTGAAGCCTGTCGCCAGAACGGTCTCGCCCGTGAGGAGCGAGGTTGTCCCGTCGAAGATCCCCAGATTGCCGAACAGGCCGAACGCCGGATCCCCGAGGAAGCCGTTGACGTCGTCGGCCGTGGCGACAGAGGCGCCGCTTGTGGCGTCGACGCTGTCGCTCAGAAACGAAAGCTCGCCAAAGATGAAGTCGGCGCTGCCGCTGGCTTCGACCGACGGGGCGCCGGTCGGCAGGTCGAGCACGGCGGCTGCCCCTGGCGCTGCCGCGCCAAGGGTCATCGACAGGGCTGCGACGGCCGTGAAGATCGAGTTACGCATGGTGAAGTCTCCCAAGTTACAGATCAGAATACCGAGAACGGGTCTTGTTCGATGGTGAGGCCGGCAAGGGTGAGCGGCTCGTCGCCCTGCACGGTGATGAGGTCGCCGTCGCCCTCCAACTGGAGGAACACCCTCCCCCCGCTTTCACGGGACGAGGCGATCTGGGCCCCGTCTTCGAGCAGGATGCTGTCGACGCCCACCTCGTAGTCGAGGATCGCGCCGCGATCCCGCTTGCCGTTGTCGACCTCGGAGCCGAAGACGAAAACGTCCTCTCCCAGGCCGCCAAACAGACGGTCATAGGTTCCGCCGCCGCCGTCGATCCGGTCGTTTCCATCGCCTCCGACCAGGATTTCGGACCCCGCACCGCCGTCAATTGGGTTGAGCTCGCCGGACGACCTTTCGACCGTGACGCTGACATTCGCCGTCGTCTCACCGCCCCGGCCATCGGAAACGGTATAGGTGAAGGTGTCCTCGCCCTCGAACTCCGCATTCGGCGTG
>JBCDGG010000029.1:0-37414 GCA_038757905.1 Pseudomonadota bacterium | reverse complement strand
CGCTCGGCATCGGCCGTGGTGTCGTCGATCCGCACGAGCACGTCCCCCGCGCGCACCCGGTCGCCCTCGCGCACCGCGATCCCCGCCGCGATCCCCCCTTCCAGGCTTTGTACAATCTGGACATCCGATGTCGGCACGACGCGACCGAGGCCGCGCGTCACCTCCTCGATCTGTAGCAGCGCGGCCCAGGCCACAAAACCGGCAAGGCCGGCGAGAACGGCGAACAGTGTCCAACCCGCGCCGGTGCCATGTGCCCGGGTGGCGGCCGCATCGTTGACGAACTCCTCCTCGGTCGGCACGCCGAACATCGCGCTACTCCGCGGCGGAGCGGTCTGGCCCGCCCTGAAGCTGTGCCATCACCCGGTCGCGCGACCCGTCGAGCGCCTTGCGGCCCTTGTCGAGCACGACCCAACGCGCGGCGATCCCGGCGAGCGAGGGCCGATGGGTGCACAGAATCAGCCCCGTGCCTTCGGCGACAAGCGTCTGCAAATGCAACGCGATCTCGGCCTCCGTATCCCGGTCCATCGCGCTGGTTGGCTCGTCGAGGAACAAAAGCTTGGGGCGCCGGAGCAGCAGCCGGGCCAGCGCGACGCCCTGCCGCTGCCCGCCAGAGAGCCGTGCCCCGCGTTCACCGACGAAAAGATCGAGCCCTTCGGGCGCTTCGGTCACGAAGCGGGCCATGGCCGACAGATGCAGCGCGCGGGCGATCTCGGCTTCCGGGGCGCGCGGGCGTCCGATCAGAAGGTTCTCGCGCAGCGTTCCGGTGAACAGCTCCGCCTCCTGCGGCAGATACCCGATACCGGCGCGCAGCTCCGCCGGATCGTACTGATTGAGGCCGCGCCCGTCGATCAGCACCTGCCCGCTGCCATGGGGAACGAGCCCCGCCATCACCCTGCCCAGCGTGCTCTTGCCGGAGCCGACGCGGCCGAGGATCGCCACGGCATCGCCGGGCGCCACGTCGAGGTCGATCCCCGAAAGGGCGTCTGTCTCCGCGCCGGAATAGCGGACGCTGACGCCGCGCAGCGCGATCTCGGCCCGCTCGACCCGCAGAGCGCTGCCTACCACCGTGCCCGTCTCCGGCGGCTCCCGCATAAAGCGCGACAGGGCCGCCATCGCCCGCAGCGCATATTGCGCGCGGAACACCGTCTGCGACACGGTGGCGAGCGGCGCGAGGGCGCGCCCGGCCAGGATGTTGGCCGCGATCAGGGCCCCGATGGTGATCTGCCCCACCGCGACGAGGTAGACCCCCCACACGATGATCCCCACCGACGTGCCCTGCAGCGCCATCTGCGTGCCGCTCACCGCGAAGTTGGCCCAAAAGCGCGCCCGGCCGTTCAGGCGCGCCGAGGCCGCCGTGGCGCGATCCCATTCGCGCTGCAGCACGGGCTCCGCCCCGAGCGCCTTCACCGTCTCAGGGTTCATCAGCGTCTCCACCAGAACGGCGTGGCGCCGGCCCGCCAGAACCTGCGCGCGCCCGACGGCCCGCCCCGTCGCGCCCTGGGCCACCAGCGACAGGAGCAGCACCACGGGCACCGCGATCAGGGGCACCAGCGCCAGCGGGCCGACGATCAGCCACAGGACGAACAGAAAGACGCCGATGAACAGCACGTCGATGGCCGCGACGAAACTGGCGGACGAGAAGAACTCGCGCACCGCATCGAAATCCCGGATATGGTTCACGATGCCGGACGCGCCGCCGGGCCGCGCCAGAAGCGGCAGGCGCATGGCATGGGCGAAGAGCGTCGCGGCGATGCCGGTGTCGAGCCGGCGGCCGACCCGCTCCAGCACGCTGGCGCGCACAGAGCGCAACACCAGATCCAGCACCACGGCGATGGCGACGCCGGCGGCGAGCGTCCAGAGCGTGACGAAGGCCAGCGTGGGGATCACGCGATCGTAGACGTTCATCACGAAGATCGGCAGGGCGAGGCCCAGAAGGTTCACGCCGAAGGAGGCCAGCAGAACCTGCGCCAGCGCGCCGGAGTTCTGCCGCATCGGGCCCCAGAACCAATGCCGCCGGCGCTCTGGCGCCGCGGCATCGAGGCGCCGCTCGGCAAGATCGTCCTCCACCGTCACAAGAAGGATCTCGCGGCGGACCTCGCGCGCGAGCTGCCCCAGGGGCACCTCCTGCTCCAGGGCGTCCACCTCCGGGGCGACGATACGGCCCCGGCGACGGTCGTCGGACAATCCGGTCAGCACGAGCAGGCGGCCATCGCGGGTGAAGAGCAGGGCTGGCAGGACGGCGGGATCGAGCCGCGCCACGCGTCGCAGAACAAGGCGGCTGCGCAGTCCGAGCGCCGCGAGGGCCCGTGCCATGAGCGGCGGCGCCGTTCCCTCCGCACCGGCGGGAAGGCGGGCCAGAAGGGCTGCAGCGCTGTAGGGACGCGCATGGTGCGCGGCGAACCAGCGGGCGACTCCAAGGGCCGGCGGCTCCGGCGCCCGGGCCCCTGCGCCACTGCTCTCGGGGGCGGCGCCAACGGGCGTCGTCGTTCCGTCTGTCCGGGTTCCGGGCGGTGGTGCTGGCGGAGTTTCCCATCCGCCGGAGGAGGCCTGTGCCGCGTCGGACCGCTGGTCCTTGGCGTCGCCCGCTCGCCCCTCCCCCGCATTCCGGGCGTCCGCGCTCCCGGCACCCTGCGGCGTCGCGCGGCGATCCGGGGGCGTGCCCTCACCTGACCGCCCCGCGACCGTCATTCGAGGGCCTGGATCTCGGTCCGGAAGACCGATGTCGGCTGAGCGGTCGCCCGGGCGCGCGACTCGAAGGTCGGATCGAAGGCCATGTCGGACGCGGACACGCCGAAATGATCGGCCAGCCGGCTTTGTGCCGCCAACAGACGGTAGGCGCTGAAGTCCAGCGCGGCGCGCGCGCTCGCCTCCTCGAAGCGGACGTTGAAGAGCGTGCGCTCCGCGTCGAGCACGTCCAGAAGGGTGCGGGTGCCCGCGCGAAACTCCTCCCGGTACTGGGCGACGACGCTCTCGGACGCGCGTCGGCGCAGCTCCAGCAGCACCACACGCTCGACACCGGTTTCATAGGAATTCCAGGCCCGTGTGGCGAACTCCTGAACCTCGCGCACAGCTTCCTGACGCTCGGCCTCGGCCTGCCGGGCCCGCGCCGCGACGGCTCCGGTGCGGGCCTTGCGCCCGCCGGAATAGAGCTCCCATTCCAGGCCGATGCCGACGAACACGTCGCTTTCTTCGCCCTCGTTGCCGAACCGGTCGACGCCATAACGGGCGCCGCCCCGCAAGGTGACGCGTGGCTGCCATGCGCCCTCGACCACCTCGCGCTCGTAAAGGCGCTCGCGGATCACAGTGTCGGCGAGGCGGATGCGGAAGCTGGCGCCCACCGCGCGGGCGACAAGCTGGTCGCGCGAGGCCGGCAGATCGGTGAGACCGGGCACCACGAGGGAGGCGCCCGCCTCCGCGTCGATCACCGCCACATAGCGGGCGCGGGCGTTGGCCAGCGCGTTGCGGACGTCGAGGCGGGCCAGACGCGCCGCAAGCAACCGCTCATCCACCTCGAACGCCGCCGATGCAGGCTGGCGGCCACCGGCGACGAGATCGTCGATCTGGCGCTTGATCTCGACATGGCGCGCGACGTTCTGATCTGACACGCGCTGCAGCTGCAGATGACGCGCGACGTCCACATAGGCCTGGACGGCCGACAGCGCGAGCGTCTCCGACGCATCGAGCAGCCGGAAGATCGCCCCGTCGAGCCGCGCCGAGTTGCGGTAGACGCGATTGGCCCGGGCGAACCCATCGAACAGCGTCACCTCGGCGCCCAGCGCGATCTCGCGGGCGAACCGAGTCTCGGGGTCGTCGACCTCTCCGGCTTCGTCGTAATACTCGCCCCCCGCGACGCCGCGCAGCGTCAGGTTGGGCCGGTAATCCCCCTGCAGCTGCAGAAGATCCAGCGCCGCCGCCCGCACCCCTTCGTCGGCCGCGCGCGCGGCCGGGGTCGTGGGGAAGGCCGCCCGCACCGCCGGCGCCAGCGTCTGCGCCACTGCCAACGGGGCTAGGGCTACAAGAGAAGCAAGGGCGCAGGAGAGAACGCGGACGGCTCCGCGCCCGCAAGACGTCGCATCGGCACTGCTGGATCGCGTGTCGCGCTGCATCTTCTCCGTTCCCGAAAACGCAGCGCCACTTTGGTGAATCCGTGCCGCAATAACAACTCTGACGCCTGTGCCCCAACGCCGCCGCAAGGCCCGTTGCGCAAAGGGCACGCCGGCCTCGGGGGCCTCAGGCGGCAGAGACGACGGCGTAGACGATCACGACATAGGTGGCCTGGTGCACGAACTGATCGAGGCCCAGCGTCACCCAGTACCCCCTGTCCTCCACGGTGTAGCCCGCCCGGCCCGTCAGCTGCTCCTTGGCCCAGTCGGTATGGTAGTGCACGGCGAACTCGACGACGGCGATCCCTGATGCCAGGGCCATCGAGACCGGCGCAACGACAAGAAGCACCCCCAGCGTCAACGCCGCATGTATGGCGGAGTGGGAGATGCCGACGAGATTTCCGTAGATCCCCTTGCACCGCACCATCCTCGCGCTTTGCAGCAGGTAATCCCCGGCGAAGTGCTTGGCCTGAAGGGCCAGCAGGAGCAGAAGAAGGGCCTGCGGGGTCATGCATCACCGTTATCTTACAATGCGGGTCGGACGAAGGAGCTTTTCGCAGAGGCGGCGCGAGTTGTGGGATGCCGCGCGGCAGCGGATTGATCGTCGGGCGCGCGGGCACCCGCCGCGCCCGGGAGGCTCGACCGAAACGCGGTCGCCGGTCTCGGCCGTTGCTGCTGCCAGGCGCGGCGCGCGGGGGGAGGCCCTTCCGACTGGCCGCGCGCCGGGGTTTTCGGCCCCGGCCACGTCCGCTTTCCGGGGCCGCTGACGAAGTGTCGGCTCTGCCAATGCGAGGGGATATCGCCCGAACCCACGACCGGCACCCGCTTCGGAGACCCGGCGCGTGCGGCCCGGGCTCTCGGGACACGTGCTGGACGATGGCGCGCCCCGCCCTCTGCCCCGCCTCCCCCCAAAGCCCGAGACCGGCGGGCGCGCGGCCCGGTGGCGGCCAGCCCTGTCTATGGAAGGTCCCTATCGAACCCGCGCAGGGTCTCGTCGTCGGGCAGGGCCGCCAGCGCAGTGTCGAGCACCGCGCGGGCCGAGGCGGGACCCTCCGTCGCCGCCGCGATGCGAACCAACATGACCCAGGCATCGGCGCGCTGGGGATCGAGCGCGACAGCGGTTTCGAACGCCTGCACAGCCGCGGGGAAGTTGCGCAGCACCAGCGCCCACCCCCCCAGTTGCAGATGCGTCTCGGGGAAATCGAGCCGGCTTGCGAGGCTACGGCGCCATTCCGACGTCGCCTCGTTGAGGTTAGATTGGATCTGACGCGGCAGGCGCGCGATGGGTGCCTCCATCATCAGCGTGGCTGCCGCCGTCCGCACGTTCCGCACCGGATCCGTCAGCAGACCGACAATGCGGGTCAGCCGGTCGGCGGGGGGCGCGCTACGCTGCAGACCTGCCGCCGCGGCGCGCACCAGGGGGTCGGGGTCGTCCACCAGCGGCGCCAGGCGCGTTGCGGTGCTGGGACTGTTGGCATTCTCCAAGAGCCAGAGCGCCGTGGCCCGCACGAGCGCCGATTGCTCGGTATCGGTGGCGAGGTCGGCCAGATCCCCGGCCGCGGCCACCGCATTCTCGCGCCCGCGCGCCAGCACCTGGCCGAAATGGGGGCCGCGATGGCGGCTCTCAGGAAAGCGCGCTTCCAGCTCCGCGGCGGCCCAGGCCGCGTCGCGATCGGTGTGGCACGTGGTACAGGCATTGGGCGCGCCCGTCTCGACGGAGAGATCCGGACGCGGCACGCGGAAGGAATGGTCGGCGCGCCAGTCGTTGCCCATATAGACGCGCTCCGGCGCATGGCAGGACTTGCACTGGGCGCCTGCGGTCCCCTCGCCGTGGAAATGGTGCGCGGGGCTGTCGTAGTCGGCCGGGCTCAGCGTCGCGAAGCGCGGATTGCCGGCCGACGAGTGGCATTGGGTGCAGACGGCATTGCCCTCGGCGATCCGCAGGGCGGTGTGGGCATCGTGGCAATCGACACAGCCGACCCCCGCCGCGTACATCTTGGATTGCAGGAACGAGCCGTAGACATAGACCTCCTCCAGGATCTGCCCGTCCGGGAAGTAGAGCCCCGGGCGCAGCAGCGCGAGGTTGTAGCTGTCGTGATAGGGCGTCCCCGGCACGGGCGACGCGCCGGTATGGGCCTCGCGCCGCGAGTGGCACGTGGCGCATTGCTGGATCGTGGCCTCAGTTGTGGCGAAGCTCTGGGAGAAGCCGTAGGCGTCGAGATCGGCGCCGCTGTCCACAATCCCTCCGCCCCCGGCCCAGTCGAGATGGGCCGAACCTGGCCCGTGGCAGGCCTCGCAGCCGACGCCGATCTCGGCCTGGATCGAGGCGTAGGTGCGCGTCACGGGATCGTAGTTCTTCTCATAGCCCGTCGCATGACACTCCGCACAGCGGGCGTTCCAGTTCTTGTACGGGCCTGTCCAATGCAGCGCGTCGCGCGGCGGCAGATCCTGATCGGGATAAAGGTGAAACCACAGCCCCGTTTCGGTGTCCCACACCACATCGAAGCTTTGCAGCCGCCCCGGCTCCGTCTCCAGAAGGTACTGCTGGAGCGGCTCGATCCCAGCGACGGAGTGCACCTGATAGTCGGTGGTGACGCCATCCTTCTCGGTCACCGCCACATGATACGTCCCGTCGGGCGAGATCCGGAACCGCGCGGTCATGCCGTCATGGGTGAAGACCGTCCCGTCGAAATCGGCAACGATGGTGCCGGGCGTCGCCTCCGTCCAGGCCAGCGCGTGGTGCGACCCCTGCCAATCGGCAACGGCATCGGCATGACAGGCCGCACAGGCTGCGGTGCCGACATAGTCCTGGGCTGCCAAGGGCCCTGCGCCAAGCAGGGCGAAAGCGGTGGCTAGGACAAGGCCGAAACGGCGCATCGCATCTCCTTCAGGCCGGCGGGGAGGCGCCGGGGTTCAGCGGCGGCAGGCGGGACAGCCCGGGCGATGCCCGCGCCGCATTGCGCACCTCCGGCAAGACGCGGGCAAGGGCGCGCCAGCCGGTGCCGAGATCCGCCATTTCAAAGCCGTAGCGCGCCGCACCGAGGCTTGTCAGTGCGGCGTCGAGCCCCGGGTTCTGCCGCGGGTCGGCCCCATCGAAGCGCATCGCCCAGGTGTCCAGCGCTGCGTAGAACGCGGCAAAGTCCCTTTGTTTCACAACGCGCTGGAGCGTCCGATACGCCTGCGCCTCGGAGGCGGCCCAGGCGGCGCGGCGGCGCGCGCGCCACCGGCGCACGGGCGGCAGAAGGCGCTGCCACGCGAACGTGAACACCGCCAGAGCAAAAAGCAGCGCAACCGACATGGCCGCGATCGCGCGCCAGTCGCGCGGTTCGGGGGCCAGTGTGGCCGCCGGCGGCCCGTCGACCGAGATCGCGACGGCCTCGACGCTGGCCGTCTCGACGGCTCCGGATTGCAGGTTGTACCATTGCACCGCGATGGCCGGCGCCTCGCCCGCGCCGCCGCCCTCGGCCACGAGCGTCACGCGCTCCGTCCGGGTGCCGGACAGGACGCCGCGGTTCTCCGTCTCTTCCAGCACCGGCGCGTCCGGATAGGCGCGCAGCCCCTCGATCTGGTGCGGCGGCAGCAGCGTGGGCAGGAACATCGGCGGCGTGCCCCGGATCTCGGCCGTGACCGTGCGGAGGACGGAGGCGCCGGGCGCGATGCCTTCGGTCTCTCCCTCGATGGATTGCGACAGCTCCAGCCCGTCGGCGGCAAGGAACGGATCGAGCGTCTCCGCACCGGGGGGGATCACCCCCGTCAGGCTCTGCGGGTCGGTCGACAGCTCGGTGCGACGCGGCGCGGCGCCATCGGGATCGGCCCAGGTGACGGTGACCGTTTGAGCGGGCAGCGCGAAGGTTCCGGGCACCATGGGTGACAGAGTGTAGCGCCGCGAGACGCCCGCCCATGTCGCGCCGTCGATCTGCTCGCTGGTGGGGCCGGTGCTGGCGATGCGAACCGCCAGGTTCGGGGCCTCGAACGACGGCCAGACCGGCGGATCGGGCAGGAATGTGGGAACGAGCACCGTCAGACGGAGGGAGAGCGGCTGCCCGGGCACGGTTTCCGTCTCGGGAAACTCCATCCGCAGCACAGGCTCCTGCGCCACCGCCGGAAGCGATGCAGCAAGAAGAACGCCACTCCAAAGGGCGGCCCGGGACAGCGACCAGGCAACCCCCCGTGCCGCCCGGCGCCTCATTGCGCCGCCTCCGCAGGCGTCTCGCGCCCGTCCTCTGGCGGATCGCCCTCCCCTTCGGCACCGGCGTCGCCCGCGCGCGCGCCCTGCGCCGCTTCCAGGGCAAACCGGCTTCTCAGAAAATCGCCCGTCCGGGTGTCGACGGTGTTCATCCATTGCTCGGTGGTGAGCATCTGCAGGCCGTCCTCCTCCGGGGTCTGAATTTGCGTTTCGGTCCCCCGATTGGCCTCGTTGTCATACACCACTTCATCGGCGCCGATGCCGCTCTCCTCTCCGGTGTCGGATTGTTCACGGACGCGCTCGATATACTCCACGATCTCGCGCGCGGTGGCGAGGTTTTCGGCCGCGCCGGGATAGGCAGGATCCCGGGTCAGCGCGGTCTCGAAGGCGCGGACCCCGTCGCGATAGCTGCGGGACTTCAGCGCCGCCATCCCCTGGATGAAGGCGGCCTCGGCGGTTTCGACGCGGGTCAGCACCTCGATGGCCTCGGGATACTGGCCGTTGCGGTAGAGCGCGTAGCCGCGCCACAGCGGATCGGTGAAAAGCTCCGCAGCGCGGCCGAACTCGCGGTTCTGAAAGGCAAGACGCCCCTGCTGGTCGGGCGTGAAGAACCAATCCGCCAGCCCATCGGCGCGGGCCGGGCCGGGCGGCGCGACCAGAAGCGCGGCGGCCAGAACCGCACTCCACCGCATCGTCCAACCCCGGCGGAACCAGAGCAGCGTCAGAAGTGCGGCAGGCAGGGCCAGCCAGGCGGCGCGGTCCTGCCACGGCTGGTCTTCGTTTTCGAGCGCCGCCCGCGCCATGGCCGCTTCGAGCATCCGCGCGATCTGTGCGACATCCGAGGCGTCCGGCGTTACGCGGAGGACCGGCACGCCCGAAAGCGCGTCGATCCCACGGTCCCCCTGCCCCTCTGCCAGCATCGCCAGAAGCGCAACACGGCCATCCTGCGACAGCGCCGCCGCGTCGGCAGGGTCGATCCCGTCGGCGACAAAGAGGATGCCCGTCGCCTCCCCCTCCCGCTCAAGGATCTGGCGCGCCAGCGTCAGCGCTTCGGCAGACCGGTCGCCCTCGCGCGGCATCACCTCGGGGCTGAGCCCTTCGAGATACGGCAGCACGACACCGGGATCTTCCGTCATTGGCACCGCGATATGGGCCGTCCCGGCATAGGCCACGAGGGCCGTGCGCGCCCCGTCGCGCAGATCCAGCAGATCCCTGATCTTCTGTTTGCCACGCTCCAGGCGATCCGGCGCGATGTCGGTCTCCTGCATCGAGGCGGTGACCTCCAGCGCGATCACGAGCGGGGCGGATTGTGCAACGAACGGGTCGGGCTGGCGCGACCATGTCGGCCCCGCCGCGCCGAGCGCGAGAAGCGCGAGGGCCAGCGCCACACCGTCAATCGGTAGGATGCGCTGACGATGGCTGCGGCCCACGGTCAGCGCCTCCTGCAGATGGGGCGCGAGGCCCTTGGGCGGCGGCGCGCGCCGGGTCTCGGCGCGGCGCGAGGCCCACCAGATCGCCGCGACGGGCGCCAGCGCGATCAGCCAGAGCGGGCGCAGGAAGTGGAACGCCTCCAGGGCGATGGACAGGGCGCTCATGATCCGCGCCCCCCGGGGCGAAGGCGCGGCGGACGTCGCCGCTGGAAACCTCGCACGCACCGCAACGCAGGCACCGCACGCCGTCTCACGCGGTGGCCCCCCGCCCGGGCGCGGCGCGGGTCCGTCGCCGCCGCGCTGTCACCAACCATCCCGTGGCGGCCAAGCCGATGAGCAGCGCCGCCCCCATGGGCCACTGGGCCAGTGCGCGGCGCGGCCGGTAAGACAGGGTTTCGGTCTCGCGGGGCGCCAGCGCGTCGATCCGGTCGTAGACGCGGGTCAGCGCTTCGGCATCCGAGGCATAGAAGTAGGCGCCGCCCGTCCGGCTGGCGATGTCCTGCAATGCGGCGAGGTCGACCCGCGCCTCGCCCGTCGCATTGGGATCGCCGACACCGATGGTGTAGATCTCGACACCCTGAACCGCCGCGATCTCGGCGGCGTTGGTGGGCGACATGGCCGAGGCGGTGTCCGACCCGTCCGAGAGCAACACCAGCAGCCGCTGCTCGATCTCGGAGGCTTCGAACGTGCGGATCGCCAGGCCGATGGCGTCGCCCAGGGCCGTGTGCGGGCCCGCCATGCCCACCTCCGTCCGGCGGAGCAGCGCGACGATCGTGTCGAGATCCTCCGTCAGGGGGGCCTGCACATAGGCGCGCGAGCCGAAGACGATGAGGGCGATCCGATCTCCCGCGCGCCCGGCGACGAATTCGGCCACCACCTCCTGCACCGCCTCAAGCCGCTGTTGCGGCGCGCCATCGGGGCCCTGGAAGTCGCGCGTGTCCATCGAGCCGGAGATGTCGATGGCCAGGACCACGTCGCGGGCCGCCTTGACCTGCTCGACCGGCGCCCCGACGCGCTGCGGCTGGGCCAGCGCCAGGACCAGCAACCCCCAGACCAGAACCGCCGCGCCCATCTGCACCCGCGTCCGCGTTAGGATCACGGCGCCGGGGCGGGCCTCGGCGCCCGCTGCCGCGCTGATCCGGCGGAAGAACGGAAAGCGCAGCCCCTCCACCTGTTTGCGGTAGGGCGGCACGAAGCGCCAGACAAGGAAGGGCAGCGGCAGGAGGGCGAGCGCCCAGGGCAGCGCGAGCGAGATCATGGCGCCCTCCGGTGCGTGCGGATCCAACGGTCTGCCGCCTTGCGCAGGAGAGCGGCCTCGCCCCCCGCGCGGGGCGGCGCATAGGGCGCGCCGAGCAGCGCAGGCCCCGCTTGGGCCGGGAAGCCGCCGGTGCTGCGCAGAAAGGCCAGCCAGGCCTCTCCGGTGGCGGAGGCCACGGTCTCGCGCGGAAAGGCGGCCAACGCGGCGCGGCGCAGGACGGCAGCGATGGCGGCGGGATCGTCACCCGCGGCGCTCAGCTCGGCCAGCGCGGCGCGGCGATAGGCATTGGCGCGGCGATAGAGCCAGAGCCGCCATGCGCCATAGGCCAGTCCCGTCAGCACAAGCGCCCCCAGGAGCCACCACCCGGCGGTTTCGGGCGTGAGCGGAATCGGCGGCGGCACGGGCGGCTCGATCAGGCGATCCATCAGCGAGACGAGGCTCTCCGCGGCGGCGGTGTCCGTCTCCTCGTTCATCTTGGGCCCAACCCCATCAGGCGGCGCATCTGCGGCAGCGTCTCTTCCCCCGCCGAGAGGGGCAGGACCGGCACCCCGAAGCGGCGCTGCCAATCGAGCATGGTCGCCAGCCGGCCTTTCGCAAACGCCGCCAGCGCGGTCTGCTGGCCCGCATCTGCCGTGTCGATCTCGGCCTGCAGGCTGCCATCCGACACGACGAGGCGCAGACCCGCAGGAATGTCCGCCGCCAGCGGATCGGTCACCGGGACGAGGATCAGATCGTTGCGGCGCGCGAGCCCGGCCACTAGGCGCTCCGCTTCCGTGTCGATCCCGTCGAAATCGGACACGAGCAGGATCAGGTGATTGCGCGGCGCGATCCGGGCAGTTGCGCGCAACACGGTGCCGAGGGGCATCGGATCGACGGCGGGCGCATCGGCGGCGAGCAGCGTCTGGGCGTCGGCCAGCGCGGTCAGCAGCTGATGCAGCGCGGCGCGGCTGCGTTTGGGGCGGATCTCGGCGAGATGGGCATCCCCGAAGACCAGCCCGCCGATGCGGTCCCCCTGATCGAGGATCGCGAACGCGGCGAGCGCGGCCGCCTCGGCCGCGGTGACGGACTTCATGTTCAGGCGCGATCCGAAGAACATCGACATGCGCTGGTCGACGACCAGCAAGGCGGGCCGGTCGCGTTCCTCGGTGAAGACGCGCACATGGGGGTGCCCGGTGCGCGCCGTCACCTTCCAGTCGATGGCGCGCACATCGTCGGAGGGCAGGTAATCGCGCAGTTCCTCGAAGTTGAGGCCCCTGCCCCGCAGCCGCGACGCGTGCCGCCCGTTCAGAACGGAGCGCGCGGGTTGGCGCGGCAGAAAGCGCAGCGCCCGCGCGGGCCCCTGGAACCCCTGCAGATGCGGCAGCGTCACGCGGATGCGCGGGTCTGCGCCCGGATCGGGCCGAGACGCGGGCGCGGTGCCGGTACGCAGGCGGGCGGCGCGATCCTGCATTGCGTCCCCCCTCAGACCGGTGCGACCTGGCGCAGAATCTCCGCCGTGACGGCATCGGGCGTCACGCCTTCGCCCTGCGCCTCGTAGCTCAGGCCGAGCCGATGCCGGAAAACGTCCGGCGCGACGGCGTGAATGTCCTGCGGATCGACATAGTCGCGCCCGGCGAGCCAGGCATGGGTGCGGCCGCATTTGTCCAGCGCGATAGACGCCCGGGGCGAGGCGCCCACCTCGATCCAGCGTCCCAGATCGTCGCCGAACGCGTCCGGAATGCGCGTGGCGTTCACAAGATCGGCCATGTAGCGCTCCATCGCGTCGGAGACATGGAGGCCCACGATCTCGCGCCGGGCCTCGAACACGGCCGATTGCGAGATGGCGGAGGGTGTCTCGGGCCGGTTCGCGTCGGCGGTTTGCCCCTCACCCGCGGTCTCCCCGTTGCTCGCGGCCCCGCCGTCGCCCTTGGCCATCCCGCTGCTTGCGGCCTCCTCCTCGCGCACTAGGCGGATCACCTGCACCTCGTCCTCCACCGGCGGATAGGTGATCAGCACATGCATAAGGAACCTGTCCATTTGCGCTTCGGGCAGCGGATAGGTTCCCTCCTGCTCGACAGGGTTCTGCGTGGCCATCACCATGAAGAGCGGCGTCATCTTGTGGGTCGTGCCCGCCACCGTCACCTGCCGTTCCTCCATCGCCTCCAGTAGCGCCGCCTGCACCTTGGCCGGGGCACGGTTGATCTCGTCGGCCAGCACGATGTTGGCGAAGATCGGCCCGGGCTCGAACCGGAATTCCGCCCCGCCCGCCTTCTGGTAGTAGACTTCGGTGCCGGTGACGTCGGCGGGCAGTAGGTCGGGCGTGAACTGGATGCGGGAAAAGTCGCATTCCAGGTTCTTGGCCAGCGCCTTGATCGCGCGGGTCTTGGCGAGGCCCGGCAGCCCCTCGACCAGGAGGTTGCCGTTGGCCAAAAGTCCGATCAGCAGCCGGTCGATCACCGCGCGCTGGCCGATGATCGCCTCGCCCATGCGGCTCCGCAGGGCCTCGATCTGCGCGCGCGGGCTCATTCGGGCCAGATCCTGTCCCAATCCTGGGCCATGTCGACGATCAGCCAGCCCTTGCCCGGCCCCTCGTCGAGCCCGCGATTGAGCGTGCCCACCGGCCCCGCGCGGTCATAGGCGAATTCCCGCTCCGCATCGGTGTGGTGCACGATCAGGCCGAAGAACGGCGTGCCCTGCGCGGTGCCGTAGTCAAGCATCGCGAAATCGCCGTCGGAGTTGCCGCCGATGAAGATCGGCACCGCGCCGATCTGCTGGTCGATCCCCACAGGCTTGCCGGCCTTGTCGTCGATGAACGTAACCTCCGCCTCCTTCAGGACAACGCGCCGGTCTTCGTCATAGGTGGTGGCGGCGCGCGTGCCGATCACCTGCCAGGGCGGGATGTTATAGGCCTCGGCGGCGAAGGCGCGGATGAAATGGACGCCGCCGCCGGAAGTGATCCACGTGCTGAACCCCTCGTCGCGCAGATAGGCCAGAAGCTCCAGCATCGGCTGGTAGAGCATCGCGTCATAGCGCATATCGGTCGTGGGATGGCGGGCGCTGTCCAGCCAGTCCTGCACATCTGCCTGAAAGTCGGGAACGCTCATGCCGGAATGGCTGACTGCGACGACCTCCAGCAGCCCGTCTTCGCCGGCCTCCAGGACCGGGCCAAGGTCCCCCGCGGCGGCGGCGCGCAGCACATCGCTTGTCAGGATCGCCGGGTCGGCCTCGGCCCTCTCTTGCAGGCGGTCGAGCGCATAGAGGAACTGAAAGTAGAACGGCTGCTCGGCCCAGAGCGTGCCGTCATTGTCGAAGGTAGCGATCCGCGCCGCCGGGGTGACGTAGTCGGGCGAGGCCGGGTCCGTGACGCTCTCGACGAAGCCAATGATGCGGGCCTTGGCCTCGGTGTCGCGCCACGAGGGCAAAGGATCGGCTAGAACGGGCATGGCCAGAAGGGCGGCAGCCGCGATTAGAAAACAGCGCATGGGGCCTCCTCGGAGTGTGGCCGCCCACACGATGCGGGGCGGCCGTTTTCTTGGCGGTGCGTCAGATCAGCCGCCTTGATTGCGCTGGAGCGACTCGAGCACCTGATCGATGGAAAAGCTCGCCGGCTTCTGACGCGGCGGATAGTCTTGGAACGTGGCCAGGAACTGCGACACGAACGCTTGCGCGGGCACCAGCAGATACGTGCGGTCGAGCCGCCAGCGGGAATAGCCGATGGATTCGTGCTCGGCCCGCTCGAAGGGATCGGCATAGAGGTCGATGATCTTGGGCAAGCGCAGGAAGGTCAGCGGCTCCTGCCAGACGTCGAAGCCATGCGCCCGCTGTTCGGCAAACACCACCTTCCAGCGGTTGTAGCGCAGGTTCATCAGATCGCCGCCATCGGAGAAGTACAGGAACTCGCGCCGCGGCCCCTCCTCCGTCTCGCCCCGGAAATACGGCATAAAATCGTAGCCATCGAGGTGCACGGGCTCGTTGGCATCGCCAAAGGGAGCCTCGGTCAGCATCCGCTCCTTCATGTCGCCGTCGCCCAGAGCGGACATGAAGGTGGGAAACCAGTCCAGATGGCTGATCACCTGGCTGGAGCGGCGTCCGGGCTCGATGACACCGGGCCACTTGATCATCATCGGAACGCGGAAGCCGCCTTCCCAATTGTCGTTCTTCTCGCCCCGGAACGGCGTGGTGCCGCCATCGGGCCAGGAGAACACCTCCGCCCCATTGTCGGTGGAATACATCACGACGGTATTGTCGGCGACGCCCAACTCGTCGAGCTTGTCGAGCATCTGGCCGACCATGCCGTCATGCTCGACCATGCCGTCCGGGTAGACGCCGAGGCCCGTCACCCCCTGGCTTTCTTCCTTCAGCCGGGTGTGGATGTGCATCCGCGTGGTGTTGTACCACAGAAAGAACGGCGTCTCCTGCGCGACGGCCCGTTCCATGAAGTCGAGCGCGCCGGCCGTCACCTCCTCGTCGATGGTCTCCATCCGCTTCTTCGTCAGCGGGCCTGTGTCCTCGACGCTGCCATCGGCAGAGGAGCGGATCACCCCGCGCGGGCCGAAATTCTCGCGAAAGGCCGGGTCCTGCGGGTAGTCGACATTCTCCGGCTCCTCCTCGGCGTTGAGGTGATAGAGGTTGCCGAAGAACTCATCGAACCCGTGATTGGTGGGCAGGTGTTCGTCGCGGTCGCCGAGGTGGTTTTTCCCATACTGGCCGGTCATGTAGCCCTTGGACTTCATGTATTCCGCGATGGTCGGATCCTTCTCCGACATGCCCTCGGCCGCGCCGGGAAGACCGACCTTGAGAAGCCCCGTCCGGAACCCCGATTGACCGGTGATGAAGGAAGCGCGGCCCGCGGTACAGGATTGCTCGCCGTAGCCATGGGTGAACAACATGCCGTCCCGCGCGATCCGGTCGATATTGGGCGTCTCGTAGCCCATCATGCCCTGGTTGTAGGCCGATACGTTCCAGTAGCCGATATCGTCTCCCCAGATGATCAGGAAGTTGAGTGGCGGATCGTCCTGCGCGGCGGCCGGTACGGCGAGCGTGGCTGCAAGCACGGCGGCACCGATATGTCTGAGGGCGGTCGGAGTGGGAAGTTGCATCCTGTAGGTCCTTGAGTGCGATAAGGAAGTTGCCCTGGCCCACCGGCCGGGGCGGCCCTGTCCGCAGGCGGAGCGGACGGGACATGACAGAGCGCCTGCGGCCTTACCTGGCCAAGGAGGCGCCATGTTCGGCGATTGGGCGGACGGCGCCACAAAGGACGGCGGCACCGCCCTCTGCGTAGATCGGAACGGGTGTCCAACGTTTGGAGAGCGCGCCGAGGGCCGGAAGCGCGAAGAAGAAACCGGACCCAGCGACCCAGCTGAACTCTCTGAAACTCAAGCGAAACGTCGCGCGTGCGCCGCCGGTTGCAGCGCCCCGTTTGGCGCTCCGTTTGGCGCCCCGTTTGCCTGCTGTGCGGCGGTGGCACTGCGGGTTTGCCACACTGGCCTTCCCCGTGCCTCCGGGACACAAAAACTGGGTCCTGTGTATGGGCATCGTTGGGTCCTCCCCTGAAGCGCGCGCGCTTTCAGGCGGCGCGTCTCCCTAGCGGCGCTTGCTGCGGTGCGCCTGTGTCGCCCGGGGGGGCGCCAAGGCGCCCGCCGGGATCTGCCGTGGCCCGCGGTCAGCGCGCGCCGGGATCGCTCAGGGTTTCCATCACCTGATCGAGCGAGAAGCTTGCCGCTTTCTGGCGGGGCGGAAACTCCTCGAACGTGGCCAGGAACTGGCCGACATATTGCTGCGCCGGCACCAGGAAATAAGCCCGGTCGAGCAGCCAGTCGTAATAGGTGTTCGAGGTCCGGTAGGCCCGCTCATAGGGGTCGCGGCGCAGGTTGAAGATCAGCGGCACGCGGAGCGCCGTCCAGGGCTCGGCCCAGGCCCGCAAGGTGGCCCAGGCGCGCTGCTCCAGGAAGATCAGCTTCCAGTCGTTCCAGCGCAGGGCGGTCAGATCGCCGTCGTCGGAGAAATAGAAGATCTCCGCGCGCGGCCCGTCTTCGACCTCGCCGGCGAAGTAGGGCAGGAAGTTGTAGCCGTCGAGATGCACCTTGTACTCGCGCCCGATGGCCTGCACGCCGCCCTCCATCAGCTCCTGCTTGATCTCGGGCCGGCCCGCGGCCGCCAGATAGGTGGGCAACCAGTCCATATGGTGCATGATCTCGTTGGACACCGAGCCGGGCTCGATCAGGCCGGGCCAGCGCACCATGGAAGGCACGCGCCAGCCGCCCTCCCAGTTGGTGTTCTTCTCGCCCCAGAAGGGGGTCGACGCAGCGTCCGGCCAGGTATTGTAATGCGGGCCGTTGTCGGTGGAATAGTGGACGATGGTCTCGTCCGCGATGCCGAGTTCGTCGATCAGATCGAGCAGCTGGCCCACATGCATATCGTGCTCGATCATGCCGGCGGTGTACTCGTCCACCGGGCCGCCGGCGGCTTCGTTGGCCATGGCGCGGCGCTCATCGCTGACATGGGTGCGGAAGTGCATCCGCGTGCCGTTCCACCAGACGAACCAGGGAACGCCTTCTTCCTCCTTGCGCTGGATGAAATCGATGGCCGCGGCGATGGTCTCGTCGTCCACCGTCTCCATGCGCTGTTTCGTGAGCGGGCCGGTATCCTCGATCTCGCCGTCGGCCGAGGAGCGGATCACCCCGCGTGGGCCGAACGCCTCGCGGAAGGTGCGCCCGTCGTCGAGCACCAGATCGGCCGGATAATCCTCGTTCTCCGGCTCCTCCTCGGCGTTCAGGTGATAGAGGTTGCCGAAGAACTCGTCGAACCCGTGATTGGTGGGCAGATGCTCGTCCTTGTCGCCCAGGTGGTTCTTGCCGAACTGTCCGGTGGCGTAGCCTTCGGCCTTCAGAAGGCCCGCAATCGTCGGGTCTTCTTCCTGCATGCCGAGTTCGGCGCCCGGCAGGCCCACCTTGGACAGGCCGGTGCGGAAGACCGACTGCCCCATGATGTAGGAGGATCGGCCCGCGGTACAGGATTGCTCACCGTAGTAGTCGGTGAAGATCATCCCCTCCTCCGCGATCCGGTCGATATT
Source organism: Pseudomonadota bacterium (assembly GCA_038757905.1). Lineage (GTDB taxonomy): Bacteria > Pseudomonadota > Alphaproteobacteria > Rhodobacterales > Rhodobacteraceae > HLUCCA09. Next base: position 19,386 of record JBCDGG010000029.1, on the reverse strand, counting down.
GGGGGTGCGGTAGCCCATCATCCCCATCGTATAGGCCGAGAGGTTGGACTGGCCGACATCGTCGCCCCAGATGACAAGGATGTTCGGCTGGTCGGCCGTTTGCGCCCAGATGGGCGTGGCGATGACGACCGCGGCCAGCGCCGCTATCGGTAATCTCATCAGGGTCTCCCTTCAAATGCGAGGGCGGTTGCAGGTCCGGCGCCCAAGGTTCGTCCGAGCAATGCGCCAAGGGCGCCAGTCTGAAAAACGTGCCGAGTCGCGACGCTCCAACAGTGTCGCTGCGGCGCTGCGCGCGCTTGCCATCTCGTGCCAATGCGTCAGGATCGCCCCATGACAAAGCAGATCCCCATGACACACGGCACCGGCATGGGGCCTCTGCCAGATCTTCTGGAAATCCAAGCCGGTAGCCGGGCCATCACGCGGGTCTTCGCCGCCGAAGGCGTCCCGCTCGGCCTGATCGAAGACCGCGTTCACTGGCTGCCACTGGCCTCGCTGGCGGGGTTGTTCGAAGGTGCCGCAAGGGAAACCGGCGACCCTGTCTTTGGCTTCTCCGTCGGCGTCGATATGCAGCCTGTCGAGTACGGTCTGTGGGCGCGGTTCGCGTTGCAGGCCCCAACCCTCGGTGAGGCCATCGCGCGCCTGTCGCGCTACATGTATCTCCACCAGATCGGCGGCGAGTTGCGGCTGACCCATCGCCGCGATGGCCGGGTCGCGCTGCACTATGTCCATGTTGCAATCGCGGATCCCTTCTACCGGCACCATACCGACCATGTGATCCCTGTCCTGATCCGGTTCGTGCGCGCGTTTCTGGGCCCCAACTGGACACCGGATGCGGTGGAGGTGCCCTATGCCAATCAGGGGCACGCCTCGGTGCAGGAGGCGGTCACCGGTGCTCCGTGGCTGTTCCAGCGCCGGCGTGCCGCCCTGGTGATGCCGTCGGCTGCGCTGCAGCATCGGCGCGCGCCCACGCCAACGGCCGACGGGGCGGCGGCGGTCACGTCGTTCGATGTGGTCAACGCCCGGGCGACCGAGGATTGCCACGATGTGTCGGCCCAGCTCAGCGCGATCCTGGCCCTGCGGCTGCTGGACCGGCTGACCGATATCGACGGGGCGGCGCAGATGATGGGGGTATCGCGCCGCACGCTGCAGCGACGCCTGGATGCGGAGGGCGCAAGCTACAGCGACCGGCTCGACGCGGTGCGCCTTGGCCGGGCGCGGGCGCTGATCGAAGAGACGACGCTGCCCCTGACGGCCATCGCCTTCGATGTGGGCTATAGCGATCCGGCGCATCTGACGCGGGCGTTCCGCCGGTATTTCGGTTGCCCGCCGTCGCATCTGCGCGACGCGCCCACGGACCCCGAGGCGGAGACCGCAGGACCGGAACACGTGCCCGCGCCGTAGGCGCAGCGCTCCGCGCCGCACTCGGACTATGCGACGAACCCCGCGATGCGCTCGATGGTCCAGAACGCCGCCACGCTGCCGATGGCGTAGGCGGCCACCGTCAGACCGGGCGCGCCGGGGGCGCGCTGCCGTGCCATCAGATCCGGCGCGATGCGCCGCACCACCAGCGCCAGGACCAGCACGCACGCAACGAACATCAGCTGCCCGGCCTCCACGCCCAGGTTGAACGCCAGCAGAGCCGCCGGAACGTCGCCCTCGGGCAGGCCGATCTCGCGCAGGGCGCTGGCGAAACCCAGCCCGTGCAGCAGGCCGAATGCGAAGGCCGCGATCCACGGCGCGCGCTCCATCAGGCCGGGCGCCCCGTCCCGGCGGCGCAGGATCTCGGAGGCGAGGAAGACGATGGAGAGCGAGATCACCGCCTCGACGGGCGGGATCGGAAGCGCCACCCATCCCAGCGAGGCCGCGGCGAGAGTCAGGCTGTGGGCCACCGTGAACGCGGTGATCGCCCAGATCAGACGCCCGACATCGGGAATGAGCAGCAGCAGCGCGAACACGAAAAGCAGATGGTCGATCCCGCCCATGATGTGATCCACACCCAGGGCGAAGTAGCTCGACAGCACGCCCCAGAGAGACGGAACCTCCGGCAACACCACCGATGTCGCGTCCGGGGTGAGGCGCAGCGTCTGCGAGGTGGCGCCGATTTCGGGCGTAAAGCGCACGAGCACATCGGTTGCCGTCCGGTCCAGACCGTCGATGAACAGCGCCCCCTCCCAGATGGGCGCGGTGCAGGTGGCCACCCATCCGCTGACGAAGGCGCGCCCGTCGAAGCGGGGTTCCGGGCCGCGGCGGGGCGTACAGGTGTCGGGCAAGACGGCGTCGATGCCCATCGGCGCGCCCGCCACCTGGGGCTTGCGCCAGATCACGCGCCAGCTGTCGTCTTCGATCGGCGCAATCTCAAGGTAGCCGGGTTCGAGCGCATGGCCCTGCGCCCGGTCCACCGGCAGCATGAACGTCAGCAGGATGGCGAGCGTCGTGACGAGGAAAGCCCCGCCCTTCATTGCGCCAGAACCGCAGCGGCATCGGGGCGGACGACGTCGTATTGCGCGCTCAGAGTATCGAAACGCTCCGTCCTCAGACGGTCCGCCATGTCCGCGCGCCAGTCCAGCTCCACCCGGTCGCGCACCTCCTCGAACGGGGGAAGCGCACCCGGCTCCGCCGCGTCGAGGCGCACAAGATGCGCACCGTATCCGGACGTAACCGGCCCCGCCCATTCGCCCGGCGAGAGCAGCGCCACGGCATCGAAAAATCCGGTGCCGAAGGTCCCGTCAACGGCGGATCGTGTGCTCGGCGGGATGGCATGGGGCAGAAGCGTGCGCTGGCCCAGCGCCTCCGGATCGGCGCCGGCCGCAAGGCTCGCACGGACTTCATCCGCGGCCTCCGGGCGCTCGGGCGGCAGCAGGATCTGCAGGAACGCGACCCGCGGCGCCGCGCGGAACTGGTCGGCGTTCTCGTCGAAATGGGCGCGCAGGGCGGCCTCGTCGGGCGTGGCCGCCTCCGCCCCGGCTTCGGACAGAAACTCCATCTTCTGGCGCAGCCGCCGCCGCACGATCGTGTCGCCCTGGTCGAGCCCGAGTGCCAGCGCCTCGCGCACATAGATCTCCTCGCGCACGTATTCCTCGACCAGTCCGCTCAGTTCGTCGGGCGTCGGCGGGCGGCGCCACGTGGCCTGGAACTGCCCCGCCAGCCACAGCGCATCCTGCTCGGACACGACGATCTGCGGGCGGTCGGGCAGGTCGGGGCTATCGTCGATCACCGCGAAGAGCCCGAAGAACGCCGCCCCGATCAGGAGAAAGTGCAGCAGCGGCTGTTTCAGGAGGGATGCCATGATCATGCCTCGCGTTGGCTGTGCCGGATGCGCCGCCGGCGATGCCCGGGGCACAATAAGCGGGTTCAACGCCCATTCGTAGTGGAACGCACGTGCCAGTTCCATCGCCTTGCACCGCACGCGCCGCCGAATCGCACTGCCGCAATGTCGCGCTTGGGCAAAGCGGTACGAGCGCCTAGTCTATAGGGACGCCCGATCGCCAGGCTGGCACGGGCCCCCCTGTTGGAGGAACGAAATGACGCCGGATCGCGTGCGGGTGGCGAGTTACAACATTCGCAAGTCCCGCGGGCTCGACGGACGCCGGGATCCGGGTCGCATCCTCGACGTGATGAACGCGCTCGAGGCGGACGTGATCGCCGTGCAGGAGGCCGACCGGCGTTTGGGCGACCGGCCCGCGGCCCTCGCTCGCCAGCAGGTGGAGACGAACACAGACTTCTCGGTCGTCGAGGTGGCGCGGTCGCCGGTGAGCCTTGGCTGGCATGGCAACGCGGTGCTCGTGCGCAAGGGCGCGGAGATCCGGCGCGTCGATCTGATCGACCTGCCAGGGCTGGAGCCGCGCGGTGCGGTCAAGGTAGAGATCGGCCTGAACGGCGCCGCGCTGACGGTCGTCGGCGTGCATCTTGGGCTGCTGAGGTCCTACCGGCGCGCGCAGGCCGAGAGGATCCGGGCCACCCTCGCGCAGGACAAGGAGGGGGCGGGCCGCACCGTGATCCTTGGCGATTTCAACGAATGGTCGCCAAGGCGCGGGCTGGAGCCGCTGGCGCGGGACTACGAGATGGTCAGCCCCGGGCGAACGTTTCACAGCGCGCGGCCGGTCGCGGCGCTGGACAGGCTCGCCCTTGGACGCGATGTCGCGCTTCTGGACGCCGGGGTGGCGGAAACCGGCAAGGCAAAGGTCGCCTCCGATCACCTGCCGATCTGGGGCGATGTGCGCCTTGCCCCCGATGCACCGGCCCGCGCCGCGCTAGCCGAACCCGCCTCTGCCGACCGCTGATCCGGGGCACGAAAGCCCGGCGGCGGGTTGCGCGGATCTCGACGCTGGCGCACGGCTTGCACCCGGGTAATCTGGCGCGCGTCGTGCACCCTTCGGAGGAACCCGGTGTCCCTATCTCTCGGCGTCGGCCTGGCCGCGCTTCTCTATGCGACAGCGCTGTGCTTTGCGTTCATCGCCTTGCGCAGCGCCCGCACACCGCAAGGATCGGTGGCCTGGGTTGTATTTCTCATCGCCGCCCCTTTCTTTGCCGTCCCGGCCTTCATGTTTCTCGGCAGCTTCAAGCTGCTGGGCTACGACACCGGCCGCAGCGCGAGCGACGTCGTCCGCCGCGGGCTGGACACGTTCGAGGCGCGCCATCCGCCGAACCAGACGCAGAACCGCCCTCTCTATGCCGCGCTGGAGCGGATCGGCCAGATCCCCGTGGGATCGGGCAGCGACATGGAGCTGCTGATTGACGGGGACGCGACTTTCGGTGCGATCTTCGCGGCGATCTCGGACGCCCGGCATTACGTCCTCGTGCAATCCTACATCATTCGGGATGACGGGGTCGGCCGGCGTTTGCGCGATCTTCTGGTGGACCGCGCCCGGGCCGGCGTTTCCGTGCGGCTGATCTACGACGCCGTCGGCTGCATGAAACTGCCCAAAAGCTATCTGCAAGCCCTGCGCGACGGCGGGGTGGAGGTGGTCAACGCCCATGCGCGCGGCGGGCCCCGAAGCAGGTTGCAGCTCAACTTCCGCAATCATCGCAAGACAGTGGTCGTCGATGGCACCGTCGGCTTCACCGGGGGCCTGAACATCGGCGACGAGTATCTGGGCCACGATCCCGCTTTCGGCCCCTGGCGCGACACCCATGCCCGCCTCACCGGCCCCATGGTTCTGCAACTGCAGCTCATCTTCTCAGAGGATTGGCACTGGGCCACGGAGGAGGACATCCTCGCCCGGCTGCACTGGGATCTCGAGGTGGCGGAGGCCAACAAGGACGCGGTGCTCGTCGCCACCGGCCCGGCGGATGACGAAGACACCGGCAGCCTTTACTTCTGCGCCCTGATCAACGCCGCGCGCGCGCGGGTCTGGATCGCCACGCCCTACTTCGTACCCGAGATCGACATTCTGACCTCGCTCAAGCTCGCCGCGCTCCGCGGCGTCGAGGTTCGGGTGCTGACCCCGGACGTCGCCGATCACCGGATCCCCTGGCTGGCGGCTTTGGCCTATTTCGACGAGGTCATGGAGGCCGGGGTCGAGATCTGGCGCTACACGGAAGGCTTCATGCATCAGAAGGTGATCCTGGTCGACGATCGGATCGTTTCGGTCGGCACCACGAACCTCGACAACCGCTCCTGCCGGCTGAACTTCGAAGAGACGGCCATCGTCTTCGACCCGTCCAGCGCGGCGGAAGCAGAGCGGATGCTGACGGCGGATTTCGAGCGGTCCTACCGCCTGTCGCAAACCCTGTCGGAGCGGAGCTGGACGCAACGCGCCGCCGCACCCGTCGCGCGGCTCTTCAGCCCGCTGCTCTAGCCGCCGCCGGAGCCTGGGCCCGGGAGACCCTAGGCGGCGTTGCCAAGAACAAGATCCGCCTGGCGCGAGTTCTGCAGCGTCCGATGGGCGTTCGGAATGTCGTTGGAGCGGGCGCGCGCGGCGGCAGCCTCTGCATCCAGCCCATGCGCGAGCCAGCGCGCGATCAGGCGCTGTTCCAGCTCGGCGGGCGGCACTTCGAGAAAGACGCTGAGGCTCCAGTAGCGCGCGCAAGCCTGCCAGTCGGGCTCGTCGAGCAGCAGGTAGTTGCCCTCGACGATCACGGTTCGCTGCGCGGCAGAGACGATGGCGCGCGCGGCGATGGCGAGGTCGCGCGACCGGTCGAACTCCGGCACGGCCACCTCCTCTTCTTCGATCAGACGGCGCAGCATGGCGCGAAAGCCCGCAGCATCGAAGGTTTCCGGCGCGCCCTTGCGATGCAACTGGCCGCGCTCCGTCAGGATGGCATTGTCGAGATGAAAGCCGTCCATGGCCAGAAGCCCGGTCGGTGTCCCACGTGCTTGCAGCGCATCGCGCACAAGCGCCGCCACCGTCGATTTGCCCGACGCGGGTGGGCCGGCCACCGCCACGAGGCGGCGGGTGGGTAAGGCGGGCAGCGCCGCGACCGCGTCCGCGATCCGCGTGGCGAGGCGTTCCGGCGTCTGGGCGGCGTCGGCCTGTTGCGTCACGCGGCGACGGGCTCCTGCGGCGGCTCCTTGGCCCCCGTCATGAAGGCCACCGCATCGGACATCGTGTAATCCTTCGGGTCGACCACGCAGAGACGGCGGCCGAGCCGGTGGACGTGGATCCGGTCCGCCACCTCAAAGACATGGGGCATGTTGTGGCTGATGAGGATGATCGGGATCCCGCGGGATCGGACATCCAGGATCAGTTCCAGCACGCGCCGGCTTTCCTTCACGCCGAGCGCGGCCGTCGGCTCGTCGAGGATGATCACCTTGGAGCCGAAGGCGGCGGCGCGGGCCACCGCCACGCCCTGCCGCTGCCCACCGGACAGCGTTTCGACCGCCTGATTGATGTTCTGGATGGTCATCAGTCCCAGCTCGCTCAGCTTTTCGCGCGCGAACCGCTCCATCGCCGGCCTGTCGAGCATCCGGAACCATCTGCCCAGGGGGCCTTGCCTGCGGATCTCGCGCCCCATGAACATGTTGTCGGCGATGGACAGGGCGGGGGACATGGCAAGCGTCTGGTACACGGTCTCGATCCCGGCCTCGCGCGCGTCGATGGGAGATGTGAAGCGCACGTCGCTGCCCTCCAGCCAGATCTCCCCATCGTCCGGCGTGACCGCGCCGGACAGGGCCTTGATAAGGGTGGACTTGCCCGCACCGTTGTCTCCGATCACGGCCAGGATTTCGCCGGGGTAGAGCTCGAAGTCGCAATGGTCGAGCGCGGTCACCTTGCCGTAACGCTTCACGAGGTTGCGGGCTTTCAGGATGGGATCGGTCATGCGGACACCTTTCTGATCCATTGGTCGACGGCCACGGCGGCGATGATGAGCATGCCGATGAGCAGGAACGTCCATTGCGCGTCGGCGCCGAGCAGGCGCAGCCCCAGCGTGAACACGCCCACGATCAGCGCCCCGAAGAGCGAGCCGAGGATCGAGCCGCGCCCACCGAAGAGCGAGATGCCCCCGATCACCACGGCGGTAATGCTTTCGATATTGGCGAGCTGGCCGGAGGTGGGCGAGACCGATCCGATCCGGCCGATCAGCGCCCATCCCGCGAAAGCGCAGATGAGCCCGGAGAGCATATAGACCGACATCAGCGTGCGGTGGACGTTCACGCCTGAAAGCTCGGCGGCGTCGGGATCGTCCCCGACGGCGTAGACATGCCTCCCCCACGCCGTGTGGCGCAACGCGTAAGCCAGCCCGAAGATCAGCACGAGCATGAACACCACGCCTACGGTGAACACCGCCCCGCCGACATTGAACTTGGCGCCGAAGAGCTGGAGGATCGGCGCGGCTTCCTCGATCTCCTGGCTGCGGATCGTCTCGTTGCGCGAATAGAGGAAGTTCGCGGCCAGCACGATCTGCCACATGCCAAGGGTCACGATGAAGGGCGGCAGCTTGATGCGGCTCACCAGATAGCCGTTGATCGCCCCGATGGCCGTGCCCACGGCGAGGCCGCAGACGATCGCGACGGTCGGCGGCAGGCCGTAGCGAAACGTGAACTGCCCCATCACCACCGAGGACATGACCATGATCGCACCGACGCTGAGGTCGATCCCCGCGGTCAGGATCACGAGGCTCTGCGCGGCGGCGACGATCCCGATGATCTGCACCTGCTGCAGGATCAGCGTCAGGGCGAAGGGCGAGAAGAAGCGCGAGCCGAGCAGCAATCCGAAGATCAGGATCGCCGCCAGAAGCACAATCAGCGGAACGAGCGAGGGGTTCACGTGCAGAACGTGCTGAAACGTCCCCACAAACCCGCGCCGGCTGTCTTCGAACTCCGCAACCGTTTCCGGGCTGCCCTTCGCCGCCGCTTCGAAGCCGTCGCGTTTCTCTGTGGCATCCGCCATGGCGATCTCCCCCATTCGCTGCCCGCCGTCCCGGCGGGCCCACGCCCATAGATTACTGGTTCTTGGTGAGAAGTTCAGCGGGAGGCGGCGGGCCGCCTCCCGTCATCGGTCAGGGGATCAGCCCCAGCAGAGGTCCATGCCCTCTTCGACGGAGATCGACTCGACCCCATCGGCGGCCTGATCAGTCACCAGCGCCACGCCCGTGTCGAAGAAGTCCTTGCCGGGCGTATTCTCGGGCTTGGTGCCGTCATCGGCCCAGGCCTTCACCGCTTCGACGCCGAGCGAGGCCATCAGCAGCGGGTATTGCTGCGACGTGGCCCCGATCACGCCGTCGGCCACGTTCTGCACACCAGGGCAACCGCCATCGACCGAGACGATCAGCACGTCGTTTTCGCGCCCGATGGCCTTCAGTGCCTCATAGGCGCCCGCGGCGGCCGGCTCGTTGATCGTGTGCACCACATTGATCGACGGGTCCTTCGCCAGAAGGTTCTCCATCGCGCGGCGGCCGCCCTCCTCGTTGCCCTGGGTCACGTCGCTGCCCACGAGGCGCGGATCGTCTTCGTCGCCGATCACGTTGGGATCCGCCAGATCGACGCCGAAACCCTCCAGGAAGCCCTGGTTGCGCAGCACGTCGACGGTGGGCTGGCTCACGGCAAGATCGAGCGTGGCGATCCGGGCATCCGCGGCCGCGTCGCCCATCTTGGCGCGCGCCCATTGCCCGATGAGCAGGCCCGCCAGGAAGTTGTCCGTGGCAAAGGTGGCGTCGGCGGAATCGATGGGCTCCAGCGGGGTGTCGAGCGCGATCACGAGCAGCCCGGCGTCGCGGGCCTGCTGCACCGCCGGGACGATCGACGACGTATCCGAGGCCGTGAGCAGAATGCCCTTCGCCCCGTCGAGGATGCAGGTCTCGATCGCCTGCACCTGGGTCTCATGGTCGCCGTCGACCTTGCCGGCGAACGCCTTCAGCGTCATGCCCAGCTCTTCGGCCTTGGCGTTGGCGCCTTCCCGCATCTTGACGAAGAAGGGATTGGTGTCCGTCTTGGTGATCAGACACACCGTGGTGGAGTGATTGTCTGCCATGGCGGTGCCCGCCATCGCCGTCATTGCAAGCGCCGAGGCGCCGAGCAGTGTCATGAGTTTCAAGGTGCTTCCTCCCGTTTTTCGATCTTGCCCCGGGGGGGCAATCGTGCGGCTGGCCTGTCTCGGCCCTCCCGCCACGTTGGCAAAGGTCACAGGTTTCAAGGGGGCTGTCAATAAATAAATCACTCTGAATTATTATTGACAGGCCCCCGGGTCTCCCGCAGTCTGGCCCCTGGGAGGACAGCGGTTTGGCGGACGACACGACACAGGACAACGTAACGCCGGACAGCGGCCCGCCCGAACGCGTGTCCGAGGTGCGCGGCACCAATCAAAGCGGAATGCGGGCGCATAACGAGCGCCTCGTGCTGTCGCTCGTGCGCCAGCACCAGGCGCTTGCGAAGTCGGAACTGGCGCGCATGACGGGCCTTTCGGCGCAAACCGTCTCGGTGATCATGCGCCAGCTGGAGCAAGACGGCCTGTTGCTGCGCGGCGAGCCGGTGCGCGGCAAGGTTGGCCAGCCCTCCGTGCCGATGCGGCTCGATCCGAACGGCGCGTGGTTCGTGGGCGTCAAGATCGGACGGCGCAGCACCGAATCAGTGCTGATCGACTTTCTGGGCAACCTCCACGACCGGCGCCGCGAGACCTACCCCTACCCCACCCCAGATGCGACGCTTGGGTTCGCCACGGCCCAGATCGACGCATTGCTCGAAACGATGCCGCGGGCCCAGCGGGCCAAGGTGGCGGGGGTCGGCGTAGCCATGCCGTTCTTTCTTTGGGATTGGGCGCAGACCCTCGAAGTGCCGCCGGAGAAGATGGAGCCGTGGCGCCAGTTCGACATGCATGGGGAACTGGCGCGGCGGCACGATCTGCCGATCCTGCTGCAAAACGACGCCACGGCGGCCTGCGGTGCCGAGCTCGTCTTCGGCCCGCCCGACGGGCCGCGCGATTTCCTGTACTTCTATGTCGGTTTCTTCATCGGGGGCGGCGTCGTGCTGAACGGCAACATCTACGCCGGCCGGGGCAATTCCGGCGCGCTCGGACCGCTGCCGGTGTCGAGCGAAGACGGACAGGTGCGGCCGCTGATCGACGTGGCCAGCCTCTATACGCTGGAGCGGTCGCTCCTGGCCGCGGGGAAGCCGGCGCACCTGCTGTGGGAATCCGCCGCCCATTGGGACGTGCCCGATGCGGTCCTCCGGCCATGGGTCCGGCAGGCCGCGCTCGGGCTTGCGCAGGCCATCGTCTCCGCTTGCAGCGTGATCGATTTCGACACCGTGAAGATCGACGGATGGCTGCCCGCCCCCGTGCGGCACGCGCTGGTGGCAGAGGTCGACGACCAGCTGTCGCGCTTCAACACGACCGGGCTGGTGCGGCCGAAGATCGAGGCCGGAACGATTGGCCCGGATGCCCGCGCGCTTGGCGCCGCGAGCCTTCCGCTGTCGGAGCGGTACCTGGTCGAGCCATAGAACCCTCTTCACGGCGCGGTGGCGGCGGCGCCATCACAACGCGGGGCCACAGGCTGCCCCGCTTGCCTTTGCCCGCAATCGCGCGCGGCGGAGCAGAGGCCTCAGCGGCATGTCTTCGGCTCGCGCATCGGGAGGCGCAGCACCCCGCGGCGCGCGCTTGCAAAGGAAGAGATTGCCCCAGCACCCGACCTTCCCCGCCTCGGCGGATAGGCCAAGGAGAAGTGCCGGGCTTCGCTCAAGGGGTCGGCGCCGTTGCGGCGGTGGCCCAACTTGCTGGCACCCTAGCTGCGGACCGCCGCAGTGAAGCGGGCCACAGAAGCGGCCCACGATCCGGCCCCGCTCGCCCTACCGCTGAACCGCGGCACGCTTGGCCTGGAAGGCCTCCACAGCAGCGGCGGTTTCCGGCCGCAGGTTCTCGATGCCCTCGTAGGGCATCCCCATCGCGGGCCCGGTGTCGGGATAGACCTCCTTGCGCGCCAGATGCCGCCCCAGGATGCGCACGAACTCCTGCCCGCCCCAGGCGCCGACCTCTGTCGAGACCGGGTATTTCTCATGCGTATCGCGGAAGACATCGAAGAAATCGGCCAGGATCGCGCTCTCTCCGGCGCCCGGCAGGTTCAGCTTGAGCTGGTCTTTCACAATCGCTTTGGGCGAGGCGACGGAGTAGATGATCACGTGATCTCTCCGGCCCATGCTTTCATCGCCGAAGAGCAGCGCGGCCGATTGATCGACCCCGTCAACAAGGCGGTCGCGCGGGATGAACCGGTCGGCCCCGGCAAAGCGGGACAGGGTCGTATAGAGGTCGGAGACGTGGATGATGTTGTTGATCAGCCCGTCCGCCTCGATCATCCCCGGCCAGCGGATGAAGGCGTCTACGCGCACCCCACCCTCCGTGGTGTCGCCTTTGCCACCGCGAAAGATCATCGGGGTGAAGCCCGATTGCGGAGAGTACTTGGTGAAATGGCCGTTGTCGCCCATCAGCACGACGATGGTGTTGTCGGCGACGCCGAGCGCCTCCATCCGCGCGAAGATCTCGCCAAGATAGATGTCGAGCTCCTGCAGCTTGTCAGCGTAGAGGCCGCCATTGGGGCTTTGGGGGCCGGAGCGGCCGGCACGCGTGTTGTGCAGCGGGATCATCGGCCAGTATTGCAGGAAGAACGGTGCATCACCCGCGGCGAGGCGATCCAACTCCTGAAGTGTCTTGACCTGAAAGGCCGCGTTCATCTCGTCGTATTTCACGGTGTTCCAGCGCTCCCCCGGCGCCATGCGAATCTCACGGATCGGTCCGCCGGCCTCCCCCTCGATCACGGTCGCCATGGCGGAGGCGTCGGGACGGAACCATTCATCGAGGCCGTAGCTGTCGACGAAATCGTTGATCCCAACCGAGACCTGCTCGCGGATCGCATCGTCATTGAAGATGGTAAGCTGTCCCTGCTGGTGCACGGCGTGCTGGGCATAGTCGAAGCCCTGGTTCATCGCCCAGCTCTCGGCGATATCGCCCATGTGCCACTTGCCGACATGGCTCGTGGCATAGCCCGCCTCCTTGAGCACCTCGGCAAGCGTCACCTCCCCGGCCGGCAAGCCGAAGCCCGCGATATCGACCGTAGTATCGCCCATGCCCATCCGAACGGGCAGACGACCCGTCGACTGGGCCACACGGGTCGGCGTGCAGGAGGGTTCGGTGTACATCCGCACCATCCGCATCGCCTCGTCGGAGAACGCGTTGATGTTAGGTGTTTCGATCCCCCGCACGGCGTTGAGCTCCGGGATGCCCATGTCGCCAAAGCCCAGATCGTCGATCAGGATACTGACGATGTTGGGCGGCTCGCCGCCGTTCCCTTCTCGAAAGGCGGCAAGGGTGGCGTCGACCGCCGCGTTATCCTCGGCCCATTGCTCCGCGCGCTGCGCCTCCAGGATGTAGTATTCGGCGTCATGGATGATCGGCCCGTTCTGCGCCTGCACCGCGGTGGCGGCGGCGAGGGCACCCAAGAAAACTGTAATTCGCCTCATCTGTGCGGTCCTATTCTGTTGAGTTGGGGGGAAGGTGCGGAGTGTGCACGGCGCCGCGGAACGCGTACCAGAAGGGCAGCGCCACCAGGAGCGCGCCGCCCAGGATGTTGCCGATGCCCGCAGGCACGGCGTTCCATGACAAGGCAGGGCCCCAGCCGGGGCCGCCGCCCGTCGCCATGCTTAGCGCGAAGTACCCCATATTGGCCGGGCTGTGCTGAAGGTTGGCGGCCACGAAGAGCGACACCACGAGGAAGATCGGGACGAACTTGCCGAAAATCGTGTTGCCCATCGTGGCGAAGAACGCAGCCATGCCAATGAGCGCGTTGCCGATCATGCCGGACACGACGATGCGCATCCAGGCCGCGCCGGTCCCCTCCTCCATATAGGCCATCTTCTTGGAGACGACCGCCGCCAGCCCCTCGTAGACGTAATCGGGGTATACCTGGGCGAACGCGATGACATGCCCGGCAAACAGCGCACCGGCCAGGTTGCCCATCCAGGCGATCGCCCAGAACCGGAACGCGCTGGCCGAGATCTCGGACCAGCTCGACTGCAGGAATGCGGCGGGCAGGATGACATTGGCCTCGGTGAAGAGCGCGGCCCGGCTGAGGACGATCATGAAGAACCCGGTCGAGAAGCCGAGACCCTGCAGCAGAAGCTGCGGGCCGGAGGCGCCGACGCCCGAGGAGAGCAGCAGCGAGAACAGCGCGCCAAAGGTCACGAACACCCCGCCCAGACAGGCCAGTACGAAGGTTTGCAAGGGCGAGAGGCCAAGGTAGAAGCCGGCTTCGCGCTTCATGGCCGGCAGCACCTCGTAGGCGGCCAGGTATTGCCGGGCGGGCGGCGTGGCGACGGGGGCGTCCGTCATCCGACCGCCTCGGTCTCGGCCCCGGGCGCGGGTGCCGCGGCCGGGACGCCCGGAGCACCCGGGGTCATGCGGTTGATGTCGGTCGTCGGAAAGAACTCCGCCCAGACATGCCAGAAGAGGCCGGCGCGCAGGGTCTCTACCCGGGTGAGCTGGCCGCGGTCGCTGCGGCCCCAGAAATCGCAGCGCGTAACCGGCCGACCGCTGTCGTTGTACCAGATGCCGAGGCTCTCGAACTGCGGGTCGAGGCTGACGACCAGATCCCGCCCGCCCACAGTCGCGTTGACGATCCAGCCCTGCGCGACGACGAAATCGTCGGTCCAGCAGGCGGCATCGTCGCCGATGGTGACCCCCCAAACATAGGTCTTGTTCGGCAGGCGGGTGTCGGGCTTGCGCTCCAGATTGTCCATCAGGGGCGCATCCTCCTGATGCTGTCGGCCGATGCCCCAGCCGAAGGCGATCTCCATCGCGGTATCGAAAAGGCGCAGAAGCGGGTTGCCGGACGGCGTGTTGAGAAACACCTCGCCATCGGGAAACGCCTTCTGAAACCCGCGAAACGTCATGCGGAACGTGGGCCAGGGCGCCATGCGCGCTTCGGGACGCAGCGGGCAGGCCAGAGCTTGGGCCTGCGGATCGTGGTCGCGTTCGCGAAAGCCGTGGATCTGCTGGATCGGCTCGCCGGTCGTCTCGTCGCGCAGGATCAGGTTGTTGCCGTGCTGGGCCAGGACATCGAGTTTCAGCCGTGCCCCCTCGATCCGGGGCACGTAGCCGAGGCCGAGATTGGCCATCGCGCAATAGGTCATTACCACGTCTTCCCCGTTCAGCCCTGCCGCGTCGCCCGCCAGATGGGGCCGCATGATCTGGGCGTCGGGATGGGCGCGGGCATGGCCGCCATTCTCGATCACCACGACCGGCGCGGACGGGCCGACATGTTTCCGCGCCTCCGCGATGTCGTGGTAGGTGGCGGAGTTCATCTGGTTGCGCAGGCCCAGATGCACGTAGATCAAGGGGAACGCGTAGAAGAGGCCCACCAGAACCAGCCCCAGCACCCACAGCCCGCGCGGCCCCGCCCCGGCGCCGAAATGCAGCAGCGTGGCCAGCGCAAATGCCGCAAGCCCGATCCCGATCAGCCGGTACTCGTTGCGGATGAAGCGCAGCATGTTCTCGCGTTTGACCTTGAGAACCATCTGGCTGACATCGCCGAGGTCACGGAAATAGAGAAACCCGATCCCGAGCGAGACGACGAAACTCAGGAAGAAAAGAAGCTGTGCAATCATCGTGCTGGCCTTTCTGCTGGCATCTGCCGCCCGCCTCAGCGCGTGGACGCGCCCGGGTCGGATGCGCCGGGCCCGGCGGCGCATCGGCTTATGTGGGCCTGGATTTCGCGTTCGAGCGCGGCGAGGCTGTGCTTGATGTCGGCAAGCGCGGGGTCGGACGCGTCGCGCGGCAACAGGCCCGCAAGCGTCTCGTAATCCCGCACGATCTCGTCGAAGACGGGATCGGTGGCGCGCAGGCGCTGGAGCGCATCGCGCGCCTCTGGACGGAAATGTGTGAACGCCTCCATGACCGACCTTTTCGCTCAGAGAAACCGGCCACGGATCAAAGGGTTCGCGGCTGGTCGGATGCGGCGATTAAGCGGCCGAACACGGTAGATCGGGCAGGCTTCATACGGTACGTTACGCGTAACATGCGCATCTTCAGCAGGTTGCGCAGGGACGTCGTAGGAAGGGGAGCGCGATGTCAAAGGACGTCACGCTTCCGGCGCCGCCCCGGGCCGCGACGCAAGGATCGATGCGCCCCGAGGCTGTGCGCGCAGCCTTGAAGAGTGTACTAGACAGTCCGGAGTTCGACGGGGCGGCGCGGCTTCAATCCTTCCTGTCCTATGTCGTGGACGAGGCACTGGCCGGACGGGGCGATGCGATCCGCGCGAAGACCATTCTGGAGGATGTCTACGGGCGATCGCCCGCCCAGGGAGACGATCCGCTGGCCGTTGTTCGCGTGGATGCCGGGCGGCTGCGCCGCCGTCTCGCCGCCTTCTATGACAGGTCCGGAGCCCCGGGTCAGGTGCGCATTCACATCGAGCCCGGCGGGTACTGCCCGCGCTTTGAGGAGGTGCAAGGCGCGGGCCCTGCGGCTGCGCCCGGTATTCCGGCGCGCGCCCCGGCCCGGCTGGTATGGGCCGGGCTCGGGGCCCTGGCCGGCGGCGCCCTTGCCAGCGCGATTGTCTTTCTGACGCCGATCGCCGGATCCCTCGGACCGGCGGAGGTCGCGCGCCCGGCCCCGCCGCCGGACGCCGCCGCGGGCAAGCTGAGCGAAGTCCGCGAGGCGCTCTTTTCGGTCTCGCCAACGAAGCTGCAGGCGGCCAACCTGGCGGCGGATGCTCGCAACCTGATGTTTCCCGCGCTCGACAGGGAACGGCTCGGCGGCGCGCTCCTCCTCTTCGAGCGGGCCGTCGCGCTCGACGGCCGGCACTATGGCGGCCATGCCGGGGCGGCGCAGGTGCGTGCGATCATGGCCGTCACCTCCGGACAGCGGGACGCGTTTCTGCCGGAGGCCCGCGCGAGCGCGCAGAGGGCCGTCGAACTTGCGCCGGAGAGCGCCTGGGCGCAATCGGCGAGTGCCCTCGTCTCCTACGCTGAAGGCAATTGCAGCCAGGCAATGTCACGCTCCGCCCGCGCCCGCAGGCTCGGCCCCGAAGACCTGCACGTGCAGGCCTTCGGCGCGCTCATCGCCCTGTTCTGCGGCGATTTTCAGCTGGCCTACGACACCGCGGCAAGCGCCGGGGCCGATGAATCCGGCAGCCGGCTCGCGCTGCGCAACACGATGGTGGCAGCCCTCTTTCATCTTGAGGAATACCAGGCGGCCGTCGACGGGTTCTACCGCGCGATCCGGTCCGGCGGCCCGGTCAGCGCCCTCAACCTCGCCTATCTGACCGCCGCGTATCACGGCCTGGGCAACAGCCTCGACGCCGCCGAGAGCCTGGACCTGCTGGAAAGCGCCTGGCCCGGCTATCCGCTCGACGCGGTCGTACGCAGCCTGTTTCACGATCCCGCCCACGCGGCCGATCTGCTCGGTCCGTTGACGGCGGCCGGCTGGGCGCCCAGCAGCCGCAACTGACCTGCAGGTGCGCCGCAGGGCGCTCCCTGAGTTCAGCAGGCACGCTGTCTTTGCCCCGCACGCGGCACGATGCCGACGGTGGACGGGGCACGTTGCACCCTACCGCATGGCGCACTCAGTTCAGCGCGAAGGTCACTCCGAAGAACGGCCCGTGCTGTTCGACATCCCAGCCAAACGTGCCATCGGATTTCTCGCTCTCGAAGTCGATGCTGTAGTAGCGATACCCGAACTTCACCGATCCGCTTTCGGAGAACGACCAGTCGAAGGCGGCCGTGGCACTCCAGGCGAGGTCGTTGCCTCCCGCGCCGAAGCCCGAGAAATCGGCCCCGGCGGCGAAGCTCCAATCGTCGTCCAGCTCCCACGCCCCGCGTGCGCCGATGACTGGCTCCCACCAATGCTCGGACCCGCCCAGCGAGACCGAGCGGAATGGCCCCTCGATATCCACATCCTGCGTCAGGTTGTTGTAGCGCGCGCCCGCCTGCACATCGAACGCATAGGCCTTGCCGCGCGCGTTCGTGCCCTTGGCGAAGCGATAGGCGGCCAGCAGGCTGATCCAGCTTTGCACAGCCTCGACTTCGGCATCGAGGTCACGTGCGAAGGGCCCGCCGCCGAGCGTCGTGCTGCCCTCCTCGGAAATCCCCAGGTAGTTGGCATCGACGATCAGGCCAAAATCCCCGCGCCACGCCTCGAACCGCAGCGAGGATGCGAAATCGAGAAGCTCCAGGGCGTCCTGCAGGTCCAGATCGAGATCCGCCGGCTGCCCCGCAACGGTCGAGGTGCCAGTTGTCGATATGGGGGAGAAGAGCCACCACGTGACGTCCATCTGCCAATCGCCCGCAGGCCTCAATATGGCGGGCTCCGCGCTTGCGGCGCCTCCTGCCAGCAGGGTCGATGCGGCGAGCGCACAGAAAAGGGAACGACGAACCATCTGAGATCCTCTCTGAACAGTGGATGACATGCACCTCCAGCGAACGCCGCAAAGCGGCGCTGGGGAGGTGACACGGGGAATGCAGGGTGCGTGGCCATGATCAGAAGCGATACGTGGCCGAAACCACCGTTCGATTGCTAGTTTCATTGAAGTTCACTTCACCCGCAATGGAAAACCCTTGCAAGAACCCAAGGTTAAGCCCGACGATGCCGGACCACTTGTCTTCGTTGTAGATCCGGGCACGGTAGCGCACGTCCAGGCTGTCGCCATCCGGGAAAGCGTTGGGCAATCGCGTGGTCCCCTCCACCACCTGATCGAGGTGCAGAAACGAGACCCCGACGAACGGCGCCGCGATGTGACCCGTACCAAAGGCCCAGCGCCGCCCGAACCGCCCGCTGGCGCTGACAGACTTCACCGCATCCTCCGTATCGCCGCCGAAGCTGATGGTTGCCGAGGCCGAGCCGGAGACGAACCAGTTGTCCCAGCCATAGACGCCCGTCGCCCCGAGCGTGGCGGTATAGGTGTCGACCCCCGCGTCGAAGGCGGCGCGCACGGTATCGCAGGTGACGGTCGGCGGGCAGAGGCCGGTTTGATCGAGATCCACCACCACGTCGAGCGGCACCTCGCCCTCGACCTGTCCGAGGACGGCGAAGACGTTCAGCACCGGAAGGACCCAGAGATCGCCCCGCAGCTGGGTGGAGCGCGTCCGACTTTCGGCGTTCTCGATGGTCACGAACGGGATGTCGACGAGATCGGTGCCCGAGGGGGGCGCCTGCCCCTTGCCGAGGGCGACCGACAGATCGTCGATCTCTTGCGCCTGAGTGTTCTCCACGAAGGTGAGGGAGACGCCGACGGGGCGCGGCAGGGTGATGCCGCGATCCACCGCCGCCTGTCCGCCGATGGGGAAGCGGCGCGTGTACACCTCGCCCGCGCCATCGGACACCAGCGCATCGGGAAAGCGCAGGCGCAGCGGACTGTTGGCGGGCAAGAGCGCGCTGAGCGAGGGCAGCACGCCGTTCGAACCGCCGTCTCCCGTGCCCGTATCTTCGGGTTCGGCCGGCTGGGCGAAGGCGGATCCGGCCGCGGTGGCCGTCGCCACGAGGGCGGCCAGGCACAAGGGCTGTGCCGGGCGGCAGGATCGACCCCGCCGCGCCGCCAGCGGGGCCTCGCCGACGGCCCTGCGGATGGTGGAGTGCGGCATCTGCACGCCCATCGCCAAGCCCTTCCCCCTTTGTCGACCCGCGTCCCGCTCACCTTGTTCTGGCGCTCCCGGGCGCAGGGCGCGCGCCCTCATGCGCAGCAGAGAAGCGTGCAGGGAGGCCCGCGGGACAGGCTTCATACGGTACGTTACGGGGTAACACGTGGCAGAGCGGCCCATCGCGCCGGGGGCGATCCGGGCGGAACGGCGGGCGGCGCTGACGCCAGGCACACCGCGCGCATGCGGTGGTCCGGGCGACGGCAGCGGCCTTCGGCTCGACATGGCGGGCGGGACATCCGATACCGGCGCCATGGAGATCACGGACCTCATCATCGTCACCCTGGGGATCGCCCTGGGCGGCTTCATCAAGGGCGCGACGGGGGCGGGTGCGCCTG